>CAYWBK010000041.1:0-21948 GCA_964455745.1 uncultured Armatimonadia bacterium
ACGGGGTAGGGCCGTTGTCATCGTTCCAGAGTGCCGGAAACCGGCATGACGACTGTGGTCGAATGCCGTACGCCCTTCATCCTGGCTATCCGGTCAGCCTCTCACAAGACGTGGGCCAGAGGCCGCGCCGCACGCCCCGGCGTCAGGCAGCCGTGGGGTCAGTAGAGAACCCGGGCCAGCACCTGCTCGGCGACCCCCAGGATGAGCCACAGGATGATGATCGAGAAGTCGATGGGGGAGCCGCCCATGTACGGGCGCAACGCCCTGCGGATCGGCGACAGCAGGGGTTCGGTGAGCAGGTAGATGGTCCGGGCGAAGTTCACGAAGGCGGGGCTGCGGCGGGTGCCCGGCATCCAACTGAGGACCGCGCGGATGATGAGGATGAGATAGTAGGCTTCAAAGACGGAGTGCACAAGCCCCGCCGGAGACAGGCCGATCACAGGCAATCCACCCACTTCACCATCAGCGCCCCAATTCCTTGCTGCGCTCGGTAGCGGCGACAACGGCTTCGATCAGCGCGGAACGCAAGCCCCCCGCCTCAAGCTCCCGCAGACCCGCAATCGTGGTGCCGCCCGGCGAGGTCACGAGGTCCTTGAGCGCCGCCGGGGCGCCATTCTCAAGCACCCATTTGCCGGCTCCCAGGACGGTCTGGGCGGCCAGCGGCAGGGCCACCGAGCGCGGCAGGCCGGCCGCGACGCCGCCGTCCGCAAGGGCCTCGATCACCAGGGCCACGTATGCGGGGGCGCTGCCCGACAGGCCGGTCACGGCATCGAGGAGCTTCTCCTCCACCTGTTGGGCTGTGCCCACGGTGGCGAGCAGCTTGCCCGCGAATTCCGCCTGGGCCGAGGTGACTCCCGCGCCCGGCGCGTAGGCCGAGGCTGCGGCTCCCACGGTGCAAAGCACGTTCGGCATGACGCGGATGACTCGCGCATTCCCGCCCAAGAGCTCCTGCAGGCGCGCTATCGGCACTCCGGCGGCGATCGAGATCACCAGGTGACCGGGGCGCACCGACGCGGCGAGAGACGCGAGGGCCTCGGCAAGGACCTGGGGCTTGACGGCGATCAGGGTCGCCTCGGCTGCGGCGATGGCGTCCTCATTCGAGCCTACATTCGCGCCGAGTTCCGCCGCGAGAGCATCGCGCTTGACTGTGTCGGCGTCGGCAAGGACGATTTGGTCGGGACGCAGCGCCCCGGCGGCAACGAACCCTCGCACGAGAGAGCCGCCCATCGCACCCGTGCCTATGACGCCCAGTTTGTAAGGGGTTTCCATCGTTTCGTCATCTACTCTCGGCGGGAAATGCAGTCGTCCTGCCGCTTCCCGACACCAAGGAGCAGGCGGGCCTGGCGTGGCCGAACCTGGCTTGTGCGTGGCAACGACTGACGGCTGGCGGGCGAGACGCCCGCCCCACGCGTTCCCCTCCGCACACTCATCCGGCCCACCTCACGCGGCGGCTTTGCGGCTGCCGCTACGGCGCGGGGTCGCCGGGCGTGTCATGCGTGTAGCGCGACGCGCCCTGCTTCGACGAGTCGAGAATCAGCTTCTCGACCGGCATGTCGAACGGAGCGCACACGTAGACCCGGCTGGCGATCTTGCGCATGTACCCGTTGAGGCCGTATGTGACCCCGCCCAGGAAGTCCTTGATGCGGCGGGCTTCGTCGGGTGTCGCGCCTTCGAGATTGAGGACGACCGGAATCTGCCGCTTGATCTCGTCGGCAACCGGCGTTGCCTCGGCCATGGTCGTCGGCTCAGCCCGCACGATGGGGCAGGTCGCTGCCTCGTGGCGGTCAGGGTGGAGGGGATAGACACCATCCTCCCGTTCGTCGTGAACTGCCTGGGTGTCCGGGTGGGGGCCGTAAGTGTCGTCCGGGGCGCCCTTGGCGCTGTCGTGCCACCAGTCTTTGACTCGTGCCAGCATCCCGTTTGCAGATGCCATTTCGCGGTACCTCCCGCTTGCGATGATGTGAGCTGCGAATGTTTGCGTGATGAGGTGCTATGATTGCAGGGACTGCGATGTATGGTCTGTCTGAAGGTGCGCTGGGGCTGTGGGGTCCCTGTCCGCTATCGCGCTTCGCGCGCCCCGGACACCCCACAGCTTGGGTAAAGCGCGCCGCGATGCGACACGTTGACTACGCCGCTTACGCCCCCCTCGGGCCGAAAACGGCTGTGCCCACCCTGACGAGTGTTGCGCCCTCCTCGACGGCAATCTCGAAGTCGTGGGACATGCCCATCGAGAGATGACGCATGTGACCGGCCGGAACGCCTGCGGACTGCAGCCCCTCCGCCAGCTCTCGTGTCCGGCGGTAGTAGGGCCGGGCCTCCTCGGGGTCCGCCACCGGCGGCGGGATGACCATGAGGCCCTGTAGCTCGATATGTTCAAGCTCGAGGACGCTTTGGGCCAGGTCGCCCAGGCATTCCACATCCGCGCCGCACTTGGTCTCCTCTTCCCCGATGTTCACCTGCAGGAGGATCGGCTGGACGCGATTCTGCCCGGCGGCCCGGCGGTCGATCTCCTGGGCCAGTTTGGCGCTGTCGACGGTGTGGATGAGATGGCAAAAGGGTGCGATGTACTTGACCTTGTTGGTCTGCAGATGGCCGATCAAATGCCAACGACCCATCGCAAATCCCGACACCTCGACGGCGTCGCGTTTCTCGATGAGTTCCTGGACATAATTCTCCCCCAAGTCGCAGTGGCCGGTCTGCAAGACCTCCACAACCTCGCCGGGCGATCGGGTCTTGCTGACCGCGACCAATGTGACCTCGGCAGGGTTGCGCCCGGCTCGCTCGCAGGCAGCGATCATGCGCTCCATCACACACTGCAAACGAGCGCTAAGGTCCGACATAGGAATCACTGTTGGCTGCGGGCGGTTTGTCGAGGCGGTTGCGGAAGTCTGTAAGAGCACTCCCCAGAGTGCGACCAAGTTGAGATTCTGTGCTGAGGCAACGTCTATAGGGATGGTTGCAGGTTAGTGTGGCGGCACATCAATGGCAACCGCGGTCTGGAGACCGCTCCTACAGTTGACTCAGCGACTTCCTGCAACTGCCTCTACCGCTGCGGATTATGGCTCCAATGACCAGTTGCCGAATTCGTCGTCATCCTGGACGACCTCGAGGTCGTCCTTCTTCTTCTGCGGTTGGCTCGGCGCCGGCGGAGGAGCCGGCGGCGCGAAGTCCTCTTCGCCCCCCGGCGGAGGCGGCGGTGGCGCGGCGACCGGCGCCTGCGCGATGGAGGGCAGCGGCGGCGGCATGAAATCCTCTTCGGCGGCTGGAGCCGGCGGAGGCGGCGGTGCGATGGCCCCCGGAGGCGGAGGTGGCGGCGCTATCATGCCCGGCGGAGATGGCGGCGGGGCGATAGCGCCCGAGGCAGGCGCCGCGGCCGCGATGGACGGCAGCGGCGGCGGCATGTACTCCTCTTCCGGTTCCGCAGGCGCGGCGGGAGCCGGGGCCGGGGCGGCCGCAGGGGCCGACGGAGCCATCGTGTCCGGCCCGCCGTGCGCGAACGTATCGCCCGACCCGCCGAGGGTTTCGCCGCTCAGGAAGTCGTCCTCCCCGCCCTGGACGAAGTCGCCGTGGTGCTCCGCCGATGCGCCGCCGGTGGCGGAAATGACGGCGGCTGCAGCGGCCGGGATAGTGGGAGCCGCAAGCACGGTGGGGTCGAGGGCCGTCCCGCAGGCCTGACAGAACTTTGATCCCGGCGGATTGTTGTGCCCGCAGTTCGGAGACGGGCAGGCGGCCCCGCTCTCATTGCTAAGCAAGAACTCATAGCACAGCAGGCACCCACCACGGCCAGGAGGATTTAGAAACCCGCACCGTGGACAGTAGTTTGCGGCCACAGGCAACCCACCTTAGTATGTATCATCCGATGACTTTACAGTCTAATGCCGAGTATAGATGCTGCTAGAAGCGGTGTCAAGAAAGTGACGCGAACGGGCACGGTTGCGGGCAGTGCGCGCGACAGGACGGCCCCACCCCGTCCTCGCTACACGGGGCCACACCTCCCACCCGCCGCAGGCGGGTATGGAGGGGGACGGCTGATGGCCAGGGCGCGACGGGCGAGGGACCTGCTCCCCGCGCGACAGGATTGTCACTCTACCGTGCCAGGACGGCCCCACCCCGTCCCCGCTACGCGGGGCCACCCCTCCCGTGGAACCCGCCGCAGGCGGGTATGGAGGGGACGGCTGATGGCCAGGGCTCGACGGGACCCGACGTGTCAGCGGCGGCGATTTCACGCCTCGGGAAGGGCTTCGACGAGCGTGCCGCGTTCGGTGGGAGGCGACTCGACTGCGGCTGCGCGTCTGGGGAACAGGCGGTCGCGCAGGGCGAGGCCGGGCATTTCCACGGCCCGCCCGATGACCACTCCGCCGACGATGGCAAGCGCCACATACAGGCCGGTCGCGATCAGCCATCGCCAGGTGTCGTCCAACTGGCCGAGGAAGCCGCGCGAGAGCGCCGATTGCAGGCGGTAGTGGCCGACATCGAGATGCCACAGGTAGATGCTGTAGCTGTAGTAGCCGATGAAAGCCACCGCCCGACCCGCCGCACTGGTACACAGCCGCCCGAGTAGCCCAACACCGGGCGCTGTGAACACCATCACGATCAGGAAGCACGCATACCCCAGGTAGAGCATCGTGACGCCGACTGTCGGCACCCAGGCGTGGGTCAAGTGATTGGCAATCGCCATCGGACTGACGAGCGCGACGCCGGCGCACAGCAAAGCCGCGCGATAGCGGGCGATGGAGGCGAGAGTGGAGTATCTGAAATGGTGCAGGTACGCGATCAGGACGCCGAGGAACAGGCCGTCCACACGGCAGTGTGTCCGCCATAGCAGGGCGTCCATGTCGAACGGCCCCCACGCGTATCTGGCGCAGCGGTAGAGAGTGCACAGCACAACAAGCAGGACCGCAATCACCGGGACTGCGGGGATGGAGGCGATGGGCTTCCCCCGGCTGCGGCGCGTCGCCAGGAAAAGCGCAAGGGGGAGCAGGAGGTAGAAGTGCTCCTCGACGGCGAGGCTCCATGTGTGGTCTCGGGGCGTGCCCAGGTAGTTTTGGACGTGCAGGAGATTGGGGAGAAGCTGCGTCAGCGCCGCGCGCAGACCCGCGAGATGCAGCCCGCCGGCGAATGCGCCCTCGCCGTAGCTGATGATGAGAAGCACGAACCCGATGTACACGGCGTATGCGGGCCAGATTTTCAGACCGCGGCGGATGACGAACCTGCGAACGTCCAGATGCGCGGTCGTGCGCAATTCCTGCAGCAACAGCCCGCCCACCAGGAAGCCGCTCAGCACGAAGAAGAGGTCCACGCCCGTCCAGCCGATGCACTCCCAGCAGCGCGCGGCCGGCCACAGCATCCCCGAGAATTGGGACTGCAGCGGGAGATGCGCCCCGAGCACGAGCAGGATGGCGACCCCGCGCAGGAGGTCAAGCTGGACCATCCGGCCCGACCGGGCGGAGGCAGGCGGTTTGTTTTCGGAAGCAATCGTCATGGCAACGGCGACCTACCCCGCCCGCTGCGCGGGCACCCCTCCCGTGCCGGGAGGGGAACGACTAACGGCAGCGGCGTTGGCGGGCGAGATCCCGCCTCGGCAGGACCCCACGCGCAACAGGATTGTCGGGGAGGATCCGCCCCCGCCGGTGAACTCCGCGACAGGATTGTCGCTGCCACTGCATTGTCGCTGATGCCGTACACCATCCGCAATCAGTGGCCCCGACAGGATTGCAGTGCCCACTCCATTTTCGCGGCAGCGCCACCGACCGGATGCAGTGGTCGATCATCGCTTGATCTCCACCATGCGCCACCCTCGCGCGGCCATCGGGAAGCTCAGCACGCCGCCGCTCATCGGCACCGCCTCGTGCGTGACGGCGTCCTTTGCGATGACCCCCGCCGGGAGTTTCCGCAGCAGGTTCGACACGTTGACGCGGCAGTCGACAGGACTGTCCGTTTGGCTGCCGAGAACCAGAAGCGCTCGATCCGGCTTCAGATACAGGCTTCCGAGCACTTGCGCCGGTGCAACGCCATATAGAGACGATCGCTCCCAGTAGGGGATGTACTGAGTCTGCGCATCTTCATAGTCGCCCCAGGCGAGGTCAACGAAGGCCGGCTCGCCCCGGGTTGCCGAGTCGTGGATGAGACAGATGGCCAGCGCCTCGTCCATCGACATGCGATTCGGCAGAAGCTCGCCCCGGAAGCCGAACTGCCTGCCCATATAGGCGGCGGCATACACGTCCAGCCGCAGGTGGAAGCCGGGCTTGTAGCGGGCGAGATGCTCGCCATCGTAGTACCCGTCGCAGAAGGACTGCGTGGCGATGTTGATCGCCCCGCCGGTGTGGGCGTCGAGGAAGAACTCCTTGCGGCGCTGGGCGAAGATCGAGCGCAGGCGCTTCATGAACTCCCGCGTCGCGCGGATCGGGCAGTGAGCGCGGTAGGCGCCGTCGCCGAGGTACTCGCCGCAGTCCGGATGCGTCGGATTGTCGCAATCCCACGGGACGGTGGTGCCGTCCATGTAGACTCCGTCGATGCCGGCTTGGTCGGCCAGCTTCGCGATGCCGTCGAGCAGCAAGTCCCCGTAAGGCCCGTCGACGCACGACACATAGCAGTCCTGCTTCACGTCGTCGCGGTGATACCACATCCGCTCCGGGGTGGCCATGAAGTCATACTCCATGCCCTTCCACTCGGGCGCGGCGTCGGACATGAGCTGATCGAAGTAGACGAGGAACAGCATCCCCTGCTTGTGGCAGGCGTCGGCGATGCGCTTGAGCTTCTCAACCTGCGCCAGATCCGGGTAGCCTTCGTAGCGCGACCAATTCTCGTGGAAGATGACGATGCGCTTGCCCTCGCGGGCGAGCTGAGCCACTGCGGACTCGTCAGCGGAGCTGGTCAGGGCTTTGCCGAACTTGCCGTCGACGAGCGCGCAGGACTGCGTGTCGGCAAGATTGTCGCAGCGCCGCAAGAGAAGCGTCTGGGCGTCCGTCGCGAACGGAGCCGAGGGCGCCCGGTCGATGGCCCGTTGCACCCCGGACACCCGCAAGTCGCTCATTTGGAAGCTGGCGAGGCTGAAGTCGAGGTTCTGGCCGTCGAGGCTGCCGGTGACGGAGCCGGTGATGTTGGACTCGGCGACCTTACCGTTGACGCCGATGCGCAGCTTGTCGCCCCACGACAGTGCGAGGTAGCTCCACTGCCCGGTAGGGAGCTGCGCCGGGGCGCTGAGGATTGCCTTGTAGGTTCCCGGCCCGCTGACCAGCAGCGCGCGGAAGTTGCGGTCGTCGGCGTTGTAGTAGACGATGATGACCTGGCCGGCGCTGGTGGGAAGGGTGAGTAGTACCCTGTTGTAGTCGGAGCGATCTCGCTTAGGATCGTACGTCTCGTTCGTGTCGAACGTCGGCTTGATCCAGCATTCCAGCGTGCCGCCGTCGAGGTCGATGTGTCCCTTCGCGGGGATGTCGAGCTTGCCGGCCGGCCGGACCTCGTCCATCCCATAATAGGCGCCGTGAAAGATACGCGACTTGCGCAGCGACACGGGCTTTGTGGGCGTGTAAGTCAGCGCGAATCGAGCGGTGTAGGGGCTGGTGAGATCGGTCGGCGTGTCGATGAAGCTCGTGCGCCAGACGCCGGCGGGAGACACCTCAACCTGCCGCGCCACGTCCTTTCCCTGCGCCCATTCGAGGCTCTCCGTCTGCCAGGCGATGCCACGACTCTCGTCCCCGAGCCACAGGTTGCTGCTGACCGGCCGCTGCATTCCCAGCGGCGAGATCGCGTGCGCCGCCTGGGCATGGCCCTCATAGGCATACCGGCAGACATCGCGACGCAGTGGCGTCTCCAGCGCCACGCGGTCGACGCGGACCGCCCCATGCGGGGTGAGGCTGATCTCGTTCCAGGAGAAGCCGTCGTACTCGATGCGGCTGACGACCTGCAGGTCGAGCTTTTCGCTTCGCCAGAGGCTGCGGAGGGTCACGTGATCGTCGGACTTCTCGACGACGCGGCAGCCGCGCGAGCGCCAGGCGATCTCCTTGCCGTCGGCAGCCACGACAACCCGCATCGGGGCGGCGAGCATCGCGGCTCCGGCGCTGGAGACCGTGGCCGGCAGGGCGAGGTCGCCGAAGGTCAGCGTGCGGCCGAGAAGCCCGACCGTCTTGCCGCTCACCTTCACCGGCGTCCACGGCGGCAGGACGCCGAGCGGCAACCCGGCCTTGGTCCCGATCCAGGCGGGCCGCGCGGGGATTGTGATGGCGCAGGTGCGTTCGGCGAGAACCTTGCCCCCGTCGGCGAGGACCTGCAGCCGGGCGGAGAGCTTGTCGCCCACCTGGCCTACGACCGGCGCGTCGAGGCGCGTACCGCGCATACCCCCGAGGGCAGTTCGTTTGGTAATGGGCGCTCCCGCAGCCGGTTGCAGCGTCAACACGGCCTCGGTCGCGCCGGAACCCGGTTCCAGATGCACGAGACCCTCCACCTTGGCGGGCAGCGAGAAGTACCGCACAGACGCAGTCACTTTCGGCGGCACGGAGAGCGCGATTGCGCCGGTGAGCATCGGCGTCGGCTCGCCGCGAACCTTGGCCTCGTAGGCGACGCGCGAGGAGGCATCACCAGAGAGCGTGAAAGGCGCTTCGACGGTCGCGCCGGCCCCCGGTGGCAGGTCGGTCGAGCGCACGACAGGCTGCCCCGATGACGGCGTCAGTGTCAGATCGACCGTCGCGGGCTTCGCGGTGGGGTTGCGCAGGTCGAGGCGAAGCGTGTTGTTTCCGGGCACCGGCGGTGCAACCAGCGGCATCCGGGCGACGGGATGCTCACCCGCGAACAGCGCCGCGCCCAGCGGCAGGGGTGTGTATCCGCCGAACCCCGGGCACAGCCAGCCGCTGAGGTCCGGCGGGCGGTTGCGGAAGATGTTGAAACCCCAGAGAGCATCCTGCGGGGCCTTCTGCACCCCGAGCGAGGCGAAGGGAATCTCGAACTCGGCGGTCCATGCGCCCGGCTCGCGGCTCACTTTCGCGCGCCACGGGGCGTCCCAGTCGCGGTTATCATTGCGGGCCTCATACACGCTGCCCTTGCAGTTCACATCGAACTCGTAGTAGGCCTTGATGTCCGCGAACCAGTTGTCGGATGCGCCCTGATAGCCGCCGAAGTTGATGCTCGCCTGCCCGGCCTGGCGCAGGTCCTCGGGGGCGACGAACACCTGCACGCAGTCATCGGCATAGACCTCGTCGTCGTGCGCGCGGACCAGCCCCCGGGGCCGCGACGGATCGGTTTCGACGCACCGGACGGCCACGTACAGCGCGCGGTCATCATACATGACATAAGCGACCGTGCCCGGCTGGGCGACTTCCTCGGTGCCATTGCGCACGAAGCCGCTGACAGCGGCAGCATCCTGCCACTCCACAGCGTCGATGCGCCCGTCAATCACAGGCGGCTTCGCCGCGCGCCCGACGGTGACGATGGGCCGGTCGGCGAAGACTGATACGCAAACGCCCACCGCGAGGGTGAGCGTGAGGGCGGTGTGGCGCAACTTCATCGGGAGCCTCCCGGAGGCACTCAGGCTGCTTCGCGCTCTAACACTTGTATGGCGTTCTGGCGGAAATCGTCAAGCGAGATGAACTGCTTGTCTGCGGCAGAGGTGATACGGCTTTGGTCCTTGCGAGGAAGTGTCTCGAAATCCTCGTGGACCACGAAGCTCTTGAACGGCAGCTTGTGCCGCTGGAACTCCAGGCAGGATATGGTCGCGAGCCGAACCTTCGCGGTGTCACGCGCCCCGAACAGGTAGATGGGACGCGGCTTGATGTCGAACTGGAAATCCACCTCCAGATCGTCGCGCTCCGGCAGCGGCAAGATGCCCTTGCCGGGGTTGTACTGGCGCAACTCCTCCTCGACGAACTGTGCGAGTTGCTCGTAGAAGAGGCCGCGAATGATCTCGCGCTTGAAGTAGCCCATACTGGAGACCTTCGCCACGACCTGCGCGAACTGGAGCACCGCCGCATGGAGTTCTTCGGGAGGCGCGTCTATGAACAGGTTGCCGTTGTCTTCGCTGACGCGGTTCTCGGCGAGCAACGCCCGGAGAACCTTTTGCTTGTGCGGGGTATCGACATCGTAGGAATACGACAGCCGCATGAGGGTCATCGCATGGTCGCACACGCGCACTGTGCCCCCGCCGTTGCCGGGCTCCTCCAGAAAGATGTCGATCATGTCGCCGTCTTCGTGGTACAGAGGCGCGATGAGCTGCAGTATCCCCGGACGCTTGACTCGGAAATCGACCTGGTTGTTGAACTGCGCTCTCAAGAGGTCAGTGTAGCTCATCTGTCACCTCCCACTTCGCCGAACAGCGGCAATTGGTAGATCTGCGGGAAATGCAGCTCCGGGTGAATGACGTTGATGATCCGCAGAAAGTGCCTAAGGGCGTCTTCGTATGTCGCGTATGCGCTCGTCGGCTCCGCGTAGTTCTCCAGCTTCATGCCCGCCTGTAGCGCGGCCTCCGTCGTGTAGTGAATATGCACGCCGTCGATCTGGTCAGCGTTCACGACTTGGTTCTGGTGTACCCCATGATCTCCATTGCACCGCAGGAGTATCGCCGATTCCTCGCCGATCGGCAGATGCCGCAGACCGATCGAGAAGTTCTCGTGGAAGTCCTCATTAATCCGAATGAACACGGCGAACTCGTCCGCGCCATCCTCAGATCGCAGCTTCAGGCCGTTTCGCTTCTGTCCGCTCTCGGCGATCATCGTCGGTCTTGGCGGCTCGATCACGACCTTGGGACATCCGATGAGCGCGTCGAGTTCCTGTTGCGTGTACGCCCGCATGTTTACCCCCTGGCCCTCTGATGAGCGCCCTTTCGTTGCTCAGTACCTCGCAACCTCCGCCGCCGCCTGCGCGATGGTGCGGAAGTCCGGCGTGGCTGCGTTCTCCAGGACCCGGCTCGCCGGCACCGGAATGTCCATCGCCGCCACGCGTTTCGGCGGGGCTTGCAGGAGGTCGAAGCAGCTCTCCACGATGCGCGAGACGATCTCCGCGCCCACGCCGCCGGTCAGCCAGCCCTCCTCGGCCACGACTACGCGGCCTGTCTTCTCCACCGAGGCCGCCACGGTGTCCATGTCCAGCGGCGCGAGCGTCCGCAGGTCGATCACCTCGGCGCTGATGTCGTAGGCTTTGAGGCCCTCGGCGGCCTTCAGGGCTTCCTCGGTCATGCGCGAGTAGGCGACGATGGTCACGTCGCTCCCCTCGGCCACCACTTTCGCCTCGCCGATGGGGACGGTGTAGTCGCCCTCCGGCACCTCGCCCTTGCGCCCGTAGAGGATTTTGCTTTCGAGGAAGATGCACGGATCATCGCAGCGGATGGCGCTCTTGAGCATCCCCTTGGCGTCGTGGGCGGTCGAGGGCGCGAGCACCACCAGCCCCGGCGTGGCGACGAGCCAGCGCTCAAGGCTTTGCGAGTGCGTCGGCCCATAGCCGCGCCCGGCTCCGGCGGGGGTGCGCACGACCATCGGCACTTTGCATTGCTGGCCGAACTGATAGCGGAACTTCGCGGCGTGATTGACGAGCTGGTCCATCGCGAGGGTGATGAAATCCATGAACATGATCTCGGCGACGGGCCGCAGGCCGCACATCGCGGCCCCGACCGCGACGCCGATGAACCCGCCCTCGGAGATCGGCGTGTTGCGGACGCGCTCCTTGCCGAAGCGCCTGGCGATGCCGGCGGTCAGCTTGAACGAACCGCCATACTCGGCGATGTCTTCCCCGAGGAGGATGACGCTCGGGTCGCGTTCCATCTCCTCTTCGAGGGCCTGTCGGATTGCGTGGGAGTAGAAAAACTCGGGCATGATTTGCGTAGACCTTGCTGACGCGGTTGGGCCCAATGAACTGTCACTAACTTGGCGAACCAACTTGTCTTATTGTTTGGGTGGAATGCGCTATTAACGGCGTTCTTTGCGTCTATGGCCGACGGATTGCAGCTTTCTACTTGTCTTATTCAGCCATATAGGGGTGCATTAAGCTGCGCGCTGACCAGGCTATTGAGGTCGTCCCTGAGCCGCCACGCACGTATCCGCTCGTGGCCGCTGGCTGGTCACGGGCCGTTCGTGTCCTCGGTTTCGAGGCTTTCGCGCGCGGTACCAGTCTCGTCGGGCAGATACTTGGCGTGGAGTTCCCGAAGGCGCTCCAACGCGACTTCGTCATCGGGTGAGTAGGCCAGGTTTTCCTGGAAGAAGCTGAGTCGCGCCTTGCATTGATCGAGTATCTCGTTCCAGGTCTTGACCCAGATTTCGCACCATGGTTCGTGGTCCGACGCCCACAACAACCCAGGCGGCTTGCCTCGCTCTCGTACGTCCTCTGTCGCCCCCGCCGTCATGCTATTCGAGACAGCCCAGAACACCCAGCGTGTGCTGGAGTGGTGGAAACGCTCGTCCAGCATAACGGCGCGAGCGTACGATTTGATCTGCTTGAGCACGTCCGCGTCGATCCTGACCGACGGTGCCTTCAATTCGATGATGAGGTGTTCCCTCTTGCGTCGATCCGGCTGGGGGACGCTTCGGGACAACATCAGGTCCACGATTCCAACGGAGCCGTCCTCCCGCGTGACCGGCTCTGGGCACAACTCCGCCCTATCCATCATAGCAATGTGCTTCCTCAGCACCTCGGTCAGACTCTGGTCACTGACCGAGAGGGCGAACTCCTCCCCGAAAACCCAAGTGCGGCTCTCCAGGAGCTTGTGGAGTTGAGTTCGCTCGCGGACTCGACCCTTCACCTCGGGGTCGAACAGGAGTATCTCAAGCACTCGCAGGAAATCCAGTCGGTCGGCGACTTCCTTCGAGGCCGCGATGATTGCAGAGAGTGTGGTTTGTTCTAGTAGGCCGGCGAGTTCGTCCTGCTTGTCCTTGGGCAACTGAAGCACGTCCTGGACTATGCGCTGGACCGCCTCGGGGCTCTCCTCGAGGGCACGCCGGAGCAGGCTGAACGAGAGCCTCTTACTGCGCACGTCCGACGCAGCGAAATCGGGCAGGTACTCGTGCACATTGAGAGCAAGGACGTCGAAGACTTGGCGCTCGACGCGCTCGACCGTACTGACGGGGTCCCCCTCGTAGGGATACACGTGCTGGTCCTTCCACTCGCGGACCAGTTCCGTGGACGCCCGCGCAGCCCGCTCGCGGAAATGCTCTTTCAGTTTTGCCCTGCTAACGTGCAGCAGGTCCCGTAACGCTGGATGCAGCTCTTCCAGCACGAGCGCGCCGTCTCGCTCAAGCTCGCGCAGGAGCGCGCACTTGAGATAGGCGGTGAACGCAAACCCGGGCGCCTTTATCCCAACAGGGACCTCCGCCACCGCGAAGCCGTTCTCGTCACAAAGGTAGAGCGCTCGTTCGACGGCTGTCCGCCACTCGATGACGCCGAGATCGACACGCAACTCCCGTCCATCTTCGGCCAGGATAGGCGCGAGCTGATAGGACCGCTCCTCGAGCACTAGGTCTGAAGGTGTCACCGCATGTCCGTCGTATGCGAATTCCACGTCCCCGTACTGTTTGAGGTAGAGGGCGAAATCCGAGGCAAGCTCCAAAACGGTCCCTTGACTGCAGAGTGAAGGGAAGTTCTCCTGAATGCTCGAGATAGTGACGGTCGTCCCGGTAGCTTGCAGTTCAACCGGCTCCGGTGTAGTTCGAGTGAACCTGAGGAGCTTGGATAACGACCCTTTGATCGCGAACTGGTAGACCTGCCCGTCTTGGCGGTAGCGCGTGCTCCAGGTAACATCAGGGCCCAATGCGAAGGCGCGGAACCGGCCCTTTCCAGCCTGCCCGTGGAGAAGCCGGCCTTTTTCGTGCGACCTCTGACCTGGCACTTTCCAAGAGCCCCCAAGGCTCCCAAAGGCGGCGGGTACATCGTCGTACCTGACGCCATGACCGTTGTCTTCGACCACGATGGCCTCAATCCCGCCAAGTGCGTTGCGCTGCAGGACCACGTCGACTCGACTGGCGTCCGCGTCAAGAGCATTCCAGACAAGCTCGGCCACGGCCAACAAGGGTTTGCGGACGTGAGTCAAGCGCCGCAGATGGTCCTCCTCAAGCCTGACGATGATCTCTTCCTCAGACATGCGGCACCCTCCCAGATCGCGGCTACATCGGTACTATGCTTGCAGACTGCTGGCACACCTTACCCCACCTGCGCGAACAACCCCTCCGCCACCGTCGCCGGGTCGGGGTCGGCGCTTCCCTGGGCGAAACGGGCGGCTTCCTCCACTTCGGCTTGCACCTCGGCATACATCGCGTCCATTTGCTCTTGGGTGACGCCGAAGTCGCGCATGAGGCGCTCGGACATTAGGCACAGCGGATCGCGCGCGAACCAGGCCTCCTCCTCGGCGTCGGGGCGGTACTCGCACTTATCGCTTTTGCTGTGGCCGAAGATGCGGTAAGTCTCGCACTCGATCAGCGTCGGCCCCTCGCCAACTCGGGCGCGCTCCACCGCCAGGCGCATCGCCTCGCGCACCGCGAAGTAGTCGTTGCCGTCCACCGTCACGCCGGGGATGCCGTAGGCCACCGCGCGCTGGGAGACCTCAGGCACCTTGAAGGACTCCGTGATTGGCGTGCTCATCGCGTAGAAGTTGTTCTCGCACACGTAGACGATGGGCAGGTCCCAGACGGCGCCGATGTTGAGGCCCTCGTGGAAAGCCCCCTGTCCGGTGGCTCCGTCGCCGAAGAAGACGGCGACCACTTTCCCGGTGCGATTGAGCTTCTGGGCGAGCGCCGCGCCGGTGGCGACGGGGACCATCCCGGCGGTGATGCCGTTGCTGCCGAGGAAGCCGATGCTGAAGTCGGCCATGTGCTGCGAGCCCCCGCGCCCGCCGGAGTATCCGGTGGCTTTGCCGTAAAGCTCGGCCATGATGCGCTTCGGGTCGCCGCCTTTGGCGAGGAAGTGCCCGTGCCCGCGATGGTTCGAGGCGATGAGGTCATCGGGCCGCAGGGCCGAGATCGCCCCGACGGCGGAGGCCTCCTGTCCGGCGCAAAGGTGCGAGGTGCCGCTCATCGCGCCGGTGGCGAAGAGGGCATCGACACGCTCCTCGAAGAGGCGGATGAGGAGCATGAGGCGATAGTCGGTGAGAATGTCTTGAGCCTGCATCGGTTTGGCCTTCTATGGGACGACTATATGTTCGCGTCATTCGGCAACACGGCCGATCACGCAGCGCCGGCCTTCCGCCGCAACTCCTGCTGGCGCTTGCGCAGTTCCTCGGTTCCCTTGGCGAAGTAGGCGACCTTCTCCTCGATGGTCATGCCCGCAAGGCGTTTCGCCACTGCTGCCCCGGCACGGTGCTGGAATTCGACGCAGTCAAATGCCTTCTCTACTTGCGCAGGCAGCGCTTCGAGTAGGATGGCCCGCAACTGACATTCCAGGCTCTGCCTCGCGTCCACGACCCTAACGCCCGCAGCTTCTCCGCTGCGCTGTGCACGTTTGAGCATCTCGTCGTTGCGGACGACGGTTATCTTGACCTGAGCGTCTTTCGCCTTATCCTGCAGACGCTTTATGTCGTTGTCCACCTTGGCGAGTTGCCGCTGTCTGCCCTTTTGTCCGCCGACGCGCGAAGCGGCCACCTCGATGGACACCACCACATTACCATCTGGTTCCCGACGGCCTTCCACGTCAGGGAAGCCTGTGTCCTTGCGGCTCCATTCGAGGTCCGGGCGCAGCCCGCGACACGCCCGGCACATCGCCTCCGCGATAGCGTCGTGAACCTCCATGCGCCAGCGGTCTGTGACCACCGTGATGCAGTCGGCCACTTCGATTACCCGGAGGAGGTTATCGTGGGACGGCAAGCCCGGCTCATCGGCGGAGGACGCGTGCTTGAGGGCGTCATCAACCCTTTCAAGCACCTCAACGATGATCTTCAGCTCCTCGGCGGATATGCCAGGTGCGTCATCAGGGCACATAGAACTTCACCGCTTTCGCCAACCAGCTCTCCGCTACTTCACCTTCACGCCATAGAAGTGGTCCACGCACACCTCGGCCACGTTCTTGGGGTTGTTCGTCGGCGCGGCCCATAGGTACATGCCTGCCTCGGGGACGCAGGTGCCGATCTTTACCGTGTACCACTTGCCGTCTTCCATGTCCGCCGCGTTCATGGCTCCGCCGCCCCAGCCCTTCCCGCGAACCGTGTCATATACGCCCGCTGTGAATGCGCCGCCGTCGTTGCCTAGCTTCTTGATCCTGACCACCGCGTAGAAATCGTAGGTCGCGCCTTTGTCGAACATGCCGGGCACGAAGGACCACTGGATCGCCCACTCGTGGTGGTTGCCGCCCATCCAGCCGGAGAAGCCGGACGAGGCGGTGGGGTCGAGGATCAGTTTGCTCAGCTCGCCCTCGCGGTAGTAGCTGAACTCGTCGGGGCTCATCTCCACACGCCCCGCGGTGTGCTTGCCGTCGGTCGCCATGCCCTCCTTGAGGGGCGCCTGGGCGACTGTCGACAGATCGGTGAGGACCTCGATGGCGTCGGAGACGTTTGCGCTCGCCCCTGGCGCGAGGGTCCCGCCGTCGAGCAATTCGCGCAGGTCGATGTCGCCTGTCTGAGTGTTCGACTTAAGGCCGCCGCCGCTCAGTGAGGCCGCAGCCGTCGTGTACCTGACGCCCAGGCCCAGCTTGTGGTTCGCGAGGACCACGCCCCCGCTCAGGTCAGCCTTGGTCAGAGGCGCTGCGCCCTGGCAACGATCCGGTGGCACGGCGAGGCGCACGGGCACCGTAGCCAGAGCCCCGGAAAGCGTGCCGGGAACGAGCGTCACGTCATCCGGGTTGCCCAGGGCCAATGCCAGACGCGTCCGCAGGCTGTTCGGGATCGCGTCCTTGCGGTTGTTGGTGAGCGTGCTGCTGACCTCGATCTTCGCGCCCTCGGGGGCGAGCGAGATCGTCCGGGTGAGGGCGACGCCATCTTCGACGTTCCCGGTGAGCGTTAGTTTCGTGCCCTCCAGCTTCGCGGTCAGCGGGGTGATCCAGCCGGGGCCGTTGCGGTTGTCGCGCCACCACTGCCCGTATCCGCTGGCGTTCGGGTCGGCGTTATAGATGAGGTTCGCGTCCTTGCCCTTCGTCCACAGGCCCACAATGCGCCCGCCGAAGTCGGGGGTGACAGCCACCTTCACCGCGCCGTTGTCCAGATAGGTGACCGGGTGGCCGGCGACCTGCGCCAGTCGGTCGTCGACGAACTTCTGCGGCGGGGAGCCGCCCTCGTCCATCGCGGTGATGTTGGCTTGCTTGCACACTGTGCCGAAATTGCGGACGAGGGCCTCGGCTGCGGCATCGGGCTCGGGGCCGTAGCGGTCGCCGCGAATCGCAAACGAGCCATCACCCTTCGGCTTGTAGTTCACCAGCATGACATACGAGATCGGCAGTCGCGCCGTCTTCACCCGCAGCAGGGCATCGGGGTCGTTCGCCACGGCCTTTTCGGCCTGGTCGAAGAGTTGGTTCGCCTGCGCGATGTTCTCGGGGTTCAAATACGGAGCGTTCGGACCGTCCCAGATATAGGTGTGGATATTGCGCTTGACCACATCGTTGTGGATGAGGTCGATGTACTGGCGGATGAAGGGGGCGGCGCTTCCGTAGAAGCCTGCGAGGAACTCGTTCATCGCGCGGTCCTGATCGTAGTCGGGGTTCCACAGGAACTTGGCCATCATATACTCGCGCAGTTCCTCGAACTCGCCGCCGAGCGAGGTGTAGTTGCCCTCCTCGAACACGCCCGAGACGCCGTTGTTGGCGAAGAACTGGATGTTGGGCTTGAGCACGTTGAGGTTCGGGAAAGGCTGGATGTAGTGGGGGAAGTCAGTGACGTAATCCCAGACCCAGATGCGCTTGGTCAGTTTGCTCCAGCCGACGATGTCGTCGCGGAAGGCCTTGTTGGCCGGACTGTCGCAAGTCTCGAGCGGGTGGCCGAAGCAGCACTCGATGCTGCACAGGCGCACGATGACATTCGGTCGCGGGCGCACATGCAGCGGCGGCTTGCGGGTGTATTGGTAGGCGAGCGTGTCGATGACCTTGTCGGGGAACTCGTCTTTCACCGCGTCGGCGACCTTGTTCACGAACTCGATGAGCGGGCCGGCCTCGGAGCCCTCGCGCTTGACGATGGCCTGGCAGTTCGGGCACTGGCAGGCTCCGCCGGCGTCGTTTTGCGACACGGAGAACACCGTGGCCTCGGGGTGCTCCCTCATGCGCTTCTTGACCTCGGCGATCACGATCTGGAGCACATCGGGGTTCGTGAGGCAAAGCTGATAATAGCCGTTCATCCGCTGGCCGTCGATGAGCGAGAAGTACTCGGGGTGCTGGGCATAGTACTTCGCAGGCGGCACGAGGTCGTTAAAGGTGTGCACGAACCCGAAGTAGCTGATCTTGCCGCCGCGTTTCTCATCGAGCGCCGCAGCGTTCGAGTTGGCCTTGTTCCGCGCCGACCAGTCGCCGTCGAAACCGTCCTTCTCGAAGGGCTCGCGGTATTCCAGCCGGGGGACCTGTGTGTCGTCGATGGGCTGTATGGCGACAGTGGTCTTCTTGGGGATGCGGCTGACTTTCGCCGAGAACCACCGGCAGTCGAGGTAGTCCTCCAGGAATGTATAGACCCCGTACATCGTCCCGCGCAATTTGCCGCCGGCGATGACCAGGTTCCTGCCGACGGTGCGGATCGTGAAGCCCTCCTTGCCCAGCTTCGCGAAGTCGATTTTGGTGTCGAGGGCGCGCAGGTGCTGGTTATCGCCGAGGATGATCTCGTTGTCGGCGAGCCGGCCGCCGTCCGACACGATAGGCAGCGTCGCGCCGCTGATCTGCTGCAGGAACATCTGCAGTTCGTCGGCTGCGTGCTTCTCGGAGGGGCTGGCGTCCTGTCCGAGGACGATCTTGTAGTTGGACTGCCCGTTTTGGATGAGCGTGATCTGCTGGCCGATGGCCGTGGCGGCGAGCAGCAAGGTCAGCAACCCCGCGACGATGAGGGTCTTCATGGCGTGCCTCCGGTGGAAGTGGACGTGTCAGAGTGGGGATTTCGACATGAGTGGGGGAATGGCCTGCCTGTCCGACGGCGACTCACCCCCGGTCCCTCTCCACTGCATGGAAATATGTGTTTAGCGATATCTCCCTCAGATCATGTGGCAGCGCGATTCATCGCGCGGATCACATCGTATAGCTACCTGCGCTTCTACTTCGACCAAATGCTTACCCGCAGCCGATGGCGTGATACGAGGATGGCAGTTCGCCCCGCATTTAGCGCGATGAATCGCGCTGCCACATGGTCCAAGGGAGGAAGTCGCTAGACAGGTACTCGTGGAGAGGGGAGAACGACGACGGCCAACGGCGGCGGGGGGCCATACCCGTCTGGAATACCGAGGGGGGATAGGCTGGAAAGTGGAGGCCGCCTCTACGCCAACGCATCCTTCAGCGCGTCGCACACGGTCTCGGTGTCCCTGGCGCTGACATCGGCGTGGGTGACGAGGCGGATGGCGGTATCGCTGACCGGAGAACCCAGCACGCCGCGCTCCTTCAGACAGTCGCAAAGCTGCGGGGCGGACAAATCGTCTCGCACGACGCTAAAGCGGATGATGTTCGTCTGGATGCTGTTAAGGTCGATCTCGATGCCCGGCAGGGCCGCGAGGGTCTCGGCGATCTGCCGGGAGTGAGCGTGGTCGTCGGCAAGGCGGTCGACCATCGTCTCGAGGGCCACGATTGCCGCGGCGGCGATGATGCCCGCTTGCCGCAGGCCGCCGCCGAGCACCTTGCGCGCCCAGCGCACGCGCTCCACGAAACCCGCCTCGCCGCACACGATGCTCCCGACCGGCGCGCCGAGGCCTTTCGAGAAGCAGAAGGTGATGGAATCCGCCGCCGCAACCAGCTCGGCGGCAGGCATCCCCAGCGCGATAGCGGCATTGAAGATGCGTGCGCCGTCGATGTGCAGCGGCACGCCGTGCTCGTGCGCGACGGCGGCGACGGCGGCGATCTGCCGCGCGGTCAGGACGGTCCCGCCGCAGACATTGTGCGTGTTCTCGAGGCAAACAACACCGGGCTGGACGCGATGAATCTCCCGGGGCGGGAAGACGCCCTGCAAGGCCTCGGGGTCGAGGTCGCCGTACTTGCCGGGGACCGGGTACAGGGCCAGGCCGGCGATCCGCGCATATCCGCCTTGCTCGTACACGAGGATGTGCGCCTGCTCGTGGGCGATGATCGCCTGCCCCGGCCGGGTGTGGGCCATGAGCGAGGTCAGGTTGCCCTGAGTGCCGGAGGTGACGAAGCAGGCGGCCTCTTTCCCCAGGCGCGCCGCGGCCATCTCCTCGAGCCGGTTGACGGTGGGGTCCTCGCGGCCCACGTCGTCGCCGCATTCGGCGCGGGCCATAGCCTCGCGCATTTCGGGGGTTGGAAGGGTCTTGGTATCGCTTCTGAGATCAATCATGGGAGGGAGGGGGAAAGGCAGAAGTTGGAATAAGGAATAAGGGAGTTGGGAGAAACGGCGGTACGGCGACCTCACCCCCGACCCCTCTCCACGCGTGGAGAGGGGAGAACGGCAGACGGCAACGGCAGCGGCGGGCGAGACGCCCGCCCCACGCGGATGCTGCGAGGCTGGGGCCGCTCGCCGTCATTCTAACTTCTAACTCCTGGCTCCTAACTCCTGCCGTTCATATCTTCCGCGGGCGGTTCGCTATCAGGCGGCCGAGAGAGCGGCCCCCGAAGACGATGACGCAGGCCAGAAGGTAGATGAGAAACGCGAGATAGCCCCAGCGTAGCTGGTACGAGGTCGCTTTCAACTCGTACTCGGGTTTGTCGGCCGTGAGCTTCCAGGTGACCTGCCCGCCCTCGACGGTAGCCGTCGGGCTGACGGATTCTTGCGCGACCGTGCCGGGCATGTTGAGCGTGTAGGTCAGGCCGGCTTGCGCCGCGCCCGCCCACTCGACCTCGGTGGCATTCTCGGCGTAGAACTTGAGCGTCTCCGACCAATCGTACTCGGTGAACAGGTCCCAGGGCTTCGGGAGGAGGCTGCTGACGGTCAGCTTCGTATCCGGCAGGCGCTCGACGGAGGGCGCCCAGTAATCGCGGACGAGATGCACGCCGCCCTGGGTCTTCTCGACGCGCGAAATATTGGCGAGCTTCTGGGCATCCTCGGCATAACGCGAGACATCCTGTTGGCGATCCGCGTTCGCATCGACGGTGAGGAGGCGGTAGCCGCTGCCGGTGGGGAAGACGGTCGTCTTGATGGCAACCTGCTGCGCGCCCGACAGGAGAAGGTAGGGCACGGTGGCCAGCAATGTGAGAGGTGCGACCCGAAGTCGTCTCATCCTGGCGCGCTCCCTGTCTACTTGCCCGCCGGGGCAGAGGACTTATCGTTAGCCCTGGCCGTGGGGGCCGTGGCCTTAGCGGCCGTAGCCTTCGCCACAGAAACCGGGGCCACGTTCTCGACCATCAGAGCGGTCCGCTTCGAGGTGATGCGCTGCCAGAGCAGAAGCAGCACCGCGCCCAAGGCGAGGCCGATCAGCATCGCGACCGCGCCGGGTAGATCGATATACCAGAAGCCGAACGCGCTGACGCGAACCGGCGACCAGTTTGCGCCGAGGAACCAAAGGATGAGCAGGACAAGGAGCGCCCACCCGGCGGTCTTCGCGTTGATTGCGGATGAGTTGATCCCCGCGAACCGGGCCGAAACTGCCCCCACGAGCTTCCCGCCAAGCCCGGCCTTACGAGCGCGCAGGGCCTTGGCGGCGGCTGCCTCATCGAGCGGGGCCGCGCCGGCGGCAGGCGTCGGGGCTGCTGGCGCAGCGGACGGCTTCGGCGGCGTCACCGCAGGTGCGGGGGCTGGTTTGGGCTTCGGCTTGGTCTGAGACAGCTCAGACTCAAGTTCGAGGTCGAGATCGTCGTCTTCCACGGCGCATGCCTCCCACGCCTGGATCCGCGCGCCCGGTCTTCCCAGGCACGCCACGGCGTTTCCTTGACGGCGATTGGATTATATGTGAACCCCCGGCGGGGCGTCAAGCGCGGGGGTGACGGTGG
>CAYWBK010000042.1:0-21860 GCA_964455745.1 uncultured Armatimonadia bacterium
GCCCGTCAGCCGTTCGTGATAGATGGAAGCGCCACACACGCGCTCGCCGATCATTGCTCTGGAAAGACGGGTTGATGGTCCGTTGCGAAGGCCCCCTCGCTATCTTCTATACTGCATTCCCCTGATATTGTTATGCCTGCCCCGAATCGGAGGCATTGCGCTTGCGACTGACTGGCCCATGTGGGGTGGGGCCCTTGACCGGAACATGGTCTCCGGCGAGACCGGACTGCCCGATAGCTTCCGTCCCGGCAAGCCCGCCACCGGCTGGGAATCCGAAGTTACGCCCCTGAACATCAAGTGGGCGGCCCGTCTGGGCACCCACACCCTCAGTACCCCTGCCGTCGCCGGTGGGAAAGTCTTCATCGGCACCAACAACGGCACTCCGCGTAACCCGATACTCCGCGGAGATCGGTCCGTGCTGATGTGCTTCAACGAGGGAGACGGGCAGTTCCTGTGGCAGCTCGCGGCCCCGAAGCGCAAGCAGAGCGGAAGTTTCGCCGGCGACTTCGCCGGTCTGGGGATTTGTTCGTCGCCAGCGGTCGATGGCGACTGCGTTTACGTGGTGACCAGCCGTTGCGAGGTCCTCTGTCTGAGCGTTGACGGCCTGGCCAAGGGCAACCGGGGGCCATTTCTCGACGAAGCCCAGTACCTCGCGCAGCCTATCGACGAGAAAGTGTCCGTAGGGCCGGACGGCGCCGAGGTGGCCTGCATCCCCGGAGCGCCGGTGAAGCTGTCTGCCATCGACGCCGACATCCTCTGGGGGTTCGACATGACCCAGCAGGTGCATAGTTGGCCGCACGACGCCTGCGACTGCTCCATCCTGGTATACGGCGACTACCTCTACGTCGGCACCTCGAACGGCATCGACGCCACCCATCGCTTCATGGTGTCGCCGAATGCTCCCAGCCTGATCGTCCTAAACAAACACACAGGGAGGCTCGTCGCCGTTGACAGCGCCAACATCGGCCCGCGGGTCTTCCACGGCCAGTGGTCGTCGCCGTCGCTGGGGGTCGTGAACGGCCAGCCATTGATTTTCTATGGGGGCGGAGATGGGTTCTGTTACGCCTTCGACGCCAGGCCGCAACCAGGCCTTGCGGGGCAGCCGGGCAGCCTGCCACTCGTGTGGTGGTGTGACTGCAACCCGGCGGACTACCGGGTGAGAAACGGCAGGCGCATCCCGTACAAGACAAGGGGCGACGGCCCCTGCGAAATCATCGCCACTCCCGTCTTCCACGACAACCGCGTGTACGTTTCCATCGGCCAGGACCCTCGCCACGGACCGGGCAAGGGCTGTCTCAACTGCATTGACGCCACGAAGACGGGCTGCATCAGCGATACGGGGATCGTCTGGAGGTATCGGGGGATCAACCGGTCGCTCTCGACGGTTTCCGTCGCCGACGGCCTTGTGTATGCAGCCGACTTCGCGGGCACGGTCCATTGCGTCGAGGCCGAGACCGGCCAGCCCCTGTGGACGCAGGACACCGGAGCGCCAATTTGGGGGTCCACACTGGTGGCCGATGGCAAAGTCTTCGTCGGCACGGAGGGGGGCGACCTGTGGGTCCTTCAGGCCGGGCGACAGCCGAAGGTTCTGGGCACCGTCGCGATGGACGGCCCCGTGTACACCACGCCGGTCGCGGCCAACGGGGTGCTGTATGTCACCTCGGAGAAGTGGCTGTATGCAGTGGGAACCGGGGGGACAACGGCGGACGCCCCGACAGGTCCGGGCGTCCCTTCGCGCGAATAGCCATAGCAGTTGGTGCTGCCACTGCGGAGGGTACTGCCATGTTCTGTGCGCTACGGCCCCCCGTTGCCGGTGTCTCGATCACTTACTCGAAGCGGCTCGGCGGCGTCGCAATTGCTTCGCCCCTCGATATCCTCCGCCCCGACGACACGCGCCCTGATTACGGCGACGTCGCCGGCTCCCCTCACGCGCTGTGCCTGGCATACCATTTTCCCTCCCCCAAACACGTCGGACAGGTGGTCATCCGCCGCCCGGAGCTTGCCGGGCAAGCGCAGGCCCCCGAGGAGACACCATGATGCACATCACTGCCTGGCGTCAACGGACACGGCCACATAGCTTCATCGGCGCTCTCATCAGCCTGGCATTCGCATTTGGAGCAATGCCTGCTATCCACGCCCAGGAGCAAGGCGCCACAGGCTGGGGCATTCAGAATCAACGCGTCCCCTGGAGCCAGGGAACTGAGGGCAGCGCTCTCGATGGCGCGTGCTACGGCATGGTGCGCGCGCAGATCGAATACCGCCGTCTGGGCCTGGCGGCGAAGCGTCCGTTCGCAGAGGTGACAACCCCCAAGGCCAGCGCGGCCACGGGCGAAGCAGGCCAGCGGCTGTTTGTCGAGCAGTTTGCCGGCCTCGCGCAGAATTACGCGCTTCGCGGCCGAAACTTGGAGACAGACGTATACTCCCAGCCCAAGGAGCCTGCAAGGGTTGACAGCAGTCTGGCCGCCGCCGCCCCGTCTCCGACCAACCCGCAGTTGCTGGTTCTGTCAAACGAGGGGAAAGCCGGATCGCGCACCAGCCCGGACTTTCGGGCGCACGCGGTCATGGTTGAGAATCGCGAAGACCTCGGCAACCAGGTTCGGTACACCGTGTCGGACCCCAATCACAGCGGACAGCGCACGTCGCTGATATACGACAAGACCCAGGGCAGCTTCCTGGGCTACGAAGGCTACGACACGGTCCGCCATGACACCACGGAATTGCCGCCGCAGAACCGCAAGTGGATGGACGCGCTGATCCAGGGCGCGGCCGCGCCGGAGAAAGAGAAGTACCTGCCGGTATGGCGCGGCAATCAGGACGAGCCGCTCCCCGATGCCGAGTATCGAAAACGCAAGCAGACTGAACCGGGCTTACATATCCTCGAAGTCCCCGCTCCCAGCGCCAGCCTCGATCAGAAGATGTCGGTCCTGCGTACGGCAGAAGTCGGCGGCGTGCGGCTGTTCTTTGATCCGGTGATCGTCACAAGCGAGGACAAAGCGCCCCAACGCTGGGAGATGCTGCACACCCTCATCGAGCAGGTCACAGCCGGGAACGACAACTTCCTGGTCGCCCTGCCCGGTCGCGACGAGTTGCATGCCGTGCGGTTGAGCGCAATTCTGCGAGACGCCGAGGGCGTCGCCGAGCCGACGGTGGGCGACCTAACGCGCATCACCGGCTTCGCGTGCGATCGGAAGACCGGCGATCTGTACATCCTCGGCCGCGAGGAGTCGGGGCAGAATGCGATCAAGCTCGATGTGCTGACCGTCGCTCTGTCGGCGATCTACAAGCAAGGCCTGGCCCCGGCGATCTCGCTCGACTCCGACCCGCGCGACCCTTACGGCTCGGTACATCCGCGGCTCGAGCAGTTCCCCGACGAGCACCGCGCCACCGAATTCACGCGCATCATGTTCGATTCCGACTACGCGATGAAGCGGATCATGCTGGGCGAGGACCAACTTGGCATTCCCGGATACCAGTCGAGCTACGACCTCCTGGTGAGCAATCCCACGGGCCACAAATCCGAATGGGTGCGCTGGTGGCTGTGCCCTCGGCAGACCTCCTGGGCGGATACCTATCAAACCGATGCCGGCAATCTGCAGCTTTTCTACTTCGAATCCGACATAGAGCTCCAGACCGAAAACATGCAACAGGACCAGAACCTGCTGGTCGGCACCGGTGAACGGGACCCGCAGGAGGAACGCGCCGCCCGGTTGTTCACGGCGTACTACGAGCACATCGAGGAGCTTCGGCCCGTCTTCCGGGACCTGCAAGGCCTGTTCGACGCAGCGAAACTGGCGTTCATCCTGCGAGCGAAAGACATAAAGAGCGATGCGCTGGAGCAGGCCGCCAGCCGGCCTGTGGCACAGGTGGCGCTTAAGGACGCCTACGCCGGCATCGGGCCGAAGCCCATCGTCGACAGCGCTGGAACTGCGCTCTACACCATCGGCGGCGGCGTGCAGTTGCGTTCGACCCTGGGCGCCGGAGAAGTCGCGAAACCGGCGGGCCTCGTGGATCAGTCACAACTGCAGGCGCTGGCTCGCGAGGATGCCGACGACGTCGAACTCACTGTTAATCTCCCCGCAACGGTGCCGCTGGACGCCTCGCAAGTGCTGGAGGCCAGCAGCCAGGAGCAAATATCCCTGGCGGGAGACGAGCTGCGCGCGGCCAACCTGGACGCGGCTTTCCCGCGCCTGAATGCAGTGCTCGCCCTGAACCCCGCCTCCGTTCCGGCCCACGCGATGCGCGCAGCAGTATACCTGGCGCGCGGCGAATATCACCAGGCTCTCCAGGACGCGGACGTCGTCGCCAAGAGCGATGCCGCCATGCAGGCCCTGCGCGGGCAGATTCGCGTTTTCGCCGGCGACCCCGACGGGGGGCTTGCAGACGTCCGGGCAGCGGCGGCGGCGTCCCCGGATCGCCGGGATGTTCTGGGCCAGAAGGCGTGGGTCGAGATACAGACGCTCCAATGGGATCAGGCTGACAAGGACATCGCGCGCATCACCGCGTTGGCGCCGTTGGATCGCGGGATAGACGACCTGCGCAAAGACCTGCGCACCCTGCGGCGGATGGACCCGCAGAAGGCTCGTGTCTTCGTCAAGGCCCGCCTCGCGATTCCGCTCGCGGTTGTCTTGCCCTTGGCGAATGCGCAAGCCATTGGGCAGGCCGGCGACTTCGATCGCGCGCTGGAGATGATGGAGAAGCTGCTGGCAACCGTGCAGACGCAACACGCCTGGTCCGCCGAAGGGGTCTACATCGAGGATCGCCTGTGCATCGGCATCGCAGCGCTGTACTACTCGCGGCGGCAGGAGAAGGATCCCGCCCGTGCGAGGGCGTACCTGCAGCAGGTTGTCAAGCGGCATCCGGACTGGCCGAGCCCGCTTCTGGTCCAAGTCGGCGTTGACCCCGAAGTGCCCATCGCCAAGGCGCTTGGTCTGTTCGAGAAGACGCTCTCCATGAGTGGGGGCACAGATCCTCTGATGCTCGATTCCCAGGTGGAGACCGGCATGGACACCCGGCTGAATGCCGGATGGCAACTGGTCTTGCGCGCGATGGTGGAGGTCGATCGGGACCGGTCCCTGGAAGTCGCGACAGTGCGTCGCCTGATAGACCGAGTCATGGCCATTGCGCCGCCGGGGGCAGTCAAGCAGGCCCTGAGCATGATGCGCCGGAGCCTGGACATGACGGAACTCGAGCGCAGCGGCCACAAGCCGAACGCAGGGCAGTCCTCACGCTTCCAAGCGGATATGGAAGGTCTCGCCCTCGCTGCCCCCGCGCTGGGCCCGCACCCGGACCCGCTGAACGTCAACGCGCTGGAGATGTTCTACGGCACGGCCTTCGACCGCGAGGCGTCTCGTGAGAAGATGACCGATGCTGACCGGCAGAAGGACGACACGCTGTTCCGCAACTTCGTCCGAACGATCAATTCCGATTGGGACAGCTACGACACGCTGGAGCGGGCGGCGAAATTGAGCGTCAGAGTGCACGAATCTTATGCGCAGTGTCTGGTCAGACGCATGAAAAGCCAGCCGGAGTTCGGTGACTTGAACAAGCTGGGCGGCGACGGTCAGTGGGATACGGACAAGGCATTCGCATTGCTCGACCACACGGCGGACTCTGTGATCGGGCAGCTTTCGGGGGTTCCGGCATTCTCGCAGGCGCTGCTGCGCGCCATGTTGTGCACTCACTACCCGGAACTGCTGGGCGAGGCCGCGAAGGACCAGACGGCGCCTCGCGCCCTGCTGTGGGAGCAGAAGCTGATTGGCCCGGTGCAGGCGACTCCCAGCGGTCTGGTCGAGCTGAGGGCAGCGTCCGTTTGGTTCGCGCAGGAAGCTAACACCTTGCCCGGGCGGGTCGCCGATCCAGCCGCAGCCGCCGAGAGCATCACGGAATTCTATAGACTAAGCACCGGGCTGTATCTCAAGTTCGCCAGCCGCGCGGCGGGAATGTGAGCGCTTGGCTCTTGCCCGCCAGGCCGCGGCGGACGCAGGACGCGACGGCCAAGTTGACACTTCCCGCAGCGGGAACGAGATCGCCTGGGAGAAATGCACCGACATTGCGACTTCTGCAGCTAGCTCGGAGGGTGCTGCCATGATATGCGCGCCACGGCTCCCCATTGCCGGTTTCTCGATCGGCTACCTGATGCTTCTCGGCGTCCTCGCAGTTGCCTCGCCCCCCGAGATACTCCGCCCCGACGACACGCGCCCCGATCGCGGGGATGTCGCCGGCTCTCCCCATGTCACAGGCCCCGCCACGCCGATCCATCGCTTCTACAACGACGACCTCGAGATCAGCTTCTGGAACGGGCCGGCGGACATGACGTTCGACCTCGCCAAGAACGATGTCTGGGATCGGCGCTATCTGGCGGGCAACAAGCGCATGGTCACCCTCGACGACGTACGCCGGGTGTGCTTCGGGGATGAAAAGGCGACGCGCTATCTCGCTGCTCCGAACAGCCCGCACGGCCAGGACCTCGGCCTGCCTAACGCCCCCCACGCGCTGTACCTGGCATACGACTTCCCCTGTCCCAAACCCGTCGGGCAGGTGGTCATCCGTTGCCCGGAGCTTGCCGGACAGGCGGAGTGGGCGGCCGGAGGCGCGGCAGGCGATACACTCACCGTGCGGGCCGCGAAAGGCGCGACCACGGCAGGACTGTCGGCTTTCCTGCAGCGGACGCGCAACCTCTTCGTCATCCGTGGCGAGTATGCCGGGCTGACCGCGCCGCTGGAGGTGCAGCTCTACCGGCACCGCGACACCACGCCACAGAACACCAGCATCCCCGGCATCGCGCATTTCGGCGGTGACACGGGTTACGACTACTCGCAGGACCAAGGCAACGGCCCGCTTCCCGACCCGACCGCCGGGGCTGACGGGCGCTTCTTCTGGGTGCGGCAGACCTTCCCCGCCGACTCCACCTTCCCCCAGGGTTTCGAGTACGTGATGATGGGCTGTATCGCCGGGGCGGACTACCGCACCGACGCCGGAGATCGTGTCACTGGCGCAGGCGTCAAGGCGACGCTCCATCCGCTGACTGATAAGACGAGGGGGGATGTCGTCGGGTGGCTGAAGGAGCTTCGGATCGCGGCTGAGCGCGTGAACAACGCCGAGAGCGGGGCCTTTGCGACAGCGACCGTCTCGGGGACGAACCCGCAGTTCACGGTCCTCATCGCGGTCGTCACCACGCGGGACGCCGCCGACCCGCTCGCGGCGGCGCGTGCGACGCTCACCGAAGCGCTCGCCAAAGGCCCCGACGCCGCACTTCTCGAAAGCATGACTGCGACGCGCAAGCAACTTCGGGACTGGCGGATGTCGCGGGTGATGCACTACAACGCGACCTCGTGCACCTGGGCGGATGCGACCCCGTGGCACGGGGACTACCACTTCAATGAGGGGTACTTCGGGCACACGGTGGTGGCCGGCGGGTCGGACGATCTGGAGCAGCGGATGCGGATGTTCGAGGGGATGCTCCCGGCCCTGAAACGCAACGCGCACGAAGTGTACGGATGTCGCGGCGCGGCGTTCTCGCTGGTGCACTACCCGATCAAGGCGGAGCGCGTCGTGTACTCGAACGCAGTCTGGGAATGGGGGATCGAGAACACGGCGCTGATGCTGCAGCCGTTCTGGCAGACGTACCAGTACACGCAGGACGTCGACTTCCTGCGCAAGCGCGCGTATCCGATGCTGGTCGAGGGGGCGCGGTTCTACGCCGACTACGTGAAGCGCGGCGACGACGGCTTCTACCACGTCATCCCGACGGTGTCGCAGGAACACCGAGGCTTTACTCCCAGGTGGCAGATGAACCGCGATTCGGTGGGGGCGTTGAGCTTCGTGAAGTACCTGCTGAAGGCCTGCATCGAGGCTTCCCAAGTCCTGGGCGTGGACGCGACGGAGCGCAAGCAGTGGCAGGAGATCGTAGCACACCTCGCGCCCTACCCGACCTTGCAGACCCCGAAAGGACCCGTGTTCTGCGACGTGCGGGATGCGCCGGACCTGCTGAACTACAACATCACCGCGAACCTGGTGATGACGCTTTGGGCCGAGGACATCAGCCTCGATTCGCCGCCCGACCAGCTTGAGATGGCCCGGCGGTCGTGGGAGGCGATCCCCGACAAAGAGCACAGCATGAGGCCGGGGTATCTGGCGCAGATCGCCACGTTCCTCGGCATCCCAAACGGGGTCGATCTCTCGCCACAGGGGCGCGTGCTGTCGTGGCCGGGACGCATCCACCTGTATGCGGGAGTGCCTGCCGGGAAGGCGGTCGACGACCAGTTTGCCGGACTCCTCGCGGTCGGCGGGTTCGAGGTGTCGGCGGCGCACGCGGGCGCCGACATCCGCCGGGTGCGGATCAAGTCGCGCGTAGGCAGGACGTGCAGAGTGGCGAACCCGTGGGCCCCGGCGGAGGTCAGGGTCATCAGCCTGCCGTCGCACGAGACCGTCCCGCACCGCATGGACGGTGACACGATCGTCTTCGACACGCGGGCGGGCAGCACATACGCGCTGCTTTCCGGGCCGGAGATGGCGCTGGCCGACAAGCGCTTCGTGCCGCAAGAGAGGGTCATCGGCAAATGGAGCTTCGCGCGGCTGGCGAACGGCGCAGTTCCCGATGAGAGCGGCGGCGAGCGCAACGCCTCGCTGGTCGGCGGAGCCGCATTGCGCAACGAGCCCGGCAGCGCCGGCCTTGAACTGAGCGGGAAAGAGGCGTATGCCCGCGTTGAGCGCACGCCGGAGTTCGACTTCGCGGCGGACGAGAGCTTTTCGCTCGAGGCGCGTATCAAGATGCCTGCCGGGCTGCCGCCGGCGATCGTTCCGATCGTGTGCAGCATGGCGGAGAAGCAATACTGCCTCACGCTGGCCGACGGAAAACTGGACCTGTACCTGTCCTCGCCACGGGGCGACGCCTTCTGCAACGTGCGGGGCGAAACGATTCTCGCCGATGGCAAGTGGCACGCCGTGCGGGCGGTGAGAGACGTGTCCGACGGGATGCTGCGCCTCTTCGTCGACGGCCATCTGGACGGCGAGGCGATCGAGTTGACGACCGGCGACTTCGCCTCCGCCGCGCCCATCACCATCGGGGCATACCTGTGGGGCACGAACTCGCGGTATGCGAAGGGTATGATCGCGGACGTTGCCGTGAAGTCGCTGGGGAGGCTGGTGGAACGGTAAGGGTGAAGAGGCATTCGCCTTGGCGCCCTGCCCTGCTGAGCGAAGAGCTGACATGCGGTCCTCCTGACGGGGGGCGCATACACGAAGGCGGTGGCCGAAATGCCTGAAGTCTGCCCCTGGTGGCTGGCGTACACGTTCGACAACCGGCTGCGGCGAATCTTCCAGAAGCCGGAGGTCATCCTCGCGCCGTACATCCGCGAGGGGATGACGGTCGTCGACATCGGGGCCGGGATGGGGTATTTCGCGATCCCGGCTGCGCGCATGGTCGGCGACGGCGGCCTCGTCATCGCCGCCGACTTGCAGCAGAAGATGCTGGAGGTACTCGCCAAGCGCGCGCGGAAGGCCGGGGTTGCCGAGCGCATTCAGTTCCACAAGTGCGCGGCGGATCGGATCGGCATCGAGGGGCCGGTCGATCTCGTGCTGCTGTGCAACGTGGTCCATGAGACCCCGGATCAGCGGGCATTTCTGCAGGAAGTCTGGCCGACGCTCAGATCCGGCGGGAAGTGCTTCATCGCCGAACCAAGAGCGCACGTGTCCCCTGCGAAGTTCGAGGAGACCGTTGTGCTGGCCGGGCAGGTCGGGTTCGTCGTCGAGAAGCGGCCAAAAGTGGCGCTGAGCAGGGCTGTTGTCCTGGCGAAACGCTAAGGGTGCGTGCTGGAACGCGTCGCCTGGCCCGGCGTGGCCGGAGCCGAGGGAGAGATTGACCACCAAGCCACAAGGGCACGAAACGGCCAAATCACCTCGGTTGGGGTTTGTGCTGCCGTTTCGTATCTTCGCGTCTTCGTGGTCAGAATCGTCGGTCCGCCTCACACCCGTGGGTGCGTTGGAGGCGAACCGGATTCCTATGCGCTGATTCATGCAACACAGACGGAAAACAACACGAGGTGCAGCATGGCACTGGTTCGATATGACGCTCTGGGACACACCGCCCTGATCCTGACAGCAGGCCTGGCCTGTCTTCTCGCCTGGTCGGCCGAGGCTGCTGTGTCCGTGCGCGATTGCGGCGCGGTCGGTGATGGGAAAGCGGACGACACGGCAGCGTTCCAGCGGGCGCTGGCGAAGTGCGACGGGGACTTGTTCGTTCCGGCGGGGCAATACCGGATTGCCAACCTCCACATCCCCGAGGGGACGACGGTGCGAGGCGTCGGCGTGCGGTCGGTCATCACCATGCCGCCGGATGTCGAGGCGGCGATATTGCCGGGCCATGACTGCACGCTCACCGACCTGAAGTTCCTCGGGGCCGCGGATGACAAGGCCGGGCCGGTCGAAAAGGGCATGATCCTGCTTCGTTATGTGCACGGCGTCGCCCTGAGCCGACTGACTGTCGAAAACTCCCCGCGCGCCGGGGTGTTCACCGACCACGCAGACTACTTCCGGGTCGCCGACAGCCACTTTCGGGGCGTGGCAGTGGGCGTGAGCATCGTGTTCAGCCACCACGGCATCATCTCCGGCAACTTCGTCGAGGACGCCAAAGCCCACGGGATGCAGTTTTGGGGGAACTGGAACTTCGAGCAGAAGGATGTCTCGGACTTGGTATTCAGCGGTAACGTGGTCCGCAACGCCGGGGGCGGCGGCATCTGGGGCACAGGCGGGGTGCGCGTGGTGATGACCGGCAACACCGTCGACGGCGCGGGGGACATCTGCCTCGATTACGAGTGGTGTGACGACAGCAGCATCACCGGCAACACCGTCCGCAACGGCACCAACGCGGGCATCTCACTGTTCTACGGATGCGCCAATGTGACGATCTCGGGCAACAACGTGGTGGTGACGGAGGGCAAGGACGGCGAGCGGCACGGCATCTGGCTCACCGATCCCGACCGCCCGAAGTTCCCCAAAGACCTCGGACATCGCGTCATCGCGATCACCGGCAACACCGTTCGTGTTGAGGGGCCTAAGCGTCACGGCGTCTATATAGGACTGGATTCACACGATGTCACGCTGTCCGGGAACGTCCTGTCGAACGCGGATGTGATGGACAAGACAGGGCATGTGCCGGCGGGATAGAAGCCACGGCCCCCTACCCCGCCCGCTACGCGGGCACCCCTCCCTGGTAGGGAGGGGTAACGGCTACGACGCACGACGACGGCCCCCTACCCCGCCCGCTATGCGGGCACCCCTCCCTGGCAGGGAGGGGTAACGGCTACGACGCACGACGACGGCCCCCTACCCCGCTCGCTATGCGGGCACCCCTCCCTGGTAGGGAGGGGTAACGGCTACGACGCACGGCGACGGCCCCCTACCCCGCCCGCTATGCGGGCACCCCTCCCTGGTAGGGAGGGGTAACGGCTACGACGCACGGCGAACGACAGCGGAGGTGTGTAATGGCGAATGACAACAAGTGTCCTGGTGGCTTCGCGTGGGGCAAGTGGGTGTCTCTGTTCTGCGCTTTCTCGTTTCTCATGCTCGGCGGGGACGCCACGCTGAACCATGTAAAGGTCCTGACGGAGAACCACTTCAGCTACACTCCTCTGATCTTCGCTCCATTGGCGGTTGTACTGTGCCTGGCGGCCTTCGGCTCGCAGAGGTTCAGAAGAGGAGCCTGGGTAGTCGGGCTTCTCGCGCTGCTGGTGGGCGCCGCAGGGACGGGATTCCACGTGTTCTACGACTTTGCCGACAGCCAGGGCCTCACACTCTGGCAGGCGGCAGTCAATGCGACCCGCCCGCCGTTGGCCCCCGGCGCATTCGCGTCGACCGGCATCCTGATGGTGCTGGTGGCGCTTGCCGAGAGGTGGCCGCTGTGGAAACGGAGAAAGGGTGCAGAGGAATAGCCGGACGGCCCTACCCCGCCCGCTTCGCGGGCACCCCTCTCTGCTTCATGTGGCCACGCCGTTCATGGCGCAGAACGCCCCGCGAACCGCGCGTCCACAGGGAAGGCAAGAGGAGACGCCCGTACCACGCGACGCCTTCGAGGCAACCACATCGAACCCACCCCAGATACCGATAGGAGTGCCGCCGATGCCTCTCTCTCGCTTCTTCACCATTGCCGCTCTTCTCGCCACTGCGCTGTCTGCATCCGCCGCCCCGCAGGCCGACTTCTTCATTGCGCCGAGCGGCAACGATGCCTGGTCAGGCAAGCTATCCGCGCCAAAAGCCGACCGCACCGACGGCCCCTTCGCCACGGTGCAACACGCCCAGAGGGCGGTGCGGGCGCTGAAGCAGGCGCAGCCCGACCGCAAGACCCCCATCACCGTGATGCTGCGCGGCGGCATGTATCCGCTCGCCGACACGCTCGTCTTCACGCCCGAGGATTCCGGCGCCGCCGGTGCGCCGGTCGTCTACGCGGCCTGGCCCGGTGAAACGCCGGTCATCAGCGGCGGCGTGCGGCTAACGGGCTGGAAGCGTACCCCCGAGGGCTTCTGGCAGACGCAAATCCCCGAGGTGCAGCAGGGGAAATGGTGGTTCATCCAGCTCTTCGTCAACGGCGAGCGGCGGTATCGGCCGAGAGTGCCGAAGGAGGGCTATAGCTACATCGTCGCCGATGCCAGCCCTTCGCCGGAGGCCCAGGGCAAGGGCCGAGATCGGTTCAGATACCGCGAGGGGGATGTGCGCGCCGACTGGGCCAACCTCAAGGATATCGAGCTTCTGACGTTCCACACCTGGACGATGGATCGCACCCAACTCGCCTCGGTTGACGGAGCGGCGCATGTGGCGCAACGGTCCGCGCCGACGCTGGGGATGGACGGGTTCTTCGCCCTCGGCAAAGGCACGCGGTTCATCTGCGAGAACGTGAAAGAGGCCCTCGGCAGCCCCGGCGAGTGGTACCTGGACCGGCCCACGGGTGTCCTGACCTACGTGCCGAAGCCCGGCGAGGATATGCGGGCCGTCGAGGTGATCGCCCCGCGGCTGGACTGCCTCATGCGGATGACCGGCGAGGGCGCGCTGGGCCTCTGCGTGGAGAACATCACCTTCCGCGGCCTCACCTTCGCCGACGGCAACTGGGAGATGACACCGACGGGGAACCGCTGGGGGCAGGCGGAGGTCGGGGTTCCCGGCGCGATCATCGCTACCGGCGCGCACGGCTGCGTATTCCAGGGCTGCAAGGTGTCGCATATCGGGACATACGGCATCGAGCTGGGCGCGGGCTGCAAGAACTGCCGGATCGAGGACTGCGAGTTGACGGACCTCGGGGCCGGCGGAGTGAAGATCGGCGAACAAGGCCTCCAGGCCGATGAGAACGCCTTGACGAGCAATAACACGGTCTCTAATTGCCTCATCGCCCACGGCGGGCGGCTGCATCCGGCAGGGCACGGCGTGTGGGTCGGGCACTCGCCGTATAACCGGATCGCCAACAACGAAATCGCCGATTTCTACTACTCGGGCATCTCCGTCGGCTGGTCGTGGGGCTACGGGCCGAGCGGCGCGCATCACAATGTCATCGAGAACAACGAGGTTCACGACATCGGCCAGCGGGTCCTCAGCGACATGGGCGGCATCTACACCCTGGGCGTCTCACCGGGAACCGTAATCCGCGGCAATCGCTTCCATGACGTCGACGCGCACGACTACGGCGGCTGGGGCATCTACCTCGACGAGGGCTCCAGCGACATCCTCATCGAGAATAACACGGTCTTCCGCACCAGAAGCCCCGGTTTCCGCCAACACTACGGCCAGGACAACATCGGCCGCAACAACATCATCGCCCTGGGCAAGGAAGCCCAGCTCGGGCGGCTGCGGATGGAGCAGCACCTGTCGTACACTTTCGAGCACAACATCGTGTACTGGACCGAGGGGCCGCTTCTGGGCGAGAATTGGTCGGACAACCAGTACAAACTCGACGACAACCTGTACTGGAATGCCGGCAAGCAGATCACCTTCCTCGGGATGTCGTTCGCGGACTGGCAGAAGCGGGGGCAGGACGCGCACAGCCTGATCGCCGATCCGCTGTTCGTCGATCCCGCGAAAGGCGACTTTACGCTGAAGCCTGGCTCGCCGGCGGAACAGATCGGCTTCGTGCCGATCGACACCTCGAAGATCGGGCGAATGTCGGCGACGGGCAAGCCGCTGCCGCTCACCCCGGTCGCGCTGCCGCGAGCGTTCCCGTTCCCGCTGCCGCCACCGCCGGTCCCCATCGACGCCGACTTCGAGGACCAGGCGGTCGGCGAGAAGGCCGCGGGGGCCGTGACCAGCGAGGAAAACGACCAGGCGACGATTCGCGTGACCGACGAGGTGGCGTCCTCAGGCAAACACAGCCTCAAGTTCATCGACAAACCGGGGCAACAGCACGAATACAACCCGCACATGTACTACCAGCCGAACTTCACGGCGGGCGTGATCGAGGAGAGGGTCGACCTGCGCATCGAGCCCAACACCCACATGTACCACGAGTGGCGCGACTACGCCATCGCCCCGTTCAAGGTGGGGCCATCGCTTTGGATCATGGCCGACGGATCGTTCCTCGCCAACGGCACGAAGCTATTCCAGGTGCCGTGGAGCCAGTGGATGCACATCGAGATCACCTGCGGCGTCGGTCCCCAGAACACCGGCACATACGATCTCTCCGTGAAGCTGCCCGGCGAGGACAAGCCGCGCGTCTGGAAGAGGGTCGCTTTCGACCCACAGTTCAGCAAGCTCGACTGGTTCGGGTTCACGGCCAATGCGAACGCGGATGGCCTATTCTACATGGACGCCCTGCACCTGGGGCCGAGGAAATAACGCGAGACGAACGGCAGTTTCGACCACGAAGACGCGAAGACACGAAACGGCACTGTGGGTCTCAACGATGGTGGTTTCGCCGTTTAGTGTTTTGGTGTCTTCGTGGTTCAACCGCTATTCCGATTCCGGCGAAGTGAGACTTCACAGCCGCCAGGTCAACAGCCACCCTCTGTCTCGGAGGTCCGGTGATGCGCAGGAGCACCCTTCGCTGTCTACTCGTCATCGCGGCGCTGAACGCCATTGCCTCATGCCTTCCGCTGCAGGCTGCGACGCGGATGCCTGTGGTCAGGCACAAGGTCGCGGTCATCGCGCACCGAGGCGGCAAGACGTTTGCGCCGGAGAATACGCTCGCCGCGTTCCGCAATGCGATCTCGCTCGGGGTGGACTTCGTGGAGATGGACGTGCGGGAGACGAAGGACGGCGGCATCGTCATCATGCACGACGCCAGGGTTGACCGGACCACGAACGGCAAGGGGGCGGTCGCCGACTTGGACCTGGCGACGATTCGCAGTCTCGACGCCGGCAGCAAGTTCTCGCGCCGCTTCGCCGGGGAGAGGGTGCCGACCCTCGACGAGGTCCTCAACCTGTGCAAGGGCCGGGTCAACGTCTACCTGGACTACAAGGCGGGCTCCGTCGAGGCCATCGAGCAGACCCTCGCTCGCCACCACATGCGCGGGCACGTTGTTGTGTACGGAAGCGTGGACGGTCTGCGCCGATGGAGGAGCGTCGCGCCCGGCATCCCGGTCATGCCGTCGGTCGATCAGGAGTACCGGCACGCAGGCGGCATGCGCCAGTTTCTGGATGTGCTGCGTGCCGAGATCCTCGACGGCAGCGCAACGGAGTGGACGCGGGAGCTGATCGACGAAACGCACCAGGCCGGGGCCCTGGTCTATGTGGACGGGCTGGGGTTCCCGGACAATGAAGCCGGCTATCGCAAGATGATCGCAATGGGTGTCGACGGAATCCAGACCGATCACCCGGACCGGCTGCTGGCGACGCTGAAGAGCCTGGGGATGTAGGCGCGGCGGACGGCAACTAGCCAAAGCCAAGCTGCGGGGTGTCAGCTTCCCCCGCGACCCCGTGACGCAGGGATGGGGGGATGCTCACGGGCCCCCACGGCATCGCGGGCGAGACGCCCGCGCCACGCGAACGGCAGCACCCGTACCCGGACGAACCGCCTCGGCCCTACCCCCGCTCGCAGCATGCCTCCACCGCCTCCAGCAGTTTCGGCAGGATTCCGTGGCGGATCGCCGGATCGCGCCAGTCCTCGAACTGCTCGAGGACCGCATCGATTTCCGGGTCGCCCAGCCGCGCGACCTGCTGATTGAACCCCGTGTGCAGCGGCCCCCCGTAAGCATCGACGAAGCCGAGACGCTCCTGGTAAGGCCGCAGGTCCGCCAACATCCGGCGCAAAGCGGCCCGCACATCTCCCCCACCTGCTGGCTCGTCATCAAGCGCGGCAGCCAGTTCGGCGAACGACGCCCGGACGTCGAGGTTCATCGCCAGGTCCCCCAGGAACCTCTCCGCGCTGCCCATGAGCAGACCCGAACTGGGCCCCTCCGGGTGCGTGTCGCCGGCCATCGCCCGCACATCCCGCGCGCAGGCCCGCAGGTTTGGTGCATCGCCGCTTTCGAGGGCCATCCAGGCGCGGGCGATGCGCTCGCCGCAGCCGGGGATCACCCGGTCGGCGAAGGCGGCGAGATCGGGCTTCGCGTCCGCCCCATTGAGCCAGTGCTCGGCAACCAGGTACGTGTGTGGCAACTGCAGGACGTGCGTCTGCGCGTTCGCCAGAAAGCCGCGGGGGAAGTCGGTGGGCTCGTACCCGCGCACCGCGTCGGCGATCATCCCCGGATTGCAGTTGCTGAACGGGAAGCTCGGTTCGCCCTCGATCAGCCCGTAATGAAGCCCACAGCGCTTGTCGGCTATGCCAAGAGCGTCGGTGGCCTCGCGGTGGCCGGGCATCCAGTTGTTCGCCAGGACCCACCACGGCTCAGGAAGACGCTCGCGGGCCAGGGCAAGTGTGTCGTGGAAGACTTGCGGATCGGTCGTGTAGTCAATGGGCGGGTCGCCCGGCTGCCAACGTTGGGCCTCCGCCCAGAAGCGGTTGTAGCGTTCCCACCCAAAGTGCATCCAGTACACCAGCTCGGCCCGCGGGTTCATCTCGCGCAGGACGCCAATCTGCCCGGACATCAGGGCGACGAATTCCTCGTTAGTGGAGCCGATGAACCCGCCGGGATCGCTGTCGATGATCGCCACGAAGTCGGCGTGGCTGATCGGGGCAAACTGCCTGCGCCGCCCGGCCAGGAAGCCCTCCACGGCAGCCGGATCGCCCGGGTCGATCTTCCGCTCGCAGGCGAAATAGGGCCGCTCTTCAAACCCATATTCGCTCGACTTGGCGTTGCCGATGGTATTGGGGCACGACACGAAGCCGACCCTCATCCCCATCTCGTCCTGGGCCATGCGGATGACCTTGCCCAGCTTGTCGAGGAACGCCAGATCGCTCTCGGTGGGCTGCGGGGGCATACTGTCGAGCATCGGCCAGATCATCACGAAATCGTAGCCAAGCGACCTAAGCCCCTGCAGATAGTTACGCCAGTCGCCCAAATCCCACGTGCGCGCCGCATAGGGGTGCTTGTAGGACCAGTGCATGTGGATGTACATACCGAGCACGATGTGCCTCCTGGGGGGGAGATTGAGGGTGGGCCTACCCATTGGGTGCTGAGCCCCTCAACGGCGGACAAGGCCAACCATTATCAGGAAGAAACAGTTGAAATGCGGAATATAAGGCGCTATACTGTCGTCTGATGGAAGCGAGAGAAAACGAACATCGACAGATTGCTTCGTCCTATCTGACCACTGAGCAGGCAGCCGACGTCCTGCAGGTCAGCGGGCGCACCGTGCTCCAATGGTTGCGCTCCGGAGTGCTACCGGGTCGGAAGCTCGGCGGGCTCTGGCGTATCCATCCTGATGTCCTCGACCAGTTCATTCGCGGCGACTCCCCCGCAGCAGTCGCCCGCGGGGGAGACGGGCACGATGAAGACTGAGGCACAGACAGCACTGGCGGGTTGGGAGCCTGCAGATGGGCTGGCATTGCGTGTCGGCCCGTATGCCCGAAACCGCGTGACGCAGGGCGACTGTCTCGACTTGATCAACGACCTCCCGCCACAGAGCGTCGATGTGGTTGTGACCAGCCCGCCATACTGGGGCCAGCGCGTCACGGCGGGCATGGGTAATGAGGCCGACCCCCGCGAGTATGTGCAAGGCCTCTCGGACGTCTTCGCCCGTCTGTTGCCCAAGCTGAAGCAGTCAGGCCTCTTGTGGATCAACATCGGTGACGCCTACAACACCCCTGTCAACTGGTCCCCAAAAGACTACGTCTACAGCACGTTGGGGCCGGACCAAAACGGCTTGTCAGAAGACAACAGCGCGTATATCAAGCCACGTGCGAGCCGCCGGGAATTCGTTGATCCCGCAGTGCCGTGGCTCACATACGGGAACCTGTTGGCCCTTCCGTACCGTCTGGTCCTCGCTCTTTGCGATTGCGGTTACATGTTCCGTGGCGAGGTCATCTGGCGCAAGAGAAACCCGATGCCGGAGGGACGTTGTCGGCGGCCCCACAGACAGCACGAGGCGCTGTATCTGCTGGCAAAGGACGAACGGCACTCATTCCGAGTCTCCCCTCCTGTGGGAAGTGTATGGGAGTTCGGCAACGAGCGCATAGGGGGGACGCCACACTACTCGCGGTTCCCGCTTGAGCTTCCGAAGCGTTGCATTGAAGCGTACGGAACCTCCGGCGACGATGTTGTGGTGCTGGACCCGTTCTCTGGTTCAGGCACGACCGGCGTCGCCGCGCTCCGTCTCGGCTGTTCCTACGTTGGCTTCGAGATCGACCCCGTTCAGGTTGGCGCGTCGAACGCCCGCCTCGCTGAGGAGGCACGCGGCCAAGTCGCTATGCCTCTCTTCGAGTGAATCGCTGCCACTCGGACAGGACATACCGCGCGAACCCATCATTGGGTCGCCTGAAGTCGCACACCGTGACCCGTGCTCGCGCAGCTTGGTCCGCTGGCGTGGGCGCGGTGCGGGAGTTGTAGGAGAAGCAGGCTGTGAAGTACCCGTCCTCCTCGATGTCCCTGCGCTTGTTACTGCGTCGATCCGGGCCCTCGTCGAGCGCCACGCCAAGCTCCCCTCGGTTAAGTGGGTGCGCGGACGGGCTGCTCTTGCAGTCCATCGTCCACAATGGAGACGTGTAGCCCGCCCTGATCAGAGTCTGACTCAGCGGGACATCGTCAGTGCGCCGCTCGGCGAAGCTTGCCTTCACGTGGACTACGCCGAAGCAGACCTCCTGGCCGCGTCTTGCGCCCGTGAGCAACACATCCACCTTCGCCGCCTCCAGCCGCCTATCGACTCTTAGCTGTCCCAGGAGTCGCTCCTTCTGCTCTCCCTTTGCCACGACAATGTCAACCCCCTTGGCCCGTAGGAACGGGCCGTAGTGGCGCACCAGCACCTCCTCCAGTGCCCATCCGCCCGTCCGTTTCCAGCTCTGGCCGAAGTCGCGGTGGGCGTTTGCGGCGGGGTGGTTGAATGGGTCGCAGTAAGCGCGCGCAACCAGGAACCACCATAGGTCAGACGGGTTGGCGGTGGGCCATGCCCGCGTTGTTGCCAGGAACGTCTCGGCCACCGCGTCCGTCTGCATAGCGTCCCCTGCATTCCTCTCCTCACCCGCGAGACGAGAGCGCAGGACGCGCAACACATCCTCGAACTGCTGCAACGTCGCGCCTTTGAGGCGGTACTCCGCGTCATAATCGTTGTAGCGGAAGTGGATTAGCAGGTCCTTTCCCGCCTGCTCGGCCCACATCTCCCGTGGCACGCGGCTGGCGGTGTCCCAGTCGTGCGCAGCGAAGAAGTCCTGGGGTGGCACGTTGAGAATGTTGAGCATCGCCACAAGCAAATCGATGCTCGGCGCCACTTCACCGTTTTCGAACCGCTCTGTCCAGCCGGGACCGATCAGCAGGCGTTCGTCCATCTGCGCCGTGGTGACGCCAGCCTGTTTGCGGAGCGCCTTCAGCCGCGCCAGCAAGCTGCGCACCGTCTCACTGACTGCCATGCGTGGCCTCCATGTGGTTCACTCAAGCCCCATCGCCTTGAGGTTCTCCAGGCTGATCTTCAGGCTCTCGAAGGGGTCGCGACGGCACACGTCCTGCTCCACGATGTACCACTTGGTCCCGGACTGCTTGCACGTCTCGATGATCGCCGGCCAGTCAAGATTCCCCTCGCCGATCTCCGCCATCACCTGCTGCCCGTCGACAATCCCCATGTCCTTGAAGTGCACCAGCGGGATGCGCCCCCTGCACTTCTCGATCCATGCAACCGGGCTGCCGCCGCCGTGTTGGATCCAGTAGGTGTCGATCTCCAGCGTGAAAACCTCGGGGTCGCTTTCCGTGCGCAGGATATCGAGGCCGCACCGGGGCGCGCCGACGTGCGAGGGGAACTTCTCCAGTTCGAAGCTGTGGTTGTGGTAGCCGAAGGTCATGCCGCCCGCCCGCAGCTTCCGGGCCACCTCAGACGCGTCCTTCGCGAACCGATGGAAGCCTTCGGCGCTTCTGTACTCGCCCGGCATCCCGCCGATGGCCGGGTATTCGCAACCGAGAAGCCTGTGCTCGTCGATGACCGCCTGCGTCTCGTCGCGCATCTTCTCATACGAGATATGCGTGGCGCACACGGTCAGCCCCTCGCCGTCGCAGATGGCCTTCAGTTCCTTCGGGTCGATCGGCCCGAGCGCGGAGAGCTGGACCGCCTCATATCCGATCTCCCGCACCTTCTTCATCGTCGTCGCGATGTCGGCAGGCGTCTGGGTGAAGTCCCGGAGCGTGTAAAGCTGTGCGGCAATGCAAGATGACATGGGCCACCTCCGGTGGAGGAACGCTGAATGCTGAACGCAAAACGCAGAAAAGGGGAAACGGCAAACGGCCCGCCCTGCCCGGGTGGGAGGGGCGGAGCCGTCGTCCCCTCCCTACGAGGGAGGGGACAGCCGCGCGCAGCGCGGCAGGGGTAGGAAGCCGTCCCTACTCCCTAATCTTCACATCTTCCAACGGCTGATAGTTCCCATAGAAGTGCTTCGGACCGCAGACCGGGGCTGCCCACTTCACCGCGTTCGTGATGACCTTCAGCACGTACTCGTTGTAGTACAGCGGGAACGTCTCATGGCCGGGGCGGAAGTAGAAGATCTTGCCTGCGCCGCGGTTGAAGCAGCAGCCGGAGCGGAAGATCTCGCCGCCGGGGAACCAGCTTACGAAAACCAGCGTGTCCGGGGCGGGGATGTCGAACCGCTCACCGTACATCTCGACATGGTCGAGTTCGAAGTATTCGGGCAGGCCTGCGGCGATGGGGTGGCCCGGCTCGATGACCCAGATGCGCTCGTACTCGCCCATCTCGCGCCACTTCAAGTCGCAGGTCGTGCCCATCATCCGCCGGAAGATCTTCGAGAAATGGCCCGAGTGCATGACGATCAGGCCCATGCCCTGCAAGACGCGCTGCTGGACGCGGTCCACGATCTCGTCGGAGACCTCGTGATGGGCCATGTGGCCCCACCAGGTGAGGACATCGGTCTGGTCGAGGACCTTCTGGGTCAGGCCGTGCTCCTCTTCGTCGAGTGTAGCCGTCTTGACCTTGAAGCCCTGCTCTTTGAGATGCTTGGCGATCGCGCCGTGCATGCCCTTGGGATACAGCTTCTTGATCTCCTTATTGGTCTGTTCGTGGCGGAACTCGTTCCAGACAGTTACGCGGATCGGGTCGCTCATCATGCTCACCTGAGTTGGCAGGATTTGGGGCCGTGGGGCCCTTGGGCACACCCCGCATTCTTGCGGGCGCGCCGGAAAGCGTGAGATTCGCTACAATGGCAGGACAATCCTCTACGGCTGCGGGCTCTTCCTCAATGTGTGCGGGTAGCTTGACAGTGGTTGAACAGACCGCATCAGGCACGTGGTCGTTATCCGTTCCGTCGCGTCCGCAGGACGCCCGGCCCCGCCGCAGGCGGGGACCCTCAGCCGGAC
>CAYWBK010000043.1:0-16899 GCA_964455745.1 uncultured Armatimonadia bacterium
GGAACGAGGCCGCGACACCCCGCGCCTTGACCGTTGAAAGTGCCACATCCAAAAAACGATGCTCCTGCCTCCTGGGGCTTGCGGGTTGAAAAAGCCAAAGGCCTGTGGTATACTCGAAAATGGCATATACAGGCACGGGGCCGGAGGGGCTGCCCGGGGCGGCGACTGGTTGTGTCTGTGTCCGTTAGCATGTATCGTTTCTGTGCCGGCTGAGGTCGACGACCGCAACCGGCGTGTTACCCAGGCTGCCCGGAAAGGGGACCGTCCAATAATGGCGAAGCCCGCGCACGCGCGTCTGACCGGCTACATCGTGCTTGCAGTGATGATGCTCGCGTTGACTCTGCTTGCTGGCGCACTCGCTCACGCAACGGAAGTTCAGCTCGCCGGCATCCGGCTCAACCAACACGCCGTCGACTTGCTGGACATTTACGGCACGCCCGACGGCATAGTGACCGGGGAGGGCGAGGAGATCGCGGCGGCCAAGGCGGGCGGCGGGGCGGGCGGTCCTGGCGCCACGGGGATGGCTGGACCGGGCATGGGCATGGGGCCTGGCATGGGGGCCGGACCGGCTGCCGGCGGGCCGGCGATGATGGGCGGACCTGGCATGGGGATGGGGATGCCCGGAATGCCTGGAATGGCTGGAGCCGGCGCGGGAATGCCGGGGATGCCCGGAATGGCCGGGCCGGGCGTGGGTAGTCCGAACGGCATTGGAGCAGGCGGTCCAGGGATGCCCGGGATGGGCGGGCCCGGAGGTCCCGGAGGACCGGGCGGCGCAGCAGGGGGCGCGGCCGGCGCCGGCGGCGTCTCAGCGGCTCCGTTCCCAATGTGGGGCTTGCCGGTCTGGGTGACCCTAAGCGCCGGCGAAGTGGAGTGGATTTATCGCAAGTCCGGCGTGGTGCTCGGCTTTGTCCTCGATCGCGACGGATACATCCGGGTGATTGCTATCGCGGCTGAAGACTGCAACTACGCCCGAACGGCGAAATGGGCTCCCCATAAGTTCATCAAGCTCGGCGACGACTTCAAGCAGGTCGTGGACCGATATGGCTATCCCGATGAGACGATGACCTTCGACGGCAGCGGCACCGGCGAGGTGCAGCCGGGCGGCGGCTCGATCACCTTCAGCGCGAACGGTGTCAGCCGCGTCTTCTCCCGCGATATGGTCCTGCGGTACCACGAGAGCAACAACATCGCCTTCACACTGCACGACATGAAAGTGACCCGGATTCACATCTGGAAGAAGTAGGGGCCGGCCCCAATTAGCGGCCATGATTGACAATGACGGCACACCTCGCGCATGAGGTGTGCCGTTTGCCTTTTGTGCCGTTCCCCGCCGTTCCCCGCCGTTCGCCTTTCCTGCCGTTCCCTGCCGTTCGCCGTCCCCTAAAACCTGAAACCTACCACCTACCACCTACCTCGGCCATACCCCCAACTCTCGATCTTGCTGCCGATGCTCCAGTATTCGCCCCAGTGGGACAGCAGAGGGCTGACGCGCGAGGCGTCGAACTTGCCGCGCTCGTCGAGGAGATCGGCGGCCACATGGACGGCGACGATTTCGCCGATGACCCAGTCGTGGCTGCCCAGGTGCGCGGTGTGCACGATCTTGCACTCGAAGCTGACCGGACATTCCAGGATCAGCGGCGACTGGATCCTGGTGGCGGGTTGGACGGTGAAGCCGGTGGCCTCGTACTTGTTGAGGTCGCGGCCGGAGTGCGTGCCGCAGAAGTCCGTCTGGCTCACCTGATCCACCGCAGGAAGGTTCACGCCGAAGTCGCCCGTGCGGTTCATCAGGTCCAGCGAATACCGGGTGAGGCCCATCGCGAGGCCGATTGTCGGCGGGTTCGCCGAGCATACGGACGAAGCGCCGAGGGTGATGATGTTAGGCACGCCGTCCTCGCTGACCGTGCTCACCAGGACGAGCGGCCAGGAGAAAAAGTAGCGAATCGAGGGATCATCCATAACCATCTTATCCACAGTATTAACCTACCTTTACACATCAACTTCAGACTCGCCGAGCAGGCTTTCGAGATGTTGTCTGCTGTACAACACTCCCTCCGGTCCGCACAGGTCGGGGTGCAGTTCCAGTGTGAGGTCGCCGGCGTAGCTCGTCTCTCGCAGAGCATCGACGATACCGGCGAAATCGATGCGGCCCTGCCCGAGAGCGATGTGGTCATGCTCGCCGTCGTAGTCGTGGACATGCACACCATAGATGAGATCGCCGAACGCGCGGATGAACCCGCCCACCGTCTTGTATGCGCGGTACGACGGATACCCGCCGACATCGAAGTGCGCGTGGCCGATGTCGAGGGTGATCCCGATACCCGGGAGCGCGAGATCGCGCAGCAGCTCGAAGCGATCCATCGGCATGAACCAGTCGGCAACCTCGACGCCGATCCGCACACTCCCCGTCTCCTGGCTCAGGCGCGACAGCGAATCGCACAGGTTGTCGCGGACGGCGGCCGGGGCGGCGCCGCTTGCGGTCCAACCGGTGTGGCAGGTGACCAGACGCGCGCCGAGGGCCTCGGCAAGGCGCACGGTGAGCGCAACGTCCTGGATGCTTGCCTCGCGGATACGCGGGTTCACGGACACGAGCGAGGTGTCGAAGACGCCTTGGAAAGGCGCATGAAGGCTGAGGGACTCAAAGCCCTCCAGTTCGCCTTTCAGTGCCTTGATCTCGCTGAACTGAAGCTCCGGCACGTGGAGGCCGAGGCGCTCGGCAGGCACCGGATAGCACAGCAGCTCGACCGCGGCAAAGCCATACTTGCGCGCCCAGTGCAGGCGCTTGAAGAGGGTCGGACCGGGGATGCTGATCTGGGAGATTCCGATTTGCATGTTACCTCGACCGGCGTCGCGAGCATCAGGAGAGCGGTTGACCACTAAGACACAAGGGCACTAAACGGCCAAACACCCTGTCGAGACCCGCGCTGCCGTTTTGTGTCTTCGGGTCTTCGTGGTCGAAGCCGTTGGTCTATCCAGTAATCCTCTGCGTCTTGGACGCGAGTCGAATTCCAAGGCACTAGGGGGCGGCAGGCCGTTCTAATCCCTCGTTCAACTCCCTTTGGTAGTTCTCGATCTCCAGGTTTTCGACTTCCGCCGTCGTCACCGGGCGGCGGAGGAATGCGGATTCGTACAGCGCGAAGCAGATCGCCTCGGCCTTGTAGCCCTCCAGGCCATCGACCTCGATTGGCGAGCCGGTGAGACACGCCTGCACGAACTCGTGCAGCTCGGTAGCCACGGTGTCGGCAATGCAGGCCGGGAATAGGCGCTGCTCCTCGTCGCAGTCGAGTTGCTCCCGGTACTGCGCCACGAGATCGGCCTCGGAGACTTGCTCGGTGCGGCTGGTGAGGCCGACGCCCCATTCGATTGAGCCCTCCGACCCGTAGATGATGCGCTTGCTGAAGCCCGCTCCTGGCGCGGCGGCGGTGGATATCCAGCTTCCCAGCACGTCGCCCTCGAAGCGCAGCGTCGCGAAAACGGTGTCCTCGACATCGACGGGGATCTGCCGGCCGGTGAGGTCGGAGTTCGCATAGCGGAAGGGGTTGAACTGGCGGGTCTCGCAGGAAACGTCGACCACCGGGCCGATATGGTAACGGAATAAGTCGGCGAAGTGCACGCCGCCGTCGAGCGGCCAGCCGCCCCCGGCCTGGTCCTTGTGCTCGCGCCAGGACCAGTACCACAGGCGCTCGCCGCAATCGTGCCAGAAGATCATGCGCAGGTCGCCGATGCGCCCGGAGTCGATGGCCCGCTTGATGGCCCGCTGCGCGGGATCGCGGCGGTAGTTCTCGGCCACCTGGAAGACCGTGCCAGCCTTCGCCGCGGCGTCGAGCATCATCTTGCCGGTGCGCATGGTGAAGCCGAGCGGCTTTTCAATGGTCACATGCTTGCCGGCCTCGAAACACGGCAGCGCCGCGATGTGATGGTTGCGATGCACCACTGAGATATCGCAGGCCATGAGGCCGGGTTCGCCTGCCAGGAGGGCTTCGACGGAATCGAAGATAGCGGGCTTGCGCCCCTGGAAGCCGGCAATGCTGTCGGCCATGCCGGCGGCCCTGGCCCCATCGACATCGCAACAGGCGATGATCTCGAAGTCCTTGAGGCCGGCGTTGTACAGCTCGCGGTATCCTTCGACATGCGCGCCCATCATGCCGCCGCAGCCGATGAGGGCGAGGGTGAGTTTGTCGGGCATGGGATGAACTCCTCAGTGAGATGGTTGGGCCGGAAAGCGCACTCAGGCAGTCAGAACCTCGCGGATGGCTTCGGCCTCTCCGGGAAACGCAAGCACGGTGGAATACTCACGCAGCCGGTCCAGGTCTTCGATCTTGAACACATCGTTGCGGTCGTCGTACGCCGTGAGAAAGAGCTCATCCCGGTCAGCGGTCCGAAGATCGTACCACTTGCGGAACGCCTCATTGGTGACTGGGTGCGCGGCAGCGGCACTGCCCGTGGAGACTGCTTGCACCAGCGTGGCCTTGGTCCTCCCGCACACGCGCATGTCAACCGTCACGATGTTCCCGAATCGGCCTTTCAATGACACCTCTGTCTGGTACGGCAAATCTGCGTCTGCCACGAATTCCTCGACGTCTTCCCGGAATGTAAGCCCCGCCCGCAGGCGCTGGGTGAAGATGAGATCAGCCGCGCGGATGCAGGCCTGGCCGAGGCGCACTATGGCATCTGGAAGGTTGGCGAGGTCGGCGGCCAGGGGGCGGATCCGGTACTCGCCGCCTGCGTGCTCCACATCCAGAGCCGCACAAATGCCCTCAATGGCCTCCCGACGCCTCTTGCTTGTCCATGACTTGACGTGAACATCCATGAGCCAGGAGGTCGTCTGCCCAAGGTCGGTGAGCACATACGAATCGAGTGGGTCAGCCTCGGGCACCAGGAACAGTTCCACGCTCGAGCCCTCGGGGTATTTGAACGGAGTGGTCAGGCAGAGCCCACCGCGGCGGGTCGGGGCGCAGTCCACGACCAGCGGGAATCCCTGAACGACACGGCTTACCACCTGGCAGTCGACTTGCATGGTCATTCGCCTTCCAGGTCTACGAACTGGCCTGTGTGTGTGATGCCGGCGCGCCGGCACAGGTCCGTCCACACCTCGCGAACTGACTTGCCGTCGAGGTCGGAGCGCGGGACAGCATGTGGCAGATTGCGTCCGGGGCAGGTCTCTTCCTTGAGTTCGTGTTTGTGCTGCTTGCCTGTGTGGCCGTGCGGTGGGCCGCCTACCTCAAGCCTGCATATCGGCCCGACGCCGCGAAGCACGAAATTGAACTTCGTGGCCGGAATCGCCGGGTTATGGGCGCCGTTTACCACGACATCCAGCCCGAGGTCGTTTCCCATGCTGACCCCTTCAAAGGTCATAACCGGGCTTGTGTGTGCTTGCAGCCCAAAGACGATGTCATCCGATATGATCTTCCCTGGCAGGTTGCGCAGTTCCTCGAATTCACGGCGGTCCATCACGTATCCCCCTTCCTACAACTGTTCAGCATACTTGTACCACTTCTCAAGACCCGTTTCAACCGGCTCGATGTCCCAGCATTCGTACTCCAGGGCGAAGTCGCCCCTATAGCCGACGCCGTTGAGAGCGTCGATGACCCACTGCGCGTCGATCACGCCCTCGCCGAGATGGCAGACCTGGAAGCTGCCATCCACCATTTTGCCGTCCTTGAGGTGGCAGTGGGTGATCCAGTCTCTAAATGTCGCGAAGGCTTCCTTATAGTCAACGCCCGCGTGCTGCAGGTTACACGGCTCATACAGAACACCGAAGTGCTTGGAGTTGACCTTCTCGCATAGCTCCAGCGCCCATTCCGGGTGCCCGGCGATGCTCCCGCCGTGGTTCTCCATGCCGAGGTAGATGCCTTTGGTCTCCGCGTAGGCCGCGCTCTTTTGGAGCCACGGCACGATGGTGTCGATGATCGACGGGTCCTCCAGATGCCCTGGCATCACACGGATCGACCGCGCCCTGAAGCGCTCGGCGAGGTCGATGACGCGGACCATCAGCGCGAATTCGACCTCGACCTCGGCCGGGTTGTCGCTGGAGAACAGCCGCCCCGGATACGAGCCGATGTTGGCGATCTGCAGGTCGTACTTCGCCGCGATGCTTTCGATGTCATCGGGGCTGAACTCGACGGAGTCGGCAGAGAAGTGCGGCATGTTCCCCCATAGGTCGATCTTCTTGAAGCCGGCGGCGGCGATGACGTCGAGGGTGTAATCGAGGTCTTTCTCGTGCAGCGCATAGGTGCAGGTTGAGACGCGGGACATGTCCATTGTGAGGCTCCTTCACGGGTGCGGCATCCTGTTGTCCAACCGGCCACGGTCAGGCCAGCGGGAAAGATACCAACGGCGGGGGTGGTCCGAGCGACGGGGTGAAGCAAGTGCTGTCGAACGTCTTCTCCGCGATCGATGCCGCCGCTGCGTAGCGGGGGCATTGGCGCGGCGACTGGCATACTTGCCGCAGTAACCGAACGGAGCGCCGACGGTCGATCGACTGTCGGCGCTCCTGCGTTTCTACTTGGCAGTGCCGCCATCGGCCCGCCCTGGCCGCAGCCCCTCACGATGGTGGCAGGCGCTCTGGTCTAGTAGTCCTGCCACGGGTGCGCGGCCATGAAGCTCATCATCTGGGTCTTCACATGGCCGTCGGCGTAACAGACCTGAACCGGAACGTCCGGGCCGGTCCCGTGGTTCGTGGTCCAAGCCGCCCAGCTTTGGACGTTGTCGTAGAAGAGGTGCTGCTCGGCGGGTCGGTCAATGGCGGACATGCCGCCGGTGTACATCTGCAGCATGTTCCAGTAACTGATGCGGTGGTCGCCATCGAGCGGGCCGAGGCTGGTCGTCCACGGGTCGCGCGTCGGATCGTCCGGACACACCCAAAGCTGGTGATTCTTGACGTACGAGTTGAGCGACTCCAGCGTGTACAGGGTCATGTAGCACATGCCGTGACAGGTGTCGGCGCTCTGTGACTGGTACCAGTCCAGCGGGAACCTCTCGTCATAGTCCTGGACGTACATCATCGTCGCCAGGCCGATCTGCTTAAGATTGCTGGCGCAACTTGACTGCCGAGCCTTCTCCCTTGCCCGAGCGAAAACGGGGAAAAGGATCGCGGCAAGAATGGCGATGATCGCGATGACCACCAGAAGTTCGATCAATGTGAAGCCACGTTTCATCCCGACTGCCTCCCTTCGATTCGCCGGGGATCCAAGCGATAGCCCCGGTGCTCGCGCGACATCCATCACGCAGCTAATGTGCTGTTTCGCCGTGAGAGGGCCTTCGTCCTCGTCCCGGCTCTTTCTCAATGTGTATGGGTATCTTGACACTGGCTCAGTAAGTCGTCTCGGGCGCGTGGCGCTATCCTTTGCCGTTGCCTCCGCAGACGCCTGGCCCCGCCGCAGGCGGGGCCCCTCAGCCGGATGCTTCAGCGTCCGGGACCGAGGCGCGTCTCATCGTGTGCTCCATCCGCCAGGACGGACGGCCGAAGGCCCGATCAGCCCGCGGCCCAAACGGCTCCGGGCGGCTTACGCCGCCCCCGTCCTGGCGGACGGAGACGGCCCTGCTACCGGCCCCAAACCGGACGCTGAAGCATCCGGCTGAGGGGCGCTTCGCGCCGGGCGTCCTGGCGGACGCAACGGCAACGGCCAGCCCGCATCCTAATCCGAAATCCTGGCCAAGAGACCAGTTCGAGACCACTACCCATACACATTGAAGAAGAGCCTCTCGTCCCGGCCGGCGTTGTTGCGTATCACAAATAGTGCTATAATATATATACTAAGATGAACGGCGGTGATGGCCGATGGTGAAGACACTGACATCTCACGGCAACAGCCTGGCGCTTATCATCGACAAGCCAATACTGGAGTTGCTAGGAATCGGACCGGACACTCCACTTCAAATCTCGACCGATGGACACAGCCTCGTTGTCAGTCCGCTTCGGAATACCGATGACGACGCCGACTTCCATCGGGCACTGGAATGGGTGAATAAGGAACACGGCGAGACACTCCGACGCTTGGGGAACGCGTGACAATGCAGATCCGGTTCCTGACGCTCGCCGAGGTGCTTCAGATATACGCGGACCAGGTGCGACGCCGCGGTGGTGCCATAGGCGTGCGGGACCCGAATGGCCTTCTGTCAGCGCTTGCTATGCCCGAAGCCGGCGTCGGCGGGGAGAGGTTTCACAGCTTCCCCTGGGGGATGGCCGCGGCCTATGCCTTTCACCTGTGCCGAAATCATCCGTTCGTCGACGGCAACAAGCGAGTGGCCTTGGCGGCGGCTCTGATTTTCCTGGTCCTCAACGGCGTGCGTATCGAAGACCCCGAAAGTGTGCTCTTCGGCACCATGGTAGGCGTGGCCGAGGGCCGAGTATCGAAGTCTGAATTTGCAGACCTGTTGGCGAAGCTGGCGGAAAATGGCTTGCCGCCAACATCCTAGGCTTCCCCCCTCTTCCCCATGTCCGGCAGGCTGAGCTGGCCCGTGGCGTTCGGGACGGCTTTGCCATAGTGGCCGCCGCCGCCCGCCTGCAGCGGCAGAGTCCCCTCCCGCGCCGCGAGGATCAGTTTCGTCACCTTCGCCCCAACCGTCTCCCCCAACTCGCGCTCCGTCGCCTTGTGCAACACCGCCATCTCGGACCCAAAGCGGTTGATGAGCCGGTTCAGCGCCACCGCCCCGACGCCGGGCACGAATTGCAGCGGGACCTGGTAGAAGTATGGCGGGCGATGCGCCGGTGGCTGTGGCTCGTCATAATCGGCGATCTCGGCGATGCGGTCGAGCACCCCGAAGGTGGTGTCGAGCGACCCGCACTGCTCGCAGGCTCGCAGCGGAGGCGGGCCCTGGGCGATCCACTGGCAGTCCTCGCAGAAGGTGCGATGGTACTTGCCCAGGCGCGGGTCGAGGCCGTAGTTGGCGATGATGCGGGGAGTATCGGCTTCATCCGCGTGGCCGGACACATCCGCGTGGCGCAGGCGTCCCGCCTGCGGATCGGCAGGCGAGGCATCCAGCAGGGACGGATTGGCGGGCGAGACGCCCGCCCCACGCGACATCTCGGCGCCCGCCCCACGCGGGGCCTTCAAGGCCCTCACCAGTTCCGCGAAGGTCGCGTCCTGCATCCGGATGATGTTGTATTCCCGCCCGATCTTCGGCAGCGAGTGCGCGTCGGAATTGCTCAGGAACGCGCGGTCGGCAAGCTCCGCGATCCGGTCGGCGAGGTAGCTGTCCGCCGACAGGCCAAGCTCAATCGCGAAAACCTCGGGCCAGAGGTTCTCGAACAGGTCCGCGAGCCGCCGCGTGCAGGCCCCGTAGACGCTCTTATGCGGGGTGAAGCAATGCGCCGGGACGAAGACGCCCCCGGCCCGCAAACACACGATCATCAGCGCCTTCGCCGGCAGCCCGCAGGCTTGTGAGCTAAGCTCCATGTTCGTCACATGCCGCGACAACTCGGCGCTGAAGGCCTTCAACTCCCGCAGACCGGGGAAGTAGCTGACGTGGTGCGACATCCCGCCCTCAGGCTCGCGGGTCTCGAACTCCGCGCCGAGGATCACCGTCACCTGGTCGCGATACCGTAAGCCGCCGTCGGGCTGCTCGATCATCTCGCCACTGGCGATCAGCGCCTCGATGTCGGCGATCACCGGGGGCGAGGCGCAGTCCACGACGCCGACCACGTCGATGCCCTTGCGATCCGCGCACTCCATCGCGATGTTCTCAAAGGTGAGATCGCGCGAAGCGGTGATCTTAACAGGCCGCCCCGAACCGGAGCGGCCAATGTGGACATGGAGGTCAGCGACGAAGTCGGGCATGGTGGTTTTCTGGGTTTCAGGTTTTAGGTTTTAGGTTTTGGGAACGGCAGGAACGACGAACGGCGGGAACGGCTAATACTTCACCGCGTACACCTTCACCTGCAGCGGCGACAGGTTCTCTTGGAGCACGCCGCCGTTCACCTGAGCGGTATCGGTGCCGTACAGCAACTCCAGCGCCTTCGCTCCGGGCAAGCGGAAGTGCGGCTCGCAGGGCTGCGACTTTCCGCTGGCTACGATGAAGAAACTCTCCGTCTTGCCGCGGAACAGCGCCGCGTGGATCTCAGCGTCGTCCTTCGCCGGTTTCACGACGGTCCGCTCGCAGGCGAGGAGCTTCGGGCCGAGGGTCTGCAATTCCGCATTGATAATCGGCACCTCTGCCATCAGTTGCGGCTCGTGCGTGATGCCGGTCGGGCCGTCATCCCACGGGTAGTAGATGATCCCCTTCGCGCCGTAGATAAGACCCTGGTACACCATATTGCGCTCCTCCGCGGCGGTCGGTGCGCGGCCCTTCTTCGGGTCGGTATAGGCGTCCCAGTTGTGAAGCTGCGGGATCAGCCAGATCGGCCGCCGGCCTTGCACCGCCGCCTGTGCGCCCTTCATCCAGTCCGCGACCATGTTCACCGGCGCGCTCGCAATCGGATACGGGTCGATGGCCAGGATGTCGGTCACAGTTCCGAAGCGGTCGAACTCGCCGGGGCTGCACATGACGAGGTACACAGGATGATTCGCGTCTTCCTGTGTAATCATCTCATACGCCTGCCGACAGGGGGTGAGCATCGGGCCGGAGGGCTCGTCGCGCGAGTACCACGTAAGCAACGCCGGGTGGTCGTGCAGGGCACGGATCGTGCTGCGGAAGCCCTCCAGATTCGGCGTCTCGGTGACGAAGGTGCCCATCTCCAACAGGACGTGGATGTCGTTCTTCTGCGCTTCATCAAGGAACGCTCGCGCTTGGCCGAGGTCGGTGCCCCAGGCCTGGCAAGCGTTGAAGTGCATCTGCTTCAGTTGCGGCAGCGCCGCCTGGGGCACGTGGTAGATGCCGATCGGGAAGAAGGGCTTGCCCCCGATGCGGCACGTGCCCGCCTCGTCGATGAACACCTGGTTCGGCGAGGCGGCGACGACCGGCATTCGCTTCGTCGCTGCGGCGACCTCCTTGCCGCTCAGCGTCGCCCGGACCGCAATGCTCGCCTCACCGGCGGCGAGATCAGCGAAGGGCAAATCGACGTCGAAGGCCGTCGTCGAAGGCGAGACGATCTTGCGCTCGGATATCTTCTTCGTGCCTTGATGCAGACCGACGGTCAGCGTGAGGTCGGCGAGGTTCTGGCGGTACGGCGTGAGAGTGAAGCGCAGGCGCACGGCGCCCGAGGGGTTGGCGAGGTAGATCGAGTCGCGGTACGTTGGGGAGGCGATGGCGAACTCGACCAGGTCGGGCACGCGCACCGTGAAGTCTTCGGACTCGTAAGCGGTGGCTCCGGCGGCATCGAGCACGGCTGCCGAAAGCACGTATTGGCCACGCTGATCGAGAACCAGATCGGCGGGAACCTGCGCGCTCCCGTTAGCCCTGAGGGTTGCGGTTCCGCGTACCTCAGCCTTGGTGTTGTCCGGCTTCGTGATACGCAGAACCACGGAGACCGGCTTGCCCTCGGCGGAGAGATTCTCCAGCCGGGTGACGAGGTGGTTCGAGCCGACATGGCAGGCGGCAAGGTCCGACAGCGCGACCTTCAGGCCGGCGCGATGGAACTGCGTGTAGGTCCACAGGTTCTGCAGCAGCGGCGGGTCGTACCGCCAGTTCGTAGTGAGCAGGATGAAGCCCCGGCCCTCCTCCCGAAGTCCCCACGAGACCCCGCCCTCGGCGGTCTTTGCGAGCACCTGCCAGGCCGGGCCGAGGGTCATCTGCGCCCACGCCGCCCCGATCCCGGGGATGACGTGCGGCGTGGTGAGAAGCGGGTGATCGCGACGCACGATGCTGACGGCGGTGGAGGTGGACTTGCAGTTCGCGACGCTGGCGAACCACTCGTCGCCGAAGGCTTTCAGCCAGTCCACGTGCGCCGGGTAGTTGCAGTCGGTCAGCACAATCGCCCCGCCGCGACGCACGAACTTCAGCCAGTCATCGCGGTACTTGCCGAAGTCCTGCGGGTCGCCGTAGTTGAACAGCGCCGAGCCGAGGACGATGTCGAAATCGTCGAGATGCGCGATGAGATCGGCGATCTTCGTGTTCTGGAACTTGGTCATCTGCCACCCAAGCTGCGGGATGCGGTCGTCGTAGTCGTCGCGGTGGCGGTTGTCGCCGAAGCCGCTGTAAAGGAGGGCCACGCGCGGCTTGGCCGACTCGGCGAAACAGGCCGTGGCGGCGAGGATGGCGAGGAGTAGGGCGAGAAAGCGGTGCATTGGGGACCTCCAGGTGTACGGCGAACCTCACCCCCCGGCCCCCTCTCCACTCGTGGAGAGGGGGAGAACGGCGGCGACAACGGCAAACCGCCTCGCCGGACCGGCGCTTCAGCTCTCCGCCAGGCCTGCGATACGGTCGGCTTCCACGACTTCGAACCACGTCTCCAGTTCGCGCAACATTCGACGAATTCGGTCGGGCTCGCGGGCGGCCACGTCCTCGCGCTCCAGCGGATCGTCCGCTACATTGTACAGCAAAGGCGGGGGTGGCGCAGGGATCACGCGTTCCGGCTCGGGGTCGCGGCAGATGTCGGTGATCGTCTCGGGCTGGTATTTCAGCGCGCCGTCCATCTCGCCATCCTCACGCGTGATGAACATCGTCTCATTGAGGGCCGGCCGTACCAGCTTCCAGTCGCCGTCGCGCATCGCGGCGTTCGAGGTGACCACCGGCGTGTAGCGGTTCCACTGCCAGAAGCGCTTCGTCGGCACGTCCCCGCCTTCGCCGCGGAGGACCGGCAGCACATTCGCGCCATCGAGCGGCTGCCCGGCGACAATGCCGGTCTCCGCGTCCGAGACGCCGGCCATCGCGAGCAGCGTGGGCAGCCAGTCCGTGAAGTGCGCCATCTTATCGCAGGTGGCCCCGGCGGGCAGCCCATCAGGCCAACGGACGATCATCGGCACGCGGATGCCGCCCTCCAAGACACTCCCCTTCGCCCCGTTGAACTGGCAGTTGAACCGCGTGGTGCACCAGTCGCCCTCGCCGCCGAACTGCGGGCCGTTGTCGCTGGTGAACATGACGATTGTGTTGTCCGCCAGGCCCAGGCGCTGTAGCTCCTCCAGGATGCAGGCGATGCCCGCGTCCATGTGACGGATCATGCCATACAGCGTGCTGACCCCCGGCGTGAAGCTGCCAGTCTCGGCGAAGGGGCGGACATCCTCCTCCGGGGCCTGGAAGGGGAAATGCGGCGCGTTGTAGGCGAGGTGCAGGAAGAACGGCTCGACGCGGTGCCGGCGGACGAACTCCACGGCTTCATGGGTGAAGGCATCGGTGAGATAGCGCCCGTCGGCGCGGCTGATCGCGCCATTGCGGTCGAGCCGCCAGTCATAGTAGTCCTGCCAGCCCCCGCGGAAACCGGCGAATTCGGCAAAGCCACGAGCGTTCGGGTGATAGCGGGGATCGAGCGCGCCGAGATGCCACTTGCCGATGAGGCCGGTCGCGTACCCGACAGCGCCGAAGTAGTCGCCGAGGGTTCGCTCGCGAAGTGACAGGCGATCCAGCCCCCGGCCCTCCAACGTGTCGATGGCTCCGGTGCGGTGGGGATAGCGTCCGGTGAGAAGCGACGCGCGCGAGGGAGCGCACACCGCCGAACCGGCGTAGTGCTGTGTCAAACAGGTGCCCTCGCGGATCAGTTGGTCGAGGGTCGGGGTCTGGGACAGGCCTTCATTGAAGGCGCTGAAGTCGCCGTACCCCATGTCGTCGGCGAGGATGAGGAGGATGTTGGGATGGGCCACGCTGCGGCTCCCTGTGGTGGAGTTCACGCCGGAGAGCAGGCCCCGAAGAGTGTTTCTACGGATGCCTGCGACAGACTGCCGTCAGTGGGAGATTCACCGGCGGGAGTGGAAACCCTCCCTCTGCCATCTGTCACCGCTGGCACATCGGGCAGGACCTCGGCGAGCGGCGGTGAATCTGACTCGCGGGTAGCGGACGGCGTGGTCGCGTCTGCAAATGCAGACTAAAGAGGGGATCGAGATGAGTAGGCTGTGGTGCGTCGCTATCGCGGCGTGTTTGCTGTCTGGAGGCGGCCTGTGGGCACAGGGGGCTGAGAAGCCCGTGTTGGTGCCCCAAACAGGGCATATCGGCCCGGTTTTAGGCGTCGCGTTCAGCCCGGACGGCAGGATTCTGGCCTCGGCGGGCCAGGACGGCACCGTAATCCTGTGGGATGTAGCCACAGGGGCGCGCAAACAGACGCTGACAGGGCTCAGCGGCGAGATGACGTGCCTGGCTTTCAGCCCTGACGGCAAGACTCTCGCTGCCGGGGGCTGGGGGAACGCCGTCACCCTCTGGGATACGGCCACATGGACGCCGAGAGCGAGGCTCATCGGGACTGACTGCGTTGAGAGCGTGGCCTTCAGTCCCGACGGCCGGGTCCTGGCCGTGGCGAGCATGGATGGCCCATTGATTCTGTGGGACGCTGCCACGGGTACGCGAAGACGGGCACTTTGGGGGCACACCGGCGAATGGGGGAATGTGGCCTTCAGCGCCGACGGCAAGACGCTAGCCGCAGGAACTTCGTTTGGGGCGGTGGTCCTATGGGACGTCACCACAGGGGTGCCGAAGCGAACGATTCACGGGTATTTCGGCACTGTGTGGTGCGCGGCGTTCGGCCCGGACGGCGAGGCTCTTGCCCTGGGGGGTAGCGACGGCACGATGGTTCTGTTGGATGCGTCTACGGGCAGGCGAACGTGGATGCTTACCGAGCGCGCCGGCGGGATCGATTGCCTGGCGTTCAGCCCAGATGGCAAGACGCTGGCCTCGGCGGGAGGAGAAGGAGGAGGCGATGATTCAGTCATCCTTTGGGACGCAACCACAGGCACGCGCAAGCGATCACTCACTGGGCATACTGGGTCGGTGACGAGTGTGGCCTTCAGCCCGGATGGCGTGACACTGGCGTCAGGGAGTTACGACGAGACGATCGCTTTGTGGGATACGGCTACAGGGGAGCGTAAGCACACACTGGCGGGGCATATCCGGCCAGTATCGCACGTTGCGTTCAGCCCGGACGGCACGGCCCTGGCCGACGCGAGGCCGGACAGCACGGTCATCCTGTGGGATATGAACACCGCAGCGCGCCGGCAGGCCCTCACCCAGTGTGGAGGTTGGGCGGACTGCGCGGCCTTCAGCCCGGACGGCAAGATCTTGGCCTCCGGCGGCGAGGACAATACGGTCATCCTGTGGGACTGGACTACAGGTACGCGAAAGCGGACCTTCGTGGGGCATACCAAGCCGGTGGAGAGTGTGGCCTTCACGCGAGACGGCAAGGCCCTCGCTTCGGGGAGTGAACGGGGTACGGTAATCGTGTGGGACGTGGCCGCCGGGACCAGGAGGCGAACACTTGAGACATACGCCCACGATGTGCAAAGCGTCGCCTTCAGCCCGGATGGCAGGGCCCTGGCTTCCGTAGATAACTGGGGCAACGTGACCTTCTGGGACGTAGTCACAGGGGCTCGCAAGCGAACGCTCGCAAGGCTGGCCGAGGACGCGCAGGTCGTGGCTTTCAGTACGGATGGCAGGACCGGGGCCTTTGGGACCCCTGACAGTACGGTGATCCTGTGGGACATAGCCACGGGCAGGCGCGAGCGAACGCTCACAGGGCACGTTGCGCCGGTGTGCAGTGTGGCCTTCAGTCACGATGGCAAAGCTCTCGCGGCTGGCAGCTATGACGGCACCGTGACCCTGTGGGACATGACCTCAGGGAAGTGCAAGCGGATGCTGGCAAGGCACATCGGCGGAGTGCAGAGCGTGGCCTTCAGCCCGGACGGCAAGGCTCTGGCGTCGGGAAGCGACGATGGAACCGTAATCCTGTGGGACGTCGCCACAGGGCGACCTCTCGTCACCTTCTACAGCTTCGATGCCGGGAAGGCGTGGCTCGCCGTCACGCCGGAGGGATACTACACAGGGTCCGACAATGTGGGCGATTACATCCGCTGGCGTGTCGGCGAGGCGCTGTATCCAGCCGATAAGTTCTCCGGCGAATACCATCGGCCGCACCTCGTGGCCGAGGCCCTGGCGCGGAAGCCGTGACCGTTTGCCGGGTGCGGAGGCGAAGCGCGGGTCGGGGCTATGAGGGGCTGTGTCCACAATATCGGCGCAGCGTGACATTCGCGGACTGGCCGCCGGGGTCCTCCCCCAAGACGATGACCTCGGGCGATTCGGCCAGCGCCGGGATCGCCGCTGCCAGATCGAGGCCCAGCATCGCGCCGAAGGTATGGCCCCAGGGCTTCGGGGCGGCTGCGGTGGGCGAGGGGCTTACGCGCATCTCGACCGCCGCCAGTTCGGCGAGGATCGTCGCGCCGCGAGCCTCGGCAACCTCGGCGCGCTCCAGTGCGAGGAGGCACGCGCCCTCGCCCGGCACGAGGCCCGGCGCAAGCTCGATGCCGGCGAGAAGCGAGGCGCTCAGCACATCCACCCCGCCGGCGAGGATGAGGTCCGCGCGCCCGTGCCGGAGGACATCGAAGGCGTACTGCAGCGCCGCCGCCGCCGAGACATCGCCCACGCAGAAGGTCGCCGTCGGGCCCTGAATCCTGAATTCGATGGCGGCGAGGCTGGTCGGCGAGTTTGCAAAGGCGTGCGTGAAGATCAGCGGGCTGGCGAAACGCGCGCCCTTCTTCTGCACGCGCTCGGTCATGTTCATCAGCGAATCGAGGCAGCCGTAGGCGGTGCCCAGGCACAGACCGAAGCGCGTGTGCTCGAGCGCCTCACGGTCGATCTGCGCGTCCTCGAGTGCGAGATGCACCGCGGCGAGGGCGAATTCGGAGCAGCGGTCGAGGTACGTCTTCTCGCTTTCGAGATAGTCCTCGACCACGAAGTCGAGGCACTCGGCGAGTTCGGGGTAGCCGCAGGCAGCCCCGTCGAGGCGCTCGGCAGGACGGATGCCCTGGCGACCGGCAGTGAGGCCATCGAGGAAGTCCTCGCGCCCAATGCCGATAGCGGAGATCGGGGCAATGCCGGTGATGACGACCT
>CAYWBK010000043.1:16999-21842 GCA_964455745.1 uncultured Armatimonadia bacterium
TCCTCGCGCCCAATGCCGATAGCGGAGATCGGGGCAATGCCGGTGATGACGACCTTATCCCCCCCCACTCTCTCCAGGTTTGTCGGAGGCGCACAAGACGGGGAGGTGGTGAGGCCGCTAACCCCCGGAGGGGGCGTCGGAGAATAGCCAGGGACGCAAGCGACTACCAGGGGCTTGCGCCGACCGGCGCACGCGTCGGTATGGCTAAGGTCCGGCACCCCTTCGGGGTGCACGGCTGACACCCCGCGCCTTGGTTTGCCCTCCTCGTCGCCGGGCAGAGCGCCCATCACAATGCACGCATTGCTCCCGCCGACCCCGGCGCCGATGCTCGCGGCATAGCGGACATCGGCCTCGCGAGCCTCGCCCAGCACGTAGTCGAGGTCGCATTCCTCGTCCCGCGCGCCGTCATTGATGGTCGGCGGCATGATGCCGGTTTGGATCGTCTTCGCGGTGGCGATGGCCTCGACCGCCCCTGCGGCCCCCATGAGATGCGCGATGGCTCCCTTGATCGAGCTGACCCCGATCTCATAGGCGCGCTCACCGAGCACGGTTTTGACCGCCAGCGTCTCTTCGGGATCGTGGTACTCGGTGCCGGTCCCGTGGGCATTGATGTAGTCGATGTCGCAGGGAGAGACGCAGGCGTCGTTGAGGGCCTCCTGCAGCACCCGCGTCATGCCCTTGCCGCCCGGATCGGGCGCGGTGAGGTGGTAGGCGTTGTTATTCTGCCATGAGCCGAGGATTTCGCAGTAGACCAGCGGGCGGTGCCCAAGACCGGGCACTTCCGAGGAAGGTTCGAGACCGGGCACTTCAGTGCCCGGTGCTTCACCTGCCGGGCCAGCGCCGACTTCAGTCGGCGGCTCCACAATCGCGCCCCTCGCCCGCGCGTGCTCATACTCCTCGAGCACGACGATCCCCGCGCCCTCGCCGAACAGGGTGCCGGAGCGGTTCTTGGAGAAGGGGAGAATGTCATCCTGGGTCATCGTGCGCAGGATCGACAGGCCCGCCAGCGGCGTCGGCGCGAGGGTGTCGTGCCCGCCGGCGAGCATCACATCCGCACGCCCGTAGCGGATCATGTCGAAGGCCTGCCCGATGGCGGCGGTCCCGGAGGCACAGGCGATGGACAGCAAGCTGCAAGGCCCGCGCAGCCCGAAGACGCGGCAGAGATGGTCGAGCGCCGTGTGGAACGCGGCCTCGCCCACCGGGGGCGCGGCCGGGCCGTCTGTAGGAGCGCTCTCCAGAGCGCGACCGCCTTTCGCACCGAAGATAACCGACCGCGCGAACGCCTCCCACGCCATCGCCCCGCCGAAGTTGGTCGAGAGCACCGCGCCGGTCGCGTCAGGCTGCAGGGCAGCCCCGCCGAGAAGCCCGGCATCGGCCAGCGCCTCCCGCGCCGCGGTGAGCAGGAACTGGGTCGCGTCGTCGGGAGCATCGGAAAGCCCAAACGCTGCCGGGTCGAACGACCAGTCCCAAACCTGCCCCGCCTTGTCGTTGCGGAGGCCGGCAGGATCGAACTTGGTCAGATGGCCTACTCCCCGCCGGCCCTCGATCAGGCCCGCCCAGAAGTCAGATAGATTGTGGCCCAGGGGAGTTACCGCCCCGAGGCCGGTGATGACAACACGGCGCATGGAGATACTTCCTTGGTGTGGCAGGCTCTGGGGGGACGGCACCCTACTCCCGGCCTCTCTCTACGAGGTGGAAAGATGAGCACGGCAATCTCTTCCTGAGCTGCGTGAGTTGGCGCCTTCCGCGTGGGGCGGGCGTCTCGCCCGCCAGGCCGTTAGTCGTTAGCCGTCCCCCTCCCATACCCGCCTACGGCGGGTCCACGGGAGGGGTGCCCGGTAGCCGCCGCAGGCGGCTCAAGCGGGACGGGGTGGGGCCCCTACCCCACCCTCCTCAATATGTCCTCGAACCCCTCGAAGGGCACGTAATCCCGGCCCTCTTCGTCGCAGATCTCCGCCAGGTGGCTTTTCGCGAACAGGATGTCGGCATCTTGGCTGGCACAGCGGTCGGAGTGCCCGTCGCCTATATAGACAACACGCTGGTAGTGACGCCTCAACGCCCGTAGATGTTTCCTCTTGCAGTTACCGCACTGCGTACACTCGTCGTCGCGGAAAGGGAAAGTGATGCGCAGGCCCGTCGGGGTCACTTCGGCGTGGTTTGCGAAAACGGTAAGGGGATTCCTACCCCCTCGCCCCGCTTCGCGGGGCACTCCCCCTCCCTCGGAGGGAGGGGGAAACGGAAGTGGCCCTCCGTCGTCCCTGCCCTCGCACGTCTCGAACCCCTCGCGCTGCAGGATGCGATGCACGTACAGGTCGAGGCCGTCGCTGACCACGACCAGGTGCGCCCCAACTCTTTGCACATACCGCGCGAAGTCGTCGAACGCCGAATCGATCGGCAGGCTGTCGATGAAGGCGAGTAGTTCGTCCTCCGACCAGTCGATGAGGGCCCACTGCTCCGACAGGCACTGCATCGAGTCGATCTGCTGGTCGCGCCAGCGGTGTTCCAACTCCCAGGCGATCTCCTGCTTCGCCGGGCTGAGCTGCCGCATCATCGCCAAGCCCGTGTCCTCGAGGCTGATCGTAGCATCGAAGTCGGAGAAGATGAGGTCAGTGGGGCTGAGCGTCAATCGCAAGTCGGTAAGCTGCATCGGTGAGACTGCTCCCTGGGTTCGTGAGCCGCCCACGGCGGCCCCAGCGACGGCGGGGGAGGATTGCCCCCCGCATCGGGGAAACCTATGCCACTATGGGTAACATGCTTTCCCGCCTATATCTGGGCGGCCTTCACGAGTACGTCTCGATAATGCGCCCGGTGACGCCGGCGCTGCACGTCCTTTGGGCGCTGGTCTTCGCACTGATCTTCTGGAAGCGCAATGAGGCGCGCCGGGTGTTCGCGGCGATTGTCGCAGCCGGGTACGTCTTCCACGCGGCCATGCCTTTCGCGTTCGTGGTCTGGCGTATGTGGGCGAAGACCGGAGGGGTAGTGTACACGCAGGACCTCGGTGCCCTCAAGGCCCTCATCTACCGCAGCGGCTTCGGCGCGGCAATGTGTGTGCTGATGGCGCTCGTCTGGGGGCTCGAGGCCCTCAGGCCACGCAACGACTACGACACCGCCTGCCTTCCCCAATGGCGTTGGTGGGTCATGCCGTTTTTCCTGTGGGCGCTTTGGTGGCCGTTGACGCCGGGCTTCCCATATCACGAGATGATCGGCGCCGCCAGCACGACGGTGGCCGGCCAGTTCGAGGGCCTCTTGTACTCGCCCTTCGGCCTCATGGCCGGACCGCTGACCCTGGCCCTACTGTGCCTGCTCGCCCTATGCCGCGAGGCCAACCGCCTGCTCGTCACTGCGTTCAGCATCCTCGCGATCCTGTTGACCCGCTTCGCCGAGCCGATGTGGTGGGTGAGCATCCCGATCTTTCCGATGGCGGCGTACTGCCTGGTCCTGTGGAACGTGCCGGCGATCGTGCGGAAGTGGCGGGAGAAGCGAGAGCCTTCCGCGCACGAGGCAGAGCAGGGACAACCTGCCGACTCGTGAATGCCGCCCGACTGCGAGCGAGGGGAGAATGGGAACGCAGCAGTCTTGCCGCGCCCCATGGCTGCTATCAGCACATCACAGGGTTGGAGCAAGGCAGGGTGGGAGAGGTGAAGCCTACCCGTGGTATCGCTGTCCTGGTATAAAGAGCTTGATGTGCGGCCGTCGAGTAGGTTCCCAGGGCTTACGATAATTCGCTGCATAGTCGGACAGGGGGAACTCCGTCATCCGCTTGCGAATGTTTTTCTCCAGACGGGCTGGCAGATCGTATGCGGAGAAGACGGCTTCGTCAATGACCTCCACTAGGCGCAGGTACTCCTCACGATCCGTGTCGCGAACCGTTGCCGTATCCCGGTATGCCTGCAGCAGTCTCGGTACCGCCTTTGGCTCAGGCACCGGCAGGGCTTGGGCGGCTTCGCGGGTAATGCGGGGTGTCACGTCGAACACCAAGGGCAGGTGCACCTCAAGGAAGTCCAGGAGGGCGGGGTCATCCGCTGTGAGTGCGACGGTGCGCGACAGGCGCAGGCAATCGTCGCGCTCACGCGCCACAGCCCGCGCCCCGCTGGTGACTGCCTTGTCTTCCGGCCACGCCTGCCACCGTAAGCCCCATGCAGCCAGGGTACTCGTCGGCTCGAAACGCTCCAGAGTTGCGGCCCATATCTCGGGGTCGAGAACTGCCGCTCGGCTCGCGACGGCCACGATGTCACTGACGGGGGCGGCGATGGTTTCCGCCCATTGAGGGGCAGGACGCGAAGGCGCAGGGAGGGATGCGATGGTGCGCGGGTAGGTGTGGTGATCACGACGTCCACCGCCTGTGACGCCCGACCGCAGGAGAATCCAAGAGTACCAGCGTAGCAGTTGGGAGTTGAGCAGCCCGAGGAGGCAGTGGGGAGGCACGCTGTCATCGGCCCAGACAGAAAGAAGCGTAGTGTCCTGCGCCGCAATCGAGTAGGGTTGGATCAGCGCCGCGTTGAGCGTGATACCTATCACAGCAGAAGCCACCATGAACTCCGGGACGTGTGTGATCGTGTCTTCACAGATGAACGCGCCCTCCGCCGCGTTCCAGCGCAGCCTGGCCCAGAGAGACGGGTCCTCAGCCTGGGCGATGGGAGCGAAGCGTTCGGGCGGCGCGAGGTGATAGGCGTAGACGTCCGCGCCCCTCACCAGCGGCGCCATGTTGTCCGAAGGCGCCTTGGCCGCGGCACACCCGGCGCCGAGCTTGACCCCATACCGCGGCTTGGCCGCAAGGCGAGGCAGCTTCGCTAGCGCAACTTTGACAGTTTGGTTCAGCGAAGCCCTGAGCCTGTTAGGGTCT
>CAYWBK010000044.1:0-21695 GCA_964455745.1 uncultured Armatimonadia bacterium
GCCTGGCCCCGCCGCAGGCGGGGACCCTCAGCCGGACGCTTCAGCGTCCGGGATCGGTCGCGCTCCACGTCACCCCGTCCGCAGGACGGATGGCCGAAGGCCCCATCGCCTGCGCCATCGACGGCTTCGGGCGGCTGCGCCGCCACCCGTCCTGTGGACGGGGACGATTCTACTTCGGCCCTGAACCGGACGCTAAAGCATCCGGCTGAGGGGCGCTTCGCGCCGGGCGTCCTGCGGACGCGACGACAACGGCTTCGTTCGCAGCCTGGTACGAAATCCTGACCAGGACCAGTTTGCGGCATCTACCCACACACATTGAGGAAGAGCCAATCCTCTCTTCACTCTCCGCCCCTTGCCGGAACTGATGGGCGTAGGCCGCGCCTACCGGCCCTTGTCGGCACTGCTGCCGGATGGACGGCCCTGCAGGTAAGCGGGCCGGGCGTGACGAATATTGCCGCGAAAACCGTCGTTTGCCTCTCCCCTCCCGGTACGGGAGGGGTGCCCCGCGCAGCGGGGCGGGGTAGGGCCGTCCGACTCATTTTCATCGTTTCAGAGTGCCGGAACCCGGCATGATAGCTATCTACATCTTGCCGCACCGAAAGCACAACATGCTTGAGCGCACTTTCATCCACGTGCCCGGGATCGGGCAAACTACCGAACGCCGCTTGTGGGAGGCGGGCGTTCGCGAATGGCAAGATGCACTGGGCCTCGAGCGCAAGCCGCTGAGTTTCTCCGAGGAGCGCTGGCGGCTCGTGCGCGACACGCTGACCAGTTCCGTCCAAAGCCTGAATGCGGGCGATCACCGGCATTTCGCAGGATTGCTCGCCGCCCGCGATCATTGGCGCGCCTTCCCCGACTTCCAGCATCGGGCCGCCTATGTGGACATCGAGACCACGGGCTGCACGGGCTTCGACATGGTGACCGTGATTGGTGTATATGATGGCGTCCGCACCCGCCAGTACGTCGCCGGGGACAACATGGATCAGTTCCCCGCAGACATCGACGATTTCAGTCTTCTCGTCACCTTCAACGGCGCATGTTTCGACCTGCCGTTCCTGCGCCAGCGCTTCCCTGGATTGGACTTCCACCAGCTTCACATCGATCTACGTTACCCCCTCGCATCGCTTGGTTTGAAGGGCGGCCTCAAGGCGATTGAGAAGCGCGTGGGCCTGGCGCGCGGCGATGCTATCGACGGCATGGACGGCTGGGATGCCGTGCGCCTGTGGCACGAATACCGGCAGGGCAGAGAAGCATCGCTGGAATTGTTGCTCGAATACAATCGGGCGGACATCGAAAACCTGGCGGTGCTCGTGCGATTTGGCTACGAACGCCTGTGGGAACGGCTGGAGACCGGGCCGGCGTGCGCGGCGGGGAAGTAGCGCTTTGTGATCGTGAATCTTTGATGGAATGGCGATATTGCTGAACGGCCTTAACATCTTGGGGGGCTGCGCCCCCCAAACCCCCGCGATACTGAACGTCAAATGCCTTTGGGGATGCGGGGGTCTGGGGGACGCAGTCCCCCAGGACGTAAAGGCCTTTAGGACGACGTTCGAGGCCGTGCAGACCCATCTTGCGGAGGCGCGACATGAAGGTATTTGCCCGACGCGTGGCGGTATTCCTGAGCGTCCTGTCCCTGCTTCTCCTCGCGTGCGCACTGACGGCCTGGGCTCGTGGGGGCGGCGGGGGCGGCGGTCACGGCGGTGGTGGCGGTGGCGGCCACAGCAGCGGTGGAGGCGGCTTCGGGGGCGGCGGGTTCTACGGCGGGTCTCACTACTACGGGGGCGGGGGCTATGGTCGCTCGTACGGGCCGCAGACTCCTCTCACGCCCGCGCAGGCCGAGGCTCAGCGACGGCAGCGCAACCGTATGCTCGCCTACGGGGCCGGCGGCTTCGGCGCGGCGGCAGTCGGCGGCGGAGCCCTTTGGTATGGGATGAGCGGCTTTGACCTGATCGCGCTCGGATTTGTTCTCCGGCGCAAGCGCGACTATGTGGGGGCGATTGACAGGCTCGTCGAGGATACGAATTTCGCGGATGCCGACTCGCGCGATGAACTACTGCGCAACATCGGCAGTCTGTTCGCCACGGACGACATGGAGGAGGCTTACGCGATCCCGATCCCGATCAAGCGGAACTCTGATGGCGCGGCGCGACAGGGCGCGGAACTCGACCGCCAGCATCAGGCGCTCGCCGATGTGAAGCTGCAGTACCAGGACGGCGGGCAGGCGACCGCGCAGGGCGATCGCGAGGCCGCCACGACCGATGATGACCGCTGTGTGCTCAGCGTCATCGTCTCGGCCCAGCGGGGTCTCGCGCGCCGCTTCCAAACCTGCGCCGGTTCGGCGGCACTCGAGGCGCTGAAGCTCCTGGCCTCTTCCGGCAGCCCGGCGGTCGACGGCCTGTGGGTGTTCTACGTCCCGGCGCTTGAAGAGCCGCTGCCGGCCGATTATGCGAAGATGATCTTCGGCAACCTGCACGCCTGCGATACGAACTTCAAGGCCTCGGACGCTCTGCCGGTGGAGGCTCCGGAGCCCGAGCCGGGCGAGGACCAGCGCGCGGCGTAACGGCAGGACCGCTGCGCCGCCGGCACAGGGAAAGCTACGTGCTTGGCGGCAACACGTATCGAGAGACCAGGTTGTTCGGAGAGACCGATGAGTATCGCCAAACACATGGGTTCAGGCGGTCTCGTAGTCCAGCCGCCCCGAAAACCGCCATTTGCCTCTCCCCTCCCGGTACGGGAGGGGTGCCCCGCCGCAGGCGGGGCGGGGTAGGGCCGTCCGGGCCAGCGGCTACTCCATAACGGCATCGTAACCGTTGACCGCAGTCGCCGACACGCACAAAGGAACACCTGCTCTCGATGACATCGCCCTTCGCTCCGACGCGGCGCTTGATCGGCGCCGCTTTTTTGGTTGACTTCGCCGTGGGCGTTGCGAGTCTGGGCGTCACCGAGCTTGGCGTCCTGCTGAAGGCCTCGCCGTTCCTTTTGGGCCTCATGGGCACCGTCGGCTCGGCGGCGTATACCCTCGGTTGCCTGTTCAGCGGGCGGCTTTCCGACCGCTATGGCCGGCGGCGCTGCGTTGTCGCCTGCACGCTGATCGTCTCCGGCGTCTGGCTCGTCGTCGGCCACGTCGACCGGCCGACACAGATACTGCTCCTCGTGCCGTTCTCCGGCCTCGGCCTCTCGCTCTTCTGGCCGCCGCTGCAAGCCTGGCTGGCCGAACTGACCCAGGGCGGGCGGCACGAGTTGAACCGCACCCTCGGGCTGTTCAACATGCTCTGGTGCGCGGGCTTGATGCTTGGCCCCATCGCCTGCGGGTATCTGTGGAGCGCCGGTCACCTGCTGCCGTTCTTCGCCGGAATCGGAGCGATGGTCCTCGTCCTGACGATCGCGCTTACGGCACCCCGGAGGCGCGTGTCGGCGGCCCCCGGCGACCCGCCCGACAAACGCGAAGCCCCTCACCCCCGGGCGGCCCTGTTCCTTCATCTCGCCTGGGCGGGCAACTTCGCAAGCTGGTTCGCCAGCGGAGTCATCAAATCGCTGTTCCCCAAACTGGGCGACGATCTGGGCCTCGCCCCAAGTCTCGTCGGCTGGATGATCGCCGCGATTCATATCGCGCAGTTGCTCATCTTCTGGCTTGCCCGGCGCACCGATAGGTGGCAGTACCGTCTCTGGCCGATGCTCTGCGCGCAGGCCCTGGCGCTGGGCGGGATGCTGCTGGCCTTCTGCACAGGCAGGCCTTCCCTGTTCTTCGTCGCTTTCGCCGCCGTCGGAGTCTGCGCCGGCGTCACTTATGTGGGCAGCCTGTTCTACAGTCTCCACGGGAATGCGGACGAAAAGGGCGGCAAGGCCGGTCTGCATGAGGCCGTCCTCGGAAGCGGCACCTTGCTCGGTCCCCTCGTGGGTGGGTATCTGGCGAACCTCACGAACATGCGCACCCCGTTTCTGCTGGTCGCCGCCGTCTATGCTTTCGCAACCCTGGCGCAGGTTGCCTTGTGGCGCCGGGCAGCAGCGCCAACGGCGGATGTCGAGCAGCGCCTGGCCGCAGAAGTTAAGCTGCGGTCGTGACGCGTCACCGGCGTCATCTGTATTCCGGGTCTGTTCCACAACCTACATGGGAATGCGGCGAATCGGGGAAGGAACGCGAGCGCGCGCGTTGGCGCGAGTGCGGGCTATCGGGTGGGTGAGCCTGCGGGTCAGGCCGTTTTGCGGCGGCGGCGTCTGCAGACGCGCAGCGATAGTGGCAGCGCCGGCAGAAGCAGTGCCCACGTCTGCAACTCGGGCGTCGAGCCTCCCCCGATCTGGTCGAGTGTCACGTCCCTGACCAGATGGTTGTCGGTGAAGGCGCCCGTGCCGGCGGTGAACCCAAAGTAAGCGTCCTGGTAAACGTTGTAGTCGCTGACCTTGAACTCGTAAGAGTTAGTCAGATCGTTGAAGTCGTTGGCGCCGGCGTCGCCGGTTACGGTGCCTCCCCAGGCGAGGATGAAGTCCGCGTCGGTGACGCCCTGAGCGTTGACGCTGGTCGTGCATGTCAGACTGACCGGCAGCCATCCGCCATTGTCGTTGATGAAGCTCGGACCCATTTGAGCGTCGGAGAAAACGGAAGTGCCGCCGGGCGTGCCGAGGCTCCCCGCGACATGCGTCGCGTCTGTCCCGTTCAACTCCTTCAGGTCAGTGTACTGGTACGCCATTCCCGAGAGCGAGTTGGGGTTCGGGGTGGGATCGCCGTACTCGCTGTTGTCATGGGTGTCGAACTCGAACGTGTAGCCTTTGACGTCCGTCCCCGTGGGTAGCCCCAACAGCCCCCCGCTGCCGCCGAGCAACTCGGTGGTCGAGGCCGCGTTGGTGGTCGTGGTGAACGGTGTCGCATCCAGCCACGTGAAGGTCAGGCCATCCCCATGCCAACTGGGGTCTGTCCACTTGACGCCGTTTTGCCAATAGCCGCCGTCGCCGACGTGGATCTCCGCCGTCAGCGTCCAGTTCCCGGAGTTGAAGGCGCTGCCCGTGTAGAAGAGGCTGCCTGCCTCGTTGGAGCCGGTATCCGTGAGTTGCGCGTATGAGTTGTCGCCGGCGACACTCGCGCTGCCCTGGGCAGACCAGCCGCTCGCCGCCGATCCCGAGAACTGATTGCTGAAGACGCTTGACTGCGCGTGCGCCGAGGCCGCCAGGCCGAGGGCCATAGCCAGGAGGACGGCACGAATTGAGGCTGCCCCGACACGGTACGGCATACCTGAACCACTTCCCCGCTGGTCCTGGTCATCTCTCGCGAATGTCGCGCAAAGCTGACTTATGTAAATCTATTCTGATGTTACAGTGACGAACCTAATTGTGTCAATGCCCGAAATCGCCCTGTCGCGGACACGCGCACGTCGCCCCTGTTTTCCGTTGCCCCCGCTCAATGGTTCCTTTCCTCATTCATCTCGGTGTACAATCACACCATCATCGTAGGAGGCTCATACGGATGCCGTCGGTATACGTGGCCGTCGATCTCGACGCGATCCAGCACAATGTGCGCCAGGTGCTCGGCAGGCTGGGCGGAGCGAAGCTGCTGGCGGTCGTGAAGGCCCACGCCTACGGCCACGGCCTTGCGCCGGTCGCGCAAGCGTGTGTCGAGGCCGGCGCGGCGTGGCTTGGGGTCAGCGCCGTCTCCGAGGGGGCCATATTGCGGGATGCCGGAATCACCGCGCCGGTGCTCGTCTTCCTCCCGCCGTTGGAGGAAGAGTGCGAGGAGATCGTCGCGCGCGAGCTTTGCGCCACGGTGACCAGGCAGGAGCATCTTGGTTGGCTGCGGGACGCCGCCGAGAAGACGGGGAAAGTCTCGCAGGTTCAGGTTTTCCTCGACAGCGGTCTGGCAAGGCCGGGCGCGGGCGATGATCTGGGGGAGATCGTGCGCCTCGCGGGCCGGTTCCCGCAGCAACAGCGGCTGCTTGGCATCTACACGCACTTCGACTGCACGCGGGGCGTGCCGGTCGGCGAGCCTCTCGACATCGTCACTCCCGGCGCACAGCTCAAGGTCTTCGCCGCGTCGATGAAAGCCGCGGCCAAGGGCGCGGGGGTGTCGGAGCCTCTCTTCCATGCCGCCGCCAGCGCGATGGTGTGCGATCAGCCGCAACACGCGCTCGATATGGCCCGCGTCGGCACATTGCTGTACGGGCAGTACCCCGGCCATGTGCGCAACGAGCCGTTCGACCTGCGCAACACCTTCGAGTTGCGCGCGAAGATCATCGACCTCAGCGAACACCCGAAGGGCACGCGGATCGGGTATGGCGGGGAGTTCGTCTGCGCTCGCAAGACCCTCGTGGCGACGCTGCCGGTCGGCTTCTCCCACGGTTTGGGGGTCGGTCCGGCGTCGGCGCTGTCTCGGCCGCAGTCGTGCCTCAAGGAGTGGCTGCGCAAGTCGCGGGCGAGGCGCGGCATGGGGCCTGGCGAGGCGGTCACTGTGCGCGGGGAGAAGGCGATGCTCGTCGGTCGCATCGCGATGGACCAATGCTGTGCCGACGTCACCGATGTCGCCGGCGTGCAGGTCGGCGATGAGGTCGTCCTGCCTGTCCGGCGGCTATCTGTGAATGCTAGCGTGCCACGGGTCTATAATAGAGAATGCGTCGCTGGGAGCCGGTAACAGCAGGAGGGGGGCCACCCTGTGTTTCTTCCGTATTCGACCGAGCGCGAACTGACCAAAACTCCGTGGGCCACCATCGGACTTATCGGGGCGAATGTGGCCGTGTTCATCGTTCAGATGTCCGTGAGTGGGGCCACGGACGCGCTCGCGCTCGACCCCTCAGATTTCCACTGGTGGCAGCCTCTCACTTCGATGTTCTCCCACGCCGGCATCCTCCATCTCGCCGGCAACATGTGGTTCCTGTGGATCTTCGGCTGCCACGCCGAGGACACGATCGGCATCCCCAAGTATCTGCTCATGTACTTCACCGCCGGTTTCGGGGCCAGCGGGTTCGAGTGCCTCACCGATCTCGCCTTTGTAGGGCGCCTGCAGGGCGGACTGGGCGCTTCCGGCGCGATCATGGGCGTCATGGCCCTGTTCGTCACGCGCTACCGCAATGTGCTCGTGAACTTCTGGTACTGGTATTGGTACTGGATGGGCACAACCCAGATCAAGGCTCTCTGGGTGGCGATCTTCTATGTGGGGATGGATGTGTTCGGCGGGATGCTCTCGGCCGCGACGGCCGCTCAGGGGGGCGTGGGGCACTTCGCGCATATCGGCGGCTTCATCTGCGGCCTGATCTGGGCTTTCGCGCTGCGCCTGCCGGAGGAGGCCGCTGACGATGACGCCCGCGACGATGCCCGACGCCTCGCGGCCTCCGGCAGCTTCGCCCTCGCAGCGGGCGCCCTCGAGGCGCACCTCGCCAAAGACCCCGACGACCCCGATCTGCACTGCCAGGCCGCCAATTATCTGGCGATGAAAGATGAGACGCGCGCGAGGGCCGTCGAACACTGGAACAAGGCTCTGTCACTGTGGCTGGCTGAAGGTAAGAAGGACGAAGCGCTGGAGTGCTGGCGCAAGCTGGCCCGGACGTACCAGCCCCAGCAGTTCGATCCGGAGGTCATCTTCCACGTCGGCTGCGCGCTGGAGCACGCGGGCGACTGCGAGAGCGCCGCGGCGGCCTTCAACGGCGTTGCGGGGCACCATCAGGACAGCCGCATCGCGCCGGTCGCGGCTCTTCGGCTGGCCGACATACTCGCGAAACTGGGGAAATCGGACAGTGCGCGGTCGTGGTATGAATACATCGCGACAGCATGGCCCGCCTCGGAGGAAGCGCTCGAGGTGGGCGTGAGGGCCAGGCATCTGATATAGCCCGGCATGGCGTTTACTTTGGGGCTTTCTCGAGCAACTGGAACGAGACGCGCCACTTTCCTGTCCCTGTCTCCACGGTGCACGTCTTCCGGTTGACTTTCACCACCGTGCCCTGGAGCTTTCCGTGTCGCCGTTCACCGCTGTCGAAGCGAACTGCGTCTCCGGGGCGGAATGCGCTCGCCGCAACGGTGGTCGCCCGCAGCCCGGCGGGGATGACCGTCTCGGCCCTGACGCGCGGGTCGGCGTCGAAGTCGAGTTGCACGGTGGCCGTCCTGGCTCGTCCGCTGCGGGCGTGAGCCAGCGCCGCCGCCTCGTTGCCGGGGAAAAGCCCCAATTTGACCCCAGTCGCCACCAACGCTGTGAAAGCCTCGGTCCACCGCCGGCCGTGCGGGGTGTCGATGGAGTTGAGCCATCGCAGATCGGGGCCGGTGCGCAGCGCCTTCCGCCCGCGCTTCTCCTCGAAGATGCGCAGGCGGTCCTGGTCGTCGAGCACATGCGCCAATTCGTGCAGGTAGGTCAGCAGCCACAGGATCGGGTGCCGGGCGTTGCTCGGCATCCGCACGACGCCCTGGTAGCCGTAGGCCTTCCCCTCGAAACTGGCGCGCGGGCCGACGATCTGGGTCCTCACCTTGGACAGCCCGTGCATCTCGCGCAACCGGATCACGTCCGGGTGATTGAGCCAATCGGCCCCCTGTGTGATAGTGTCAAGCTTCAGTCGAAGTTGCATGATGTGCGCATAGGTGTTGTTTTGTGATGCTTTACAAACGTCTAATTTTGGCATATAATACTGGCGGAGTGTGATGCGTAATGCGAACGACTGTTGATCTCCCTCAGGACCTGCTGGCGACCGCGCTGGAACTGAGCCACGCGAAGTCGAAGCGAGAGGTCATGACTGTGGCGTTGCAGGAATATGTTAAGCGCCTCATGCGCGAGGAATTCCTTCTCATGCTTGAGAATGGAGCCATCGACCTGACTCTTGAGGACTTGGAGCGGATGAGAGCTGATGACTGAGCGCCTGACACTCATCGACACATCGGCCTTCATCGCTTACGAACGCTCTAGTCGCGATCCCGACCTGCAAACACGCGTGAGTGAATGCGTCCGCCGTGGGGTGGCAGCTACATGCGCGGTAATCGCTGCAGAAATCCTCTCGGGAGCGCGCTCGCAAAGGGAGTTCGGTCAGCTACAGCTTACACTATCGGCCTTCCAGTGGCTCCCCATCACCGCCCAGTGCTGGACGCGCGCTGCGGCCCTCGGGTTCAACCTCCGGCGCAAGGGCATCACCGTTCCGCTGACCGACCGGCTGATTGCTGTCGTCGCGCGCGCCAATGACGCCGACCTGCTGCACCGCGACGCCCACTACGACCTCATCGGCGATACGCCGGATGAAGTGGCCGATTGAAGCCGCCTCCTACTTCTTCACCACCTTCACCCACTGCAGCTCCCCCGTGTCACCCACGTTTCCGTTGAAGTCCACCCGCACCTGTCGGATCGTCCCGGTCCACTCGGGGTGAGCCGTGAGGTCCACCGCCACGTCGTGGAACTGCCCGTCCGCGGGGAAGCTGATGTCCACCGAGCGCTCCGGCGCGAAGCCGCCGTTGTTATTCGCCCAGAAGAACTGTCCGCCGGGTTTCGAGGCCCGCACGCGGACCGCGATCCCCGAGACCTTCTCCGCCGGGACGGCGATCATTGGGCTTATGAAGTACGGGTCGCCGCCGGTGATGCTCATCTTCACCGCGCCGTCGGCTACCACCGGCTGTGAGAGGTCATGCGCCGCCGACCACCCCTGCGGGTCCCCGGCTGCGTCGAAGATCCACTCGCTTTGGTTGGCGATGAGTTCCTTGCGTTGCACGCCGGCCATCGACAGCGCCGCCGGCTTCGCGCCGAACTGCAGTTTCACCGCCACGCACCCGAGATGTGCGTCATAAGACCACTGACCGGGCTGCAGGTCGCCCTTGTCACTGAACGCGAGCGGCTTGCCGTCGATGCGCACTGAAGCCGGCTTCGTTACCGGCATCACGGCGAGGCAGCCGCTTTGCCCGGCGAGGTAGCCGGCCTGCGCGGTGAGGGTACCGCCCTTGAGCGCCGCGCCGGTGACATCCCCCGGCCCGTTGACGGCGATCCACCCTGTCGGCGTGACGACGCCATCGACGCCTGCCGCGCCGGGCGTGCCTGCCAGACGGAACTCATTGCTGAGAATGGCGCCGGGGCTGAGCATGCAGCCGACGCATTCGGTATTCGTGACCACATTCCAGTTGTCGGTATAGCAACCGTAATCCTTGGTCCGCGTGGACTGCATGTTCATGCCCGAGATCGTGATGCCCTCGCCGATCTGCCGCCACGGGAACGACTTGTCATACGGCGCAAGCTCCAGGCAGGCCGCAGCGTAGTCGAGGCCGTTCCACTGCACGGGGACGCCGAACCACGAGCCGGTGTAGAAGGTCGCGCCGAAGATCGGGATCGTCGCGTACTTCATCATCTGCGGCATCTCCGGGGCCTGCCAGGAGTATGTGAACGGCAGCCCGGTGCGCGCCCAGAAGATCGCGCTGTGCAGGTATTTGCGGTCGCCCGTCAACCGGTAGCCCATCAGGTACGCGCGGCAAGCCTGCCCGGAAGCCAGGATGTCCGGCGAATGCAGCGGGCATTCCCACACTTGCGAGGCCCGCGGCACATCAAATTGATCCATGAATGCGAGACCCTTCAGACCCGCCTCGAGCGCAAGCTTGTCACCCGTGCGGATCGCCGCATCGAGGATCGGGATGACCGCGCCTGCGGCGATGCCCACGGCGATGCCGCCCTCGGGGCCGAGGACCTTGCGCTGCTTGTCCGGGTGGAAGGCATAGCGCGCTCCCTCCGGCTGCGAAAGCGCGCCGGACTGCCCTGCCGAAAGGATGTTGTTGAGCGCGCCACTCGTCATGCCCGACACCCTCAGGGCGTAGGTCAGGTCGGCGCTGCCCTGTGCGACGCCAAGCGCCTTCTCGCGCCAGGCGGCGGCGTCAGGGCTGTCCTTGCGGACGAAGGAGGACATGTAGTACAGGTTCGCCGCGCCGATGTCCTTGCCCGGAGCCCAGCCGACGACGGGCATCCAGCCACCCGCCTCGGGCTTCCAGAGCACCTTCTCGTATGCGCCCATCGACATGTCCACCGTGGCCGCATAATCGCGCGGCTTCGGCGGCAAGGAGGGGGCTTGCGCGTCGCCACAGAACCGGTCGTACCAGTTCGTGACTGCCTGCGTCACATCGGTGCGCGGCTGGGCGAAAATGCTCGCCTGCAAAGTCAGCGCCTTGCCCGGCTGCAGGTCGTAGGGCTTCTTCGCCAACAGGTGGTTTTTATCGACATAGTCGGGAATCGACGGCAGGAACAGGCCCATGAGGTGGTTGCGCCGCGCCTCCACGAAGTTCGGCGAGGCGAACACCGCCGAGGGCCGGGTCTTGACGCCGTCCCATTTCTGCAGCGGGTCCCACATCAGGCCGACGATGGCCCGGTCCTTCTCCACCGCCATGCTCGGCACCGTGACCCAGTTCGGGTGCGGCGCGAACCGCACGTTCATCGGCGGCGAGATGTCCAGGCTGCTCGACGACCGCTCGCCTTTCACCAGCCACTCGACGCCCGGGAACAGCGCGTGATCTTGTTCGTCGGCAAACGCCCCCTCGCCCGCCCATATCCACGGCCCGTCGAACGCTTTCAGCGCGACAGCCTTGGCGGCCGAGACGCGATAGCTGACGTCGATCCAGGGCCTGCCCGCTTTCGCGGTGTAGGTGGTTTCGACGGCCACGCCGGACCTTGTGCCTTTCATCGTCAGCGAGGCCGCCGTCGCGTCGCTTGAGGCGCTCGCCGATGTCATCGCGACAGACAGGGCCTCGGTGTCTTCACCGGCAGCCACCCGCGCCAGGTACGGCAGGTATCCCATTGTGCGCTGCCGATTGCCCTCGATGATGTCGATCCGCGCGTTCTCGAAGCCCTGGGCATCTTTGGCGAAGGTCAGCCGCACACGGTCATTGCCGACAACCGCCCCCGCCCCCTTGACGATCGCCACCGGCTTGCCGCCGGCCGCCGCAAGCTCGGGCACAGGCTCGATGACGATGAGCTGCGCGGTCGCCTCGGCGGGCTTGAACAGCCCCTCGCCCTCGATCTTCAGGCTGACGGGCGCCATGCCGGCCTTCCCAGCCTTCATCGTCCACGCGGCCTCGGCGGCTGCCCCCGGCGCGACATCGGCGACATCGGTCGGCCCAAGCCTGTCAGCCGTGACGTTGGCGCCATCGACCGCCACATTCGCCTTCACGTTGCGTGCCGCCGCGCCGCCGTCATTGCGCATGCGCAGCGTCAGCTTGATCGGCTCGCCCACGGCGTAGATGCTCTTCTCGCCCGCGAACGACACAACCGTCAGCTTCGCCGGCCCCTCGGGCTGTTTCCCAAAGGCAAGAGAGTGCAGGGTGATCGTGTCCTCCGGCTTGCCGATCAGGCCGATGGCGACGCGCTTGACCGCGCCCGACCACGCCGGCATCTCTGCGAAATTGAAGGTCACGTAGTCCTCGCCCCCGGCGATGTCAAGGGGGATGACGTTGCTGCCGGGGAAGTTGCCATCGGTGGTGTCCGACCAGTTCAGCATCACCTGCATCGGCGCGCTGGCGGTGAAATGCAGCGTCGCGCAGGCGTAGTCGGAGGCTTGCAGGTTCACCACGGGGCTGGTGAGGATTGCGTTCTCGCTGTCGAGCGTCGTCTTCAGCCCGTCCGCCCCGGCGTCATAGGTGCAGCCGCTGGTCGGGATGAACCCGCCGGCGCCGTCGGCTTTGAAATCCCAGCGCGGGCTGAGGGGATCGTGCGTGGTCACCGGAGCCTGCATGATGTGGATGAAGCCGACCTCGATGGTCGCGTCGTCCGGCGGATCGAGCCGCAGGCGGCTGACGTGGCCCTCCCACCCCGGGAAGACCCGGTAGACGTGGAATTGCCCATCTCCTTTGACCGCGAAAGCGCGCTCCTTGCCGGCAACGAAGCCCTGGTCGCGCCCCTCCGTGGTGTTGGCCCAGAAGAACTCGGCTCCGCCGTCCTTGTCGGACTTGAGCTTGACTTCAATGTACTGGAAGTCGTTGGCGTCGATGTCGAAGGCGTGCGCGTCCTTGACGATCATGTAGGGGTCGTCCCCGGTGGCCCGCGTCTTGAGCGTGCCATCGGCGGCCTCGAACGGGGCGAGCGAGTGCGCCGGGAACCACCTGCCGACTTCAGCATCCGTGCTGAAGTCCCAGGAGACCAGGGGCTGATCGGCAGCATACGCAACCAGAGCGCAGCCGAGCATTGAAACGATGAGGCCAACCGTGATGAGGGCGACATAATAGGAGACGCGTGCCATAGTAGATGAACACCTCCGACTTGATAGGCGGCAAGGACTGTATTCGCTGCCCCACCGCCGGGACCTGCCCTGAGAGTGAGTGGCCGCGGCAATCCAGTCGCAAAGCCGGTGGGGCTGCGTCCCAGGAGGTCGCGCTCGCGGGTCGGCTGTCAAGGGCGCGGGGGCGTCAAGATCGGGCTGTTGCTACTTATAAAGCGGTGTGGGTGTTGTTCGGCTAACATTACTACGCCGCTTTGGCAACCGACGGGCGAAACGTTCGGAATCTTGTCAGAGGCTGACCGTATCCCAGGATGAAGGGCGAACGGCATTGAACCACAGAGACACAGAGGACACAGAGAACGGCTGGGATACGGCCCGCCCGCGATAGGCGTTAAGGGACGTTGCCGTTCTCTGTGTCCTCTGTGTCTCTGCGGTCAATCGCCGTCCATTTCTCGGCAGGGCATCTCATTGCCGATCAGGGCCGCACAACCGGCGTAGTGATATTAGGAGTTGCGACGCCTCAGGGCGTCACCCACAGTAGATGGCGCTGATTCCGCGTTGGCCGAGCTTCAGCGTGCCCTTGCGCCGGGCATAGCGGACCGCCACGGTCTTCGTATCCTCGGACCAATCCACCCCGGCCCCCATCGCCGTGGCCACGAACCGCAGCGGGATGTACGTCGCGCCGTCGATCTGGCGAGGCGCAAGCTGCATCGTCATGACCCGGCCGTTCACCCGCGCGCTGGTGTTCCCCAGCCACAAGTCCACGACATGGCTCCCCTGTCGGGCCTCGATGGCGCCGGTCTCCGGCCAGAACTGCACTGCGCAGCCCATGAACTCGAAAATGGCGCGCATCGGCACCATCACGATGTCCCCAGCCATCTGCGGGGGAGGGCAGTCGATGAAAGGCGGCCTGCCGCCCGGAAGCGGCGCGCAATCGCCTTCGGCAAAGCACGCGCCCGCCGCGGTGAGTGCCGTCAGGACAGCCAGTGTCGAAAGAAGTGCGGAACGTCTCATCGTCGGTCGCCTCTGGGATTAGCGTCGCTCGGCAGGAAGCCACGAGTGGTCACGGTAGTGTAAGCGCACGGGAGGGAATTGAGGTTCCAGCGATCTGACGTGGGGGCGCAACGGATGCAGAAAAGGAAACGAGCCACCGGTTGGCCGGTGACTCGAAATTCACAGCTTCACACTGATGAACATAGGATAGCAGGGCATTATTGAGAAAGCGGGTAGTGGGTGGTAAGAAAGTGTGGAGTCGCGACCATGCTAATTCGACACCAAAACGCACTGCCCGGAGCTGAGGCCTGCAGGCAAAGACGCGAGAAAAGAGGCGCGGGGTTGCTGTGAGGTGCCGTCTGCCGGGCGCCCCGGCTCACATATCGAGTATCCAGGCGACTGCCTCGCGCTTGTCCTCATCAATGGCCACCCTTGCGTGAGCGTGGAACTTCTGCGAGGTGTCGCTGGGCCCGTCGACATCAACCAGGATACAGTGCTCGACCAGCCGCCCTTTCCACTCCCATCGCGACCTGCGCGCCACCGGATCCGCCGTTAGTGGATCGAACGGGAAATCCTTGTTGGCACGGATAATGGCCAGCAGTTCCGCCGAGGTCAGTGTCGTGACCGGCCCTCTGGGGCGGTTCCTGGCCAGCGAAACGAACACCAGGCAGGTGATGAGGCCTGCAAGAACGACCAGCTCAAGTGCCAGACGTGTTTTTCGGTTCATAGTGTCTGTAGCACTTCTCCGGTGACGATTGTGAGCCTGCCGGCACGGGCTTATAGCGGGCGAATGGAGAGGACCACCTCGCCCGTGTTTGCATCAAACATCAACCTGACCTGCTCCTGCTCCGTCTCGGCAGCGACCTTTCGGCCAAGCACGTCGATGAGCCGACATAGTCGCTGCGCACCAGAGGGATCGATGTAGACAGTCAGCCCGGCATCATTGGTGGCCATGACCTCGAAGCCGATTCCCGGCGCTTGGCGCGCCAACTCCGCGAGCTGAGCTGGCGACAATCTTGGCTTTAGACTGACCGTGGCTTGCACGTCACACATGGCAAATCGCGTCACCTCCCCGGTTAGCGACGACACATCGACCTCATAAAATGTGGGGAGTCGCACACCATCGGCGCAAGCGCGCCATTCGACGGTCACAGTACCTCTCCGAGAGCCTGTCTCCTCCACACGTGTCTGTTCGATGTGCATATCCGTGGAAATCGCGTAACCGCGTTCTGCCAGGAACCGCCGTGCTTGGCCGATGGCATCGTCCACTGTCAACGACCGTTTCAGTTCCGGTGCCTTGGGCACCGCCGAGTAGTACCCGTGGACACGGTGGTCACGCTCCCCTACCATTACGAACTCCGTCTTCCCCTGTAGGTGGTAACAGGGGACGTGGTACCAGGTGCCGATACACACCCAATGGAGCATCAGCGCAGGATCACGGCAGAAGTCACGGGCAACGGCTACGGCTGCGGTGATCTCCGAAGGAGGAGGCACCCGTTCGGCCGCCGCGGCCGTACTGGCCATGATGAGTAATAGCGCCACGGTGTTTGGCCTACTTGCTGGGCCTACGGTTGTGAACACTGGTTCCGCCATCTCCAATTCCGGGCCTCTATCGACCCTCGGCCGGCCTGATCGCGAGCCCCCCCGCGCCTGTATTGGCAGCGAACGAGACGCAACTGCAGTAGTAGTCCTGCCCCTGGGACTGGAACTGGCTCAGGTAGGCATCCTCTGCGGCGCACGCTTCAGCACGGGCCAAGTCGAAACTATAGGGGATGCCGTCGACCTCGGACGGGACGTACGCATGTGCGAGCGCTCCCCAGAAGGCGCCAGACCAGATGCCTGAGTCCTGGAACATCCGCCCGCTCCATGCAACGACATAGAGGGCCCCTTGGGCGATGGCTTGGGTCGGCAGGCACCCATATCCGTACTTCGTGTCCTCCTGTGCCGTATGGCAGCCCTGGAATACCGCGACGACCGTATGCGACAGGTCCATATCAGATATGTATCGCCACGTTGGTTCTGTGTCACTAGGATCGTGGGTCACGGGATGCTTTGCCGCGATGTAGTCGTCGATATCACCCTCCCCCCCTCCTCCGAGTACGAGCCAACCCGCAGCGCCATGCCCATTGATATAGAGCAGTGTGTCGTCGAACATCCACCGCCAGACACGTGTTGCGGTCGGGTTGACGTCAGTGTGGGCGTCGTAGCTTGTACCGTCAGCCAGGGTGCGTTGGTCCTCGGCGGCCAGCGATGCTGAGGGCCGGCTGTCAAGGCGTTTGTGTCGTGCCTTTGCGCCCCCCAGCCATACATTGTCCCAATTATCGCCGCGCGGCGTCCCGATGGCCACTCCCACGGGGATCGCCCACTTGTTGCGGAACGCCTTCTCGTCGTGGGCGTCACCGTTGGAGTCCTTCGCCAGCACTATGACGTAGTAGCGTCCACCGGTGAGGGTGTTATGGCCGGTCTTCATCGTTGTCGGGACCTGACACGAATGCGACCCCAGGGCTGGATCGGCGATGACGTAGCCTGTCTGGTTGAAGTTTGGATCATACACAAATATATCACACTCAGAGGGTCGACGTCCGCCTGTATCCGTTAGGGAGTATCCAACCGTGACCGTTACGCTCCCATCCGATTGCTCGGCGGCGGCTGCACTCACACCGCTGATCGATAGTGTCGCCGATTTGCTGCTGTCGTTGTCGATCATGGGTGCATTGGAGTTCCATTCATCGACTGAGGTGAGCCACATCCCAGGATTCGTCAACCGTGGGTGAATGTGCGAGACGTCAACAACCACACTGTAAGGCCCAGGCTTCAGCACCATATAGGGCAAGTCCACCATCGTGGAATCGCCGATCGCGCGGTGTGCCTGGAAGGTTCCCTTGCCGTCCCATGTGGCGGAAGTGTAGGCATGGCCGCTTTTCGTCGCTCGTTGCGTCTCGACGGGACGGGTGGAAACGAGTGCACCGCTCAGGTCATAGATTGACAATGTCACGCTCGTGTCGCGTTCATCAGCATCTGTGAGCGTATAGGCCGCACCTGCCGTGGCACGATTCGTGTCCGTGGGATCGAAGAAGCCCAGCGGCCCGCTGCTCGCTCCCGATGGTGTCGCGGCGACACCGTCGACGACCAAGTTCTTGACTTGGACGGTGATTGTGTTATTCCCGCCGTAATTCCGTACCTGGTTGGCCATATCTATGACATAGCCGTCCGATGCGAACTGGACGCTTACCGTCTCATTATGGTGCTTTGTCGTGTCCCACAGCCATGAGTGCTGTCCAGTACGCACGTCCCCGGCATGCACTTGGGCGCCGGGATCGATGCAGCCACCGATCAGCATAGACCCACTTACCGTACCGGTGGTCCACATGCAGCACGATATGCCCGAGGAGGTCCCGGTCGCAGGCATGACGTGCTGGTAAACGCCCTTCGCACAATTGTAGTAAGAACCACCCACGACAGCCCCAGCAGTGGGCGCTTCGACGACAACCGCCTCTTGTGCTCCCGCGCCGCCCTGACCGGCCCCGCCAGCTTGAAGGGGAAGAGTCGCGGTCGCGGTCAATTGGCCCACTGTGGCCGTTACCTCAACCACGTAAGTCCCCGCCACCACGAATGCGTGGACGGCCGGGTTGTCGGTACTCCCGGTCCCGTCGCCGAAGTCCCACTGCCACTGCACGTTGGCGTCGTCCAACGCGACTCCGTTCATGTAGGCTGTGGCGTGGAACGTGGTGTCGGTATCGACGGGCGGTGGATACTCGTTCGGCGACGGGTCCGTGATCGTTACGGTCAGCCCTGTAGGAAGCCCCACAATCCCCGTGATGGTTGCTGTGGCGGACGTGTCCCCTACGGTCGCCGTCGCAGTCGTCGCATAGGCGCCCGTCTGGGCATAGAAGTGATAGGCGGGGTTATCGGTGCTCTGGGTACCGTCGCCGAAGTCCCACTGCCACTGTACCGTGGCGCTGTCCAACTCGACGCCATCCTGGTAAGCGACGGCCTCGAACGTCACCCAGTCGCCCACCACCGTATTGAACGGATCCGACGGGGGAATCACGATCTGCACCGTCAACTGCGCCGCGGCGTTCACCACACATCCGATGCACAGCATTGCGACCAGTATGCCTGTGACGACCCACTTGCTGTTGGTACCATACATGACAGACGCCCCTCCCGGGATCCGATAGCATGACGGAATACCATGACGCTTCCGTCACGCATTGACGCGCGCAGGTAGGTATTAGGTTTCGCGGGGGCAGTCAGTGTGAAGTGAGTTTGGGGCGGACGATGGGGGGGTGAGACGACGACGGGCGCTTCCGAGTGCCAAACGGTCCCCATCCGTTGACATGGCGATCTCTCCCCGCGAGTTCGCCGAACTGCAGATTAGATCAAGACTAGATCAATACTACAGGGTGGGATGTGGCTATGTCAAGCCATTTTCGGTCTTTCAATTGTCGAAGGTGTCCATCAGGCCATGAAGCTCGATGCGACGACATAGGCCATGTTCAATCCGGTCACGCCATAGCCGGACTGAACACCAGTCGACTCCGGCAGTCCCATGCACGGCAGAAGGGGCCCTTCTCGATGAGAGAGACCCCTTCGCTGTCATTGGGGCGCGGATCGCTGATCTACTGCTTGCTTTAGTGCCAGAAGCTTACCGATATATTCCCATCCACTCCACGATCCCCGCGAGGGAAGCAGGTGGCCACGTCGTATATTAAGGGTACGTACAAGATCGACTACGGAGGTGCATCATGGTCAGGTCACCCAGGCGCGGGTTCACTCTTATCGAATTGCTGGTCGTCATCGCCATTATCGCGATCCTCGCAGCAATCCTCTTCCCGGTGTTCGCGCGGGCACGGGAGAAGGCGAGGCAGGCCAGTTGCGAATCCAACCTCAAGCAACTCGGCATCGCTGCGGCAATGTACGCGTCCGATTACGACGGTCACTACGCCGCCTGCGATCTCGGCTATACGATGTTGGACCAGTGGGGCGGCGGCCCCGGGCGTCCCTGGTGGCAGTTCTTCCTCAAGCCTTACGTGAAGAACATCCAGGTCTTCGCTTGCCCGAGTTTCAGCAACCCGGAGTTCTATGGCGAGACCGTGGAGTACCCCACCCCCACTGACTCGGTCTACCGCTTCGTCGCCGGTTACGGGATGAACTGGTACTACACTGGAGGCGCGACGGACCAGGGAGCTTGGGCCTACACGACCGAGTCGTCCATCACCCGGCCCGCTGAGACCGTTTACATCACCGAAGGCGGCGACATCGTCACCGGTCCCAACCCCAGTGTCAGCGTCTCCTATCAGCTTTGGCTGGACGACGCGAACGCCGATCCTACGTTCTGGCTGTTCCAGCAGCGCCATAACGGCGGCGCCAACTGTCTCTTCTGCGACGGCCATGTGAAATTCATGAAGGCGTCGAATATCACCGAAAACATGTGGAATCCGCTTGCGCAGTAGTCACTCCGAGCACGGATCATCTCTTGCGCTCTTTACACGACAAAAGGGGCCCTTCTCGATGAGAGGGGCCCCTTTTCCTTTGGGGCCACAAGTGTAGGTGGCCCTTGAGTCATCGCGAAGGATTCCGCAATCCTACGGAGAAAATGTGGCAGTTAGATTGCACAACAGGATATACTATTGCATCGACCGCTGCTTCGTAACCGCTTGGACGCATTCGCCGCGAAGTCGTGCGCCGTTCCCTGTCATCTGTGATCTATAATCTGCTATCTGCAATCCTCCGCCCCGGTGATCTCTCATGCGCCTTGCTACCGCCGAACAGATGCGACATATTGACTCCGTTGCCACGCGCGAATACGCCGTCCCCGGCGTCGTGCTGATGGAGAACGCCGGGCGGCATGTGGAGGGCGTCGTGGCCGCCCTCGCTGCGGAGATCGGCCCGGGCACCCGCGTCCTCGTTATCGCCGGGAAGGGCAACAACGGCGGCGACGGCTTCGTCGTGGCCCGCCACCTGCGCAACCGAGGGATCGACGTGCGGGTGTGCCTGCTGCCCAGGGGGACGGAGCTGGTCGGCGATGCCGCGCTCAACTACGAGATGGCCGTGAAGCTTGGAGTGCCTATCGTCGAACCCGCCGATGCCGAGACCATCGCCGCGCAGCTCGACCGGACGGACATCGTGGTCGATGCGATCCTCGGCACCGGCATCCACGGCGAGGTGACCGGCCCGGCGCGGGTGGCCATCGAGACCCTCCAGGACTTCGCCGGGCTGATCGTCTCCGTCGACATCCCCTCCGGCATCGACGCCGACACAGGCGCGGTCTGCGGGGCCGCCGTGCGCGCCGACATCACCGTTACCTTCGGCCTTGCGAAGACCGGCCTGTGCCAGGCGCCGGGGTCGGGCCATGCAGGTCAGGTCGAGGTGGTGGACATCAGCCTGCCGCGCCCGCTGCTCGAGAGCGAGACGTTGCGGACGTTTCTGACGGAGAGTTCCGATGCCGCCGCGAAGCTCCCCCCGCGCTGGGGTTCGATGCACAAAGGCGACGCGGGCCGCGTGTTTGTGATTGCCGGCTCGGAGGGCATGACCGGCGCGGCGGCGATGAGTTCCGAGGCCGCGCATCGGTCGGGCGCGGGCCTGGTGACTGTCGGCGTGCCGCGCAGCCTCAATGACATCCTCGAGTGCAAGATCACCGAGGTGATGAGCCTTCCGCTGCCGGAGACCGAGGAGCGCTGCTTCTCGCGGGCCGCGCTCGAGCCGGCGCTCAAGTTCGCGAACGGGTGCGAGGTGGCGGCGATCGGGCCGGGCCTCGGAACGCACCCGGAAACGCGCGCCTTCGTCCGCGAGTTCGTCCGCGACTATGAGAAGCCGCTGGTCATCGACGCCGACGGCCTCAACGCCTTTGCGGACGGCGCCGGCGGCCCCGGTCTGATCGCCGCCCGTGATGCGGCGACGGTCATCACCCCGCACCCCGGCGAATTGGCGCGGCTGTTCGCCGGCGCTCCCAGCGCCCCGCACTGGGCCGGGAGCATCGCGGCGATCCAGGCGAACCGCGTCGAAGCGGCGCGCGAGGCGGCAGGCCACCTCGACTGCGTCGTGGTGCTCAAGGGCGCGGGGACGGTCATCGCCGACCCGTCCGGCCAGGCGTGGATCAACTCGACGGGCAATGAGGGCATGGCGAAGGGGGGCTCGGGGGATGTGCTGACCGGCATCATCGCGGGTCTTCTCGCGGGAGGCGCGACGCCTCTCGATGCGGCCATTGCCGGCGTCTATTACCACGGCCTGGCGGGCGACCTCGCCGCCGCCGAATTGGGCGCGCGCGGCATGATCGCGGGCGACATCCTGCGGTTTCTGCCGAAGGCTTGGCAGTGAGGAGGGGGCGAGGACCCAAGAGTGGGGTCGCGGGAAGGGCAGTTCGGGCGCAGTGACGAACACTCAGCCGATGGTGCGGTGAAAGGAGACAGGACCCGAAATGCCCCGCTCAAAGCGGCAGCCGCCGGTGGATGAGCGCCTGCTGATGTCCCTCAATATGACCGACTTTGGGCCGATTGCCGATGCGAGCGTCGACCTGAAGCCACTCACGGTCTTCATCGGCCCGAACAACTCCGGCAAGTCCTATGCGGC
>CAYWBK010000045.1:0-21493 GCA_964455745.1 uncultured Armatimonadia bacterium
GGGCTTACGCCCCCGGCTAAATTCCGACGCCCCCTTCGGGGGCTTGACGGCAACGACACGAACCAGATCATTGCGTCCCACGCGCGGAAATGTGGGTAAAGCATAGCCAGCACGGGAGGGGCGTCCCCGCGAAGCGGGGACGGGTAGGGCCGTCCCGCACGCAGCCGCCGCACCCGATGATCGTCGGCACTGGAGACGCCGCGCACGCACGTTTCGAGACAATGCTAACCGAGATCCTGATCCGCAACTTCGCGCTGATCGACGAACTGCGCCTTGAGTTCGGGCGGGGTCTGACTGTATTGACCGGCGAGACGGGAGCCGGCAAGTCGATCATCATCGGCGCGTTGAACGCAGTGCTGGGCGAGCGCGTCGGCCCTGAGGCGATCCGCACCGGGGAAACCGCGGCACAGGTCGAGGCGGTCTTTGACATCGGCGGCACACCTGAGGCCTGCGCAGTCCTGCAGGAGGCCGGTCTGGCGGCGGAGGGCGAGGAATGCCTGATCCTCAGCCGCGAGATCGCCAGCGGTCGCAGCCAGTATCGCGTGAACCGCCGCGCGGCGACGCTCTCCCTCGTCCAGTCACTCGGGCAGCACCTCGTGGACATCCACGGGCAGCACGAGCACCAGGCGCTGATCCACGAGGAGCACCACCTGCAGTTCCTGGATTCCTTCGGCGGAGCGGAGCACCTGAAGCTGCGCGAGACGTACGCGGAACTTCACGAGGCCTTTACACACACGCGGTCCGAACTGGCTTCTCTCATGGCTGACGAGCGATCCCTCGCTCAGCGGCTCGATTTGCTGCGCTTCCAAGTGGAAGAAATCGACGCTGCGGAGCTGTATGATGGCGAGGAAGAGGAGCTTCTCTCCGAGCGTACGCGCCTCGCCCACGCCGAGAAATTGCAGGGGGGACTGGCGGCGGCGCAAGACGCGCTCGACGGCGACGAGGGTCTCGCGGCGACCGACGCCTTACAGCAGGCGCGCCACGAATTGAGCAGTCTGGCGGCCATCGACGGGGGCCTCGGCCCGATCCTCGCGGATGTCGAGGCGGCGCTATTCACCACCCAGGAGGCAGCCCGTGCGTTGGCCGCATACGCCGACCACGTCGAGCACAACCCGGCGCGGCTGGAGATCGTCGAGGGACGGCTCGACTTCATCACACGGCTGAAGCGCAAGTATGGGGAGAGCATCGCGGCGGTCCTCGCGCACCGAGAAAGCGCCGCGAGCGAGCTTGCGAACATTAACAGTGCCGAACAGCGCCGGTCGGATCTTGAGGCCGAGTTGGAGCGGCTCCGGGAGAAGGCAGGCGAAGCGGCGGAAATGCTGTCCGCCTCGCGAGGGAACCTGGCGGAGAAGCTGAGCCGCACGATTGAGGCCGAGGTGGCGCAGCTCGGGATGCCGGCCGCGCACTTCGCCGTGGACCTGCAGCGCGAGGCGGACGAACAGGGCCTCGTGTGCGCCGGGGGCCTGCGGTGCCGGGCGGATCGGCGGGGTGTGGACCTGTGCCGGTTCATGCTCAGCGCGAACGCCGGGGAGGAGTTGCGGCCGCTGCGAGCCGTGGCCTCCGGCGGCGAACTCTCGCGGCTGATGCTGGCCTTCAAATCGATCTGCTCACGGGGGACCGAAATCCCGACGATCGTCTTCGACGAGGTCGATTCGGGCGTCGGGGGGCTGACCGCTCACGCGGTCGCCGAAAAGCTCAAGGCGCTTTCGACCACCGCCCAGGTGCTGTGCATCACGCACCTGCCCCAGATCGCCCGGGTCGCCGACTATCAGATCAGAGTGACCAAGCACGTCAAGGCCGGGCGCACTACGGTCCGTGCCGAGGCGCTGGAGGGCGACGCTCGCGTGCGAGACGTTGCCCGGATGCTCGGGGCCACCGAGGGCGACGAGAAGGCGCTGGAGCACGCTCGCGAGATGCTGTCCACTGCCGGATAGATGAGCGGCAGGGCCGCTTGCTCTAGCTGTGGGGCACCAATCGGAGATTGGCGGGGACCCCACAGGCCGGGCACTCAAATGAGCAATACTGGGATGAACGGACGATTTTAGCCACAAAGACTCGAAGACACGAGGAACGACAATCGTCAACGCCGCTGCACGGGGATTGGTCGTGTCGCCGTTTCTCGTGACTTCGTGACTTCGTGGTCCAAAGGCCTTCCGGCACCCGCATTATTGACGCATCATTCGACTTCTCACACGAATAGAGACACCCCACATGCCCAAAGTTATCATTGATCTAGCCCGCTGCAAGGCCTGCGGCCTTTGCGTGGCGTTCTGCCCGAAGGACAACATCCGCATCGGCGAGGAAGTGGACGAGCGCGGGTATCACTTTGCCGTGGTCTGCGAGCAGGACGCTTGCACCGGATGCAAGATGTGCGCCGTCATGTGCCCTGAGGGCGGCATCACAATCTACAGGGAACGCAGTGCCGCCGTGAGCGGTGACAAGGCAGCAAAGAAAGACGACGAGTTATGAGTGATCGAGCGCTGATTAAGGGCAATGAGGCGGTCGCGGAGGGCGCAATCGCCGGTGGGTGCCGGTGCTTCTTCGGCTATCCCATCACCCCGCAGAACCAAATCCCCGAGTACATGGCCGCCCACATGCACGAGGTCGGCGGCGTGTTTGTGCAGGCCGAGAGCGAGGTCGCGGCGATCAACATGGTCTACGGCGCCGCCGCCACCGGCGTGCGTGTCATGACCTCCTCCTCCTCCCCCGGCGTGTCGCTCATGCAGGAGGGGCTTTCGTACATGCTCGGCGCGGAGCTGCCGTGCGTGGTGGTAAACATGGTGCGCGGCGGCCCGGGCCTCGGCAATATCGCTCCCGCGCAGTCCGACTACTGGCTGGCGACGCGGGGCTGCGGGCACGGCGACGGGCGCTGCCTCACCTTCGCCCCGTACTCAGTGCAGGAGCTACACGACTGGACCGCCGAGGCCTTCGCGATTGCCGAGAAGTACCGCAACCCCGTCACGATTCTCGGCGACGCAATCCTCGCGCAAATGGCGGAGCCGTGCCGCCTGCGTCCTCGCACCGATCCGCCCCGGCAGGACCTGGGCTGGAATGTCGGGGGCGTCCGCAATGGGCGCGAGCGACGGATCGTCAACTCGCTTTGGACTGACATTCCGGTCATGGAAGCGGTCAACGAGCGCATCGAGGCCCGGTATCGCGAAGCGGCGCTCAACGAGACCGTGTGGCAGGAATACGGTCACGACGAGCCCTCGATGCTGATCTGCGCCTACGGAAGCTCGGCGCGCGTGGCAGAGACCGCAATCGACCGGCTCAATGCCGAGGGCATGAGGCTGCGGCTGCTGCGCCCGATCAGTCTCTTCCCCTTCCCTACCGCGCCGATCCGCGAGTGGGCGGGGAAAGTCCCGCGCATTCTGACCGTCGAGTTGTCGATGGGCCAGATGGTCGAGGACGTGCGCCTCGCCGCAAACGGCCAGTGCCCGGTGGACTTCTACGGTAGGAGCGGCGGAGAAATCATCACCCCGGAGATGCTAGAGACGCGGGTGCGGGAGATCGCGGCGGGTAAGTGACGGCGACCTCACCCCCGGCCCCGTCTCCGGTCGCACCGGTTTGGTGCCTGTTTTCTCCGTAACATGTGGGTGCGCGATTCATCGCGCCAAACGTAGGCCGAATGAGACCCACTATAAATCACGTCCTATATATCCCAAACAGCTATCTCGCACTGTGCCGCTGCTGTAGCTGCGCAGCGGAATTCGCGCGATGAATCGCGCTTCCACAGGGGCTGAAGAAGCTCTGATTGGGCGCATGGCCCACCATTGCAGGGGTTAAACACCGACGGCCAACGACAACGACGCGGGCAGGCGAGACGCCTGCCCCACGCGACACACGGGACAGTAGGAAGGCGAAGCGAATGGCAGTCACAGAGATCGACCTGACCGAGTGGGAGGCCACTTTCGAGCGCACCGAGGGGCTTGATGTGACGCAGATGCGTTACTGCCCGGGATGCACCCACGGGATCGCGCACCGGATCATCGGCGAGGCCCTCGAGGAGATGGACCTCCTCGACCGCACCGTCGCTATCGCCTCAGTGGGCTGCTCGGTTTACGCGTTCGAGTACTTCAACGTCGATGTGGTCCAGGCGTCGCACGGGCGCGCTCCGGCGGTGGGGACCGGCGTGAAGCGGGCGCACCCCGAGAACATCGTTTTCACCTACCAGGGCGACGGCGACCTCGCCTCCATCGGCATCGCCGAGGTCATCCACGCGGCGGCGCGGGGAGAGCGGATCACCGTCATCTTCATCAACAACGCCGTCTATGGCATGACCCAGGGCCAGATGGCCCCGACGACCCTGCTGGGGCAGAAGACCACGACGACGCCGCTCGGGCGCACCGAAGCCTTCGGCGGCTTCCCGATGAACGTCTGCGAGCTGCTCAATGCGATTCCCGGCATTGCGTATCTGGCCCGCGAGGCGCTCATCGACCCCAGACACGTCCTTGCGGCGAAGCGCAGCATCAAGAAGGCGCTGCAGACGCAGATCGACGATCTGGGCTTCTCGCTGGTCGAGATCCTCAGCACATGCCCGACGTGGTGGTACCAGGACCCGATCAAGTCCCTGGATCACATCAAGGATAAAATGATCCCGCAGTATCCGCTGAAGGTGTTCCGGAATCTGCTCGCGGAGAAAACATGAGCGGAGACGTCGTGGTGCGGGAGGCCACAGCGGGCAACGACCTGTGGGAACAGGCCCGGTTGTTGGTCGATGCGCGGCCACTTGACTACATTCTCACACATGCCGACCTGTACGAGCCGCAAGCCGGGCGGTCGAGGGTCTTCTGCGCAACTCAGGGCGAGCGACTGCTGGCGGTAGGGACCATCTTCCGCCCGCAGGAGGCCTCCATGCTCACCCTCGCCGGGGAGGACCCGAACGCCCTGCAAAGTCTTGCCGCGGCGCTGGCGGCAGATGCGACAGGCCGGGTGGTAGTGCTTTGCCGCGAACGCGACACGCCGCTCGTGCGACAGGCAACGGGCCTTGGACCGGGCGAGCGCGAAGTGCACATGACCCTCGACGGTCTCCCACGCGATGCCGACGCGTCCCGGGCCAGGCGCGTAACGACCGAAATGTGGGGCAGTGTCGCCGATTTCTATCAGTTGCGGCCAGGACAGGTGTTCTTCTCCGAGGCGTTTCGGAGCAACCCTTCCTATTGCATCGAGGCCGATGGGAAGATCGTGGCGGCGGCCATCTGTCACTTCGTGACGCCACGCGTGCTGCAGATCGGCGCAGTGCTGACCGACCCCGATTACCGAAGACGCGGGTACGCCGCGAGCATCGTGGCGGCGCTCGCCACTGAGGCGCACGAAACGGGCCGCATCGCGAGCTTGTTCGTGCGCTTCGACAATGAGGGCGCTATCGCGCTGTATGAAGAGTTGGGCTTTGTACGTTACCAGATGATGTCGTTTATCATAGGCGGAGGATAAGTGATGCGTCAGGAAGTATTGATGGCAGGAACCGGCGGGCAGGGGGTTCTTCTTGCCGGCCAGGTGCTGGCACAAGCCGTGCTCGACCAGGGGCTCGAGGTGTCGTCGTATCCGTCCTACACGCCGGAGGTGCGCGGCGGTCGCGCAAACGTCACGGTCATCATCGCGGACGGCCCGGTCGGCAGCCCTGTGGCCTCCCAGGTCGGCACGCTGGTACTCTTTGACTCGATTGCTGTGCGCGACCATGTGCACCAGCTTCGGCCCGGAGGGCTGCTGATCGTCAACTCGTCCCTGCCGATCGATCACGAGCTGCCCGCCACCGCCCGAGTGGTGCGCGTGCCGGCGCTCGACCTCGCCAACGAGTTGGCCTCCGAGAAGGCCGTCAACATGGTGATGTTGGGGGCTTACGTTGCCGCAAGCGGCATCGTGCCCCTGGAATCCATCGGGGAGACGCTCCGCAAGCTGCTCCCGGAGCGGCATCACAAGCTGATGCCGGCCAATCTGGCGGCGATCGAGGGCGGAGCGAAGGCAGCCCAAGCCTCCTGACCCCGCAGCGATAGGCGATTCGACCCGGAAAGCGAGGTGGCCATCATTCTCTCTGGAATCGACGGGATCACCGACAAGATTCGCGCGCGCTTCGACGCTCTCGATGCGGCCCGCGAGGCGGCTTACACCACATCGCGCCAAGTGGTGCGCGCGGCGTCGATCACGATCAAGCACGCACACCGCGAGGAGTACGATGATTCCCGCGCGCAACTCGCCAACTGCGCCGAACTCACCCGGCAGATGCTGTCGGCGGTGAAAGACGCGCCGGAACTCAGATTCGGGGGGTTCGTCGGTGACGCCGAGAAAGAGTACGCCGAGGCCGCGATCACCCTCGCGGGGATCCTCGGCGAGGCGCTGCCCGAACCGGAGGCCCTGGGTGTGGAATACGCCCCGTGGCTTAACGGCCTTGCGGAGGTGATCGGGGAGTTCCGGCGACATGTCCTGGACCTGATCCGGCGGGACAACATCGAGGACGCCGAGCGCTTCCTGGGCCTCATGGACGACATGTACCAGGCCACGATGGCGTTTGACTACCCGAATGCCATCAGCCTCGGCCTGCGCAGCCGCTGCGATGCGGCGCGAGGGATGATCGAGCGCACCCGAGGGGACCTGACCAACGCTCAACGCCAAGCCCGGCTGGAGGAGCGGATGAAGGAGCTTCAGCAGCGCCTCGGCGCGACCCCGGAGGTTTCGCAGGCTGCGGAGCACATCACTGTGGACCTCGATGCCGAGGAGGGCGAATGAGAGGGTCAGGGGGCGAATACTGTTTCCGCGTCTCCTTCCTACGAGGGAGAGGACAGTCGGGCGCAGCGCGGCAGGGGTAGGAGGCCAGCGAAACGGTCCAAAAACGTTGACAAATCCGCGCCTAACATGTATCCTTCGACGGTGAAGCGGCCCTCAAAGGCCGTTCAGTAGCGATTCGCCGAGTGGGTAGCTGCCCGGGCGTACCGGGTGCGGCGGGCCCACGGCGTCAAGAGGTGAAGTCCGATAGAAGTAAAGACCTTCAAGGTCAATGAACGAATCCGCGCTGCACAGGTGCGGGTCATTGACCCCGACGGGGAGCAGCTTGGCGTCCTGACGCTTCAGGAGGCGCGAGCCGAGGCTGAGAGGCGCGAACTCGACCTGATCGAAGTGGCACCGGCGGCAAAGCCCCCGGTCTGCCGGATCATGGATTATGGCAAGTTCCGCTACCAACTTCAGAAGAAAGCCAAGGACGCGCAGAAGAAGTCTCGTCAGGTGGAGATCAAGGGCATCCGCTTGCGGCCGAACACCGACGACCACGACTTGGACTTCAAGCTCAAGGCGACATTGAAGTTCCTTGAGAAGGGCAACAAGGTGAAGTTCACGGTCATCTTCCGGGGCCCAGAACTGCGCCACAAGGACATTGGCGAGCGTCAATTGAAGTCGTTCATCGACGGAACCGCCGAGATCGCCAAGGTGGACAGCCCGCCCCGCATGGAAGGTCGCCGCATGACAATGGTGCTCGAGCCGCTGGGCGAGGAGCAGCTCGCCCAGAAGCGGGCGGCGGCGGAGCGCGATGTGAAACGCAAGGCCGATGAGGAAGCCGCCGCGACCGCCGTGACGGTGACTGCGCCCGTGGAGGCCGGGGGCGACGTGGTTGTCGTGTCCGATGCGGCCGTGGCACCCGAGCCGGTCGCTGTCGAGGCTCCGATTGCGGTCGAGGCGTTCGCGCCGCCAGCGCCTGAAGCGTCGGAGGCGAGCGCCGCCGGATAAGCCCGCCCCTGTTCATTGAGCCGACCCATGACGAGCGGCCTCACGCCGCTCGCCTACGTTTCTTCCGGGCCGTTGTTGCCGGGCATCCGTCCCGACTGACGCGTCCGAGATTGCAGTATCCCCGCGTGCCATAAGGGCGCGCTTCGATGTGAGGAGGATTGCCCGTGCCCAAGCAGAAGACCCGCAAGTGCGCCCAGAAGAGGCTGCACGTCACGGCCGGAGGCCGTGTCACCCACCGCAACCGTCTGCAGAACCACCTGCTCTCCAAGAAGAGCAGCCGCCGCAAGCGCAAGCTCGCGATCCCCGGCGAGGTGACCGGGAAGCTCGCGCTCAAGGTCAAGCAGCAGATTCTCCCCTACGCGTAATCGCGCTCGCGATCACGCTTGGGGTTGGTCGGCGGTCACGTACCGCCGCCACAGTCGTCACGGCCCGATAGGGGCCGTTCACAGCCGTCACCTGCGCCGCCGAAGACGCGGCAGGACAGCGCAGAACTGGGGTCCGATCCACCGCACCAGCGATGATCGCGGTGCACCACAGGACCTAGGCATCGTCAGTGAGCGCGTCTGATGCAGGCGCCGCCGAGACACTGTTCGCAGTCGCCCCGGCAGGCACGACGGCCTCTCTCAGAAGGGATGAAAACGGATGCCAAGAGTAAAGCGTGGATTTGCGTCGAGACATCGCCATAAGAAGATCATGAAGGCGGCCAAGGGCTACGTCGGCGGAAGGCGTAAGCTCTATAAGACCGCCAAAGAGACCGTCATGCGAGCGCGTAACTACGCGTATCGCGACCGACGCGTTCGCAAGCGCAGCATGCGCTCGCTGTGGATCACCCGCATCAACGCCGCGGTCCGGATGCACGGTCTGACATATAGTCGCTTTGCCGCCGGCCTGAAGAAGTCGGGCATCGCGATCAACCGCAAGTCGCTGGCCGACATCGCGTACAGCGATCCGATCGGCTTCGAGGTCATCATCAACAAAGTCAAGGCCGCGATTGACAGTTAGGCCCGTTTTTGGGGTCAAAGGTCGTTAGGGATGCGGGGGTCTGGGGGATGCAATCCCCCAGGACGTATAGGCCGTTAGTGTGTTTAGCCTTACAGGCTCCTGCCCAACGGTTCATGGCCAAATCCAGAAGGGGACACCGATGCCTGTGATCGACAGTCCCCAAAACCGGGTTCCGAAGCTGCTGCGGGCGCTGCACACCAAGAAGGGCCGCGAGGAATCCGGTCTGGCCTTGGTCGAGGGGCCGAAGGTGGTTGAGGAAGCACTCGCCGCCGGACGCCTCGCGTTCGTGGCGTGGTGTCGTGAGGCCTCTGACGAAGCCGGTCTCCGCTCGATCCTACGGGCGGCCGAGGCAGCGAAGGTTCCGGTTCACGAGCTTGCGCCGCGCGCCTTTGCGGCCACCGCCGATACCGTCACACCGACGGGTCTCTTGGGGGCCGCAGGGCTGCGCTGGCTCGGCCTTGCCGAGTTGGAGGTCCCCGACCGGGCCAAGTGGCTCGTGTTGTGCGACGTGCGGGACCCCGGCAACGCCGGGACAATGATCCGCAGCGCTGATGCCTTCGGAGTGAGCGCGGTCATCAGCCTCGGGCATTGCGTAGACCTCTACGAGCCCAAAGTCGTGCGAGCGACGGCCGGGGCGGTGTTTCATCTGCCCCTCGCTCGCTGCGAGTGGCCGGAGTTGCGGGCCTGGGCGGCGGACAAGGGGATCGCGACCGTCGCCACAGACCTCGGCGGCAAGGTCAGCCTCCCTGGCTTGACATGGGCGGCCCGGACGGCGATACTGATCGGCAACGAGGCGCACGGACTACCTGAGGACGTGCTGACGCAAGCGGACGTACGGGTCAAGATACCGATGTCCGGGCGAGCGGAAAGCCTCAATGCAGCGGTGGCCGCCGGGGTCATGCTCTATGCGGCCTCGGCTCCCCTGCGAGATACGCACAAGAAGGACAAACAACCAAATACCGAAGGTCTTGACGGAGAAAAGTAGGCGGAACACGGGTTCATAGAGAGGGAGCGCCACCGGCTGGAAGCGCTCCTGGATCACGCTCCGCTGAAGTTCACTCCCGAACCGTAAGCTGAACAGGGGCATCGCCCCTCAGTAGGCCGCGCCGGCCCGCTCCACCGTTACCCGGAGCCCCAGTTGCACGACAGGGTGGTATAGCGAAAGCCCCGGCTTTCGTCCCTCGGGACGATCGGGGCTTTTTTGCGTGATTGCAGGTACAATGATGAGGCTCGACCACGGGCGGGAAACGACGCACATCGGGTTTGCGGGCGCGCTACTCGCCGCCTTCATGCTCGCGCCGGTGGCCGTTTACGCCGCACCGCAACAGGACGCCTCTTGCGCGAACCCGGAGCTTGCGCGCTTGAATGACGGGCTGACCGACGCAGAAGCTCGGCCCGACCGTGCCGATGCGGATAAGCTGCGCGGCCTGATCCAGGCGTTCATCGGCTCTGCCACAGTCGGCGCAACGGACGACGCAAGCCGGGCTTCGGCGCTTGACGGCTTCTGGAGCGTCGGCAAGCGCCTGCGCGATGTCGGCCTGAAGGCCTCCGCGCCGCGGCAGCGGGAGCGTCTATTGATGCTCGCCGTGACGGTTTACGACAGCGCCCTCGGCCAGTGGCGGCGCGAGATGCCCGCTGTGCCGGAGAAGTCGGCGGCGGCGATGTACCTGGAACTCGCGCGCACTTACGGTGACCTCGGCTACCGCGACGATCAGGCGAAGTGCTGCCGCGAGATCGTCTCGGGGCGCTTCGACGGTACCCGCACGAAGCCCGATGTCCAGGCTGCGAGGGCGCTCCTGCGCGAGGCCGCGCCCGAGGACGCTCGCCGGGAGGACCGCCGTCATGCCGCCGGCCTCGCGGCGATCGCGCTAATCGCTCTGGCGGCCGTCGGCTTCATGTCCCACACGCTGCGTCAGCACCACATCCGCCGCTATCATCGCCCGCCGGTTACCGCACGCCGGATGGAGGAATGAGACAATGCTTGACCAGGTGAGGAAACTGCAAGCCGAGGCCACCGCAGCCATCGAAGCCGCTGCCGATGAGCGCGCGCTTGATGAGGTGCGCGTGGCCTTCGTGGGTCGCAGCGGGTCCGTCAGCGCTTTGCGCAAGAGCATCGGCACACTGCCGCCAGACGAACGCCCAGCTTTCGGGGCCGCCATCAACGAGGCGGCGAAGGCCGTCGAGGCGGCGTTGGCCGACAAGAAGGCGGCGCTCGCGACTGCCGCAGCGGGCGCGAAGGCCGCCGCCGACACCCTCGACGTGACCCTCCCCGGCCGCGCTCCGCGCATCGGCAAGCAACACCCCTTGCTCGCGACGATGGATGACATGATCGCGATCTTCCTGGGCCTCGGCTTCACCGTCGCCGAGGGACCTGAAGTGGAGAACTATCACTATAGCTTCGAGGCGCTCAACTACCCCGAGTACCACCCGGCGATGGACGAGCAGATGACCTTCTACATCACCGACAACGTGCTTCTGCGCAGCCAGACCTCGACCGTGCAGATACGGACGATGGAGCACCAGGAGCCGCCGGTGCGGGTCATCGTCCCGGGACGCTGCTACCGGCGCGACACCGTGGACGCCACCCACTGCCACACCTTCTACCAGTTGGAGGGGCTGATCGTCGATGAGGGCATCACCTTCGCCGACCTGAAGGGCACCTTCGAGGCCTTCGCGCGCGGGATGTTCGGCGACCGCTGCCACACGCGCTTCCGCCCGGACTTTTTCCCCTTCACCGAGCCGAGCGCCGAGATGGCATTGACGTGCACCCTGTGCTGGGGCGAGGGCTGCCGCGTGTGCTCGAACACAGGGTATCTGGAGGTCGGCGGCTGCGGAATGGTCGACCCGAACGTCCTCGCAGGCGTCGGCTATGACACCGAGAAGTACACCGGTTTCGCCTTCGGCGTCGGCATCGAGAGGTTCACGATGCTACGCCACGGCATCGACGACATCCGCCTGTTCTACAGCGGAGATATGAGGTTTCTAGGGCAATTCTAGCGCGTGGGGCAATTCCATCGCGTGGGGCGGGCGTCTCGCCCGCCACCGCCGCAGGCGGGATGCCTGCGCCACATGTTGGTACGCCACGCGTCACACCGTTCCAGCGGAGGCTCGCCATGCGCATTCCATACAAATGGTTGAACGAATACCTCAACACCACCAAGTCTCCCGAGGAGCTTGCCGAGATCCTCACCCTGGGCGGGCTTGAAGTCGAGGAGATCCAGGACTGGACCTTGCCCGACGGCAGCGAGACCGACAGGGTCCTGCTCACCAAGGTGACGGCCAATCGCGGCGACCTGCTGTCGATGATCGGCGTCGCCCGCCACGCAGCGGCCCTTATCGGCATCGACGCGGACACCTCGGTGGCGAAGAAGTGCGCGCTCGGCGACCCGGTGTCCGGCTTCCCGCAGGTGACTGCCGGCTCCGTCGTCGTGGAGATCGCCGATGCTGACGCCTGCCCGCGATATTCGGCGCTGTTGATCGAGGGTATCCAGGTCGGCCCGTCGCCGGACTGGCTGGCGAACCGGCTCCTCGCCGCTGGCATGAGACCGATCAGCAATGTGGTCGATTGCACGAACTATGTGCTGTGGGAGTTGGGCCAGCCGCTGCACGCCTTCGACTTCGACCTGCTGGCTCGCGTGGGGCAGGCGTCCTCGCCTGCCATGATGGCTGAGGGAACGGCGATGGCGGGCGAGACGCCCGCCCCACGCGGTATCGAGCCGCCCGCCCCACGCGAGCCGCGCGCGATCATCGTCCGCAAGGCCGCCGAGGGCGAAACCATCGTCACCATCGACGATCAGGAGCGTAAGCTGCTATCGTCCGATCTGCTCATCACCGACCCGAGCGGGCCCGTGGCGCTCGCGGGGGTCATGGGCGGCGCGAACTCGGAGATGAACGCGAACACGACGCGGGTGCTGCTCGAGTCGGCGCACTTCGACCCGAGCACGATCCGCAAGACCGCGCTGCGCCTGGGGATGTCGTCCGAGGCCTCATACCGCTTCGAGCGCCACGTTGACCCGAACTTGACGCTGATCGCTCTATCGCGCGTCGCTGAGCTGATCCTCGAAACCGCGGGCGGAAGCATCGCCGGCCCGGTCATCGACGTGAAAGCGCAGGACTTCGAGCCGAAGGTCATCGACCTGCGCCCGGCCCGGTGCAACGCCCTACTAGGCACCGACCTCTCCCCCACCCAGATGGCCCTGTACCTGGAGAGCATCGACTTCGGAGTGGAGCACGCCGCCTCCCTCTCCCCCTCTCCATTTATGGAGAGGGCCGTGGCCGCCGCAGGCGGCCGAGGGGGTGAGGTGCCGTCCGCAGCGGAGAGGGGGTCGGGGGGTGAGGTGCCGTGTGGCCCGGGGGGTGAGGTCCTCCGCGTCACCGTCCCCACTGTGCGCCCGGACATCGAGCGCGAGGTGGACCTCATCGAAGAAGTCGCGATCATCCACGGGTACAACCAGATTCCGATGACGATCCCCGGCAAGCTCCCCGGCAGCGCCGTCCTCACCGACCGGCAGAAGCTGGAGCGCCGGGCACGGACGATCCTGCGCGGCTGCGGCCTGAATGAGACCCTCGGCTTCTCGATGATGTGCCAGAAGGACCTCGACCGTCTCGGCCTTCCCGCCGATGCCCCCGAGCGGACGACGCTGAAGCTGGCGAGCCCGATGATCGCCGAGCAGTCCGAGATGCGCACGACGCTGCTGCCGGGCCTGCTGGCGGCCTGCGAGACGAACGTGCGCCAGCGCATCGCCGACGTGGCGCTCTATGAGATCAACCCGGTGTTCATCCCGGTCGGGGGGCAAGAGCTTCCGCGCGAGGAAAAGCGCGTGGCGGGGATCATCATGGGCACGGGCTGGACAAGCAACTGGAATCTGAAGGGCGAGCAGGCGAAGGTCGATTTCTACTGGCTCAAGGGGATCGTCGAGCAACTTCTCGACGGCCTGAACGTGGGCGAGACCACCTTCGCGCCCGCGACACACCCGACGTTCGCGGTCGGAAGATGCGCGGCGGTGCGCCTCAGCGGCACAGTCGCCATGTCTGCAATGGCGGGCGAGACACCCGCCCCACGCGATGCGGTGCTCGGCCACCTCGGCGAGATCGCGCCCCCGGTCCAGTCGGCATACGACCTACCGGGCAATACCTACGCTTTCGAGCTGAACCTCGATGCCCTGCTCGCGGCTGCATGTCTTCTGCGCGGGCACTCGCCTCTCCCCCGCTTCCCGGCGGCGCTGCGCGACCTGGCGCTGGTAGTCAGCGATGATGAAGCGCACTCGGCGGCCCAGATCGCTGCGGCAATGCGGACCGTCGGCGGCGAGCTTCTGCAATCGGTGCGACCGTTCGACCTGTACCGCGACGAAAAGCGGCTGGGCGCGGGCCGCAAGTCGCTCGCCTTCAGCCTGGAGTTCCGCTCGCCCGACCGCACGCTGACTGACGAGGAGGTCGAAGCCGCGATAGCGGCAATCGTCGCTCACCTGGAGGCATCCCTCGGCGCTGAGGTGCGCAAGGCGTAGGCTCTTCTCCGCGCGGCCACCACCCATGAGAACATACCCGTAAGTGCAGGAATTCCTACCGCCAAGGCCGAATTCAGACCGCGTTCCCAGTACATCACATTTTCGTGGGAGGCGGTTCACATGCGACGCGGTTTCACGCTTATCGAGCTGTTGGTCGTGATCGCCATCATCGCAATCCTGGCGGCGATCCTATTCCCGGTCTTCGCCCGGGCCAGGGAGAAGGCCCGGCAGGCCAGTTGCAGCAGTAACCTCAAGCAAATCGGCCTCGGGTTCATGATGTACGCACAGGACTACGACGAGACACTGCCGCGCACCCAGCAAAGCGGTGGCAGTTGGTGGACCGACCCCGCTGCTATCATGTGGTTCCACACCATCGTTCCGTATACGAAGAACGCGCAGATTTTCCAGTGCCCCAGCAACCCGAACAACGCCTCCGGCGGGAACTTCAATGCGACGTGGGCCGTCGGCTACGCCCACAACTGTGGCTTCATGTCCGGCACGAAGCTGGCCTCGGTTCCGCGCCCTGCCGAACGGATTCTCGTCGGCGACGAATGGACCACCGATCCGCGTCTGTGTCCCACCAATGGTAACGGAGGATGCAACACCAACTGGGTCGCGAGCTACGCCGACAACTCGTGGCACAACGGCGGCGCCAACTACGCCTTCGCGGACGGCCATGTGAAGTGGTATAACTACCCCACGGTGTTCACCGTCTACACCAACGCTGCCCCCTTCTGGGACCTCGGAGATGAGCCGGCGCAGTAGCCGGAGCCGGCCCTGCCGCGGCGGGTGAGCCGGGCCGTTCGCGTCCGCGAGATGCGACGGCCCGGCCACCGCCCGTGTATGTTCATTCAGCGCAATGAACTTGCATCCCCCATCAACTCATCCGTATGAATTGAGGAAGAATATAGGAAGGTATCCTACACGATAACAGAGAAACACCCCTCCTACGGGGCTGCTGCTAACTGCGGCAGAGCCCCACTTTCATCTTCCCAGGAGGACGACAAATGCGCAGACGCGGTTTCACACTGATTGAATTGCTGGTCGTGATCGCGATCATCGCGATTCTGGCAGCAATCCTGTTCCCCGTTTTCGCCCGGGCCAGAGAGAAGGCCCGACAGGCAAGCTGCCAAAGCAACCTGAAACAGATTTGCCTCGCCGCACAGATGTACTCCCAGGACTACGATGAGACGTTCGTCCAATGGGAGACGGCAAGCCCGAACGGCGGCGTATTCTGGGCTGAGCAGATCCTCCCGTACACGAAGAACCAGCAGATCTTCGCCTGCCCCAGCGCAAATGACGACGGCTGGAAACAGTGCGGGTGCTCGGGCACCGTTGAAGTCGCCCCCTACCGCCCCATCGACTACGGCGCCAACTGTGGGAACGGCGGACAGGCCGGGACCCAGGTGCCGAACTGGCACGGCCCGATGTCGCAGAAGCTTGCCGCCATCGAGGCCCCGGCGTCAACGATTTTCATCGGAGATTCCGGCTGCGTCAACCTCGGCCCCTACAATCTCTATCCCAACGAAGGCACAACCTGCCCGACCGTCGTCGATCGTCACAACGGCCAGATCAATTTCGGCTTCGTTGACGGCCATGTGAAGTCCATGAGCAAGACAGCCATCCCGTGGGGGAACTGGAACATCTCAGGGCAGTAACGCCCGCGAGGGCTTGGACACGAACGGGGCGGGTCTTCGGGCCTGCCCCGTGTTGTTTTGCGGGGATGCGCCGCCAGGCAGGTCCAATGCGATCCACGGCGAAACGGTCAGACGCCTGTCTTGCGACGGGCCGTCCGGCTGTTTCCATTTTCAGCAGGAGTCACCCTCATGCTTCGCCTTCTTCCCCTTGCCCTTCTCGTCGTCACCTTCAGCACGGCGCGCGCCGAGCAGATCATGCTCGAGGACTTCGATACCATGACCGCGGACCAGTTCGCCACGAGGGTCAAGGTGGACGGAGCGAACCTGAAAGCCGAACTCGTGAAGACTGACGAGCGCGTCGGCGTGAACAGTCTCAAAGTCACCGCCGAGATCGACCCCGCCAAGCCGGAGTGGACCAACGTGTCCGTGCACTTCGCGAGGGCCGTCCAGAATCCCGAGACGCTCGTCTTCTGGTACAGGGGTGACAAAGCAACGGGGATGTACCTGACTTTGCACGACTCGCAGAACCAGGTCACGGACGCCACTATCGGCGCCGGCCTTCCCCTCAACACATGGACCCAGATCAGCCTGCCTCTCAAGGACATGCACGTCCCCAATGCCCAGCCGCCAAACGACCACGCGACGCTTGCGGACATCACCGAGATCCGCATCCATCCGTACGGCAAGATGTACCCCGAAGCCGGGACGTATTCGTTCCTCTTCGACGACTTCGCGGTCACGACGGGCGGCCTGGGCGCGAATGCCCCGCTGGCCGCGATGCTCCAATCGATCAAAAACGGCGACTTCGAAGAGCTGTCCGCCGACGGCAAGGGCTTCGCACAGTGGAACTTCGGCGTCAGCCGCAACGCGAAGGCCACGCTCGCGGTCTCAACGGATGTGAAGCACAGCGGAAAGTACGCCGCCCTGCTGCATGACGAGAGCGGGCTGTCGCCGAACGTCTACTCCCGTACAAGCCAGACCGTGCCCGTGCAGCCCGGCACCGCCTATGTCCTGTCGGCGTGGGTGAAGGGCGAGAAGGTCGGCGAGGGCAGCCACGTCACCGACTGGAAGAGCTACACTCTCAACATCCCCGGCGGCACCTACCCCTGGACGCAGATCAAGACGACTTTCGTCACGAAGCCCGATCAGACGACCGTGGACATCGGCATCAACATCGTCAACATCACGGATAAGCTGTGGGTGGACGACATCGAACTGAAGACCGATCTGACGCCGCTCACGGGCCTTCCCGCCGGTTGCACCGCATTGATGTGGATACCCCTCAAGGTCCTGGGCGATGACCAGGACGTGCCGGTGAAGCTCTTGTGGGAGGGCTTGCCGCAGGGCGCGCAGGCGCGCCTCGAGTACGAGCAGCCCAGCCGCGTGCAGCCGGTGATCGCGAAACTCACAGGAGCCAAGGGGTCGGCGCAGATGTTCATCGCCGCGGCGCAGGTCGTGCGCGATACGCACGCCCTCCGCATCGTGCTCACCGATGCCGCAGGCAAAGAGATCGGGCAGGGGCGGCGCGAGTTCGTCATCTTCAACCGCGCCGGCATCGAGGCCGTCCTCCGGCCGGCGGAGAAGAAGCTGACGCAACTGCAGGCCCTGATGGCGTCCCTCGGAAGGTCCGGCCAGCCGCTTGACTACCCACGGGTCTCCGAGACCGTTGCGACGAACTTCATCCCCTGGATCAGGGAGGACCTGGACAAACACGAGCTTCAGCGCGCCGCGCGAGAGTGCGACGAGCTGCACGTCGTGCTCGACCGCGCCATCAGCCAGTGCAAAGAAGCGCAAGCCGGCCTCAAGCTTGCGGCGGCGCCGAGATATCAGACCAGCGACATCGACATCCGCGACGGTGTATTCGTCGGCGATGTGAAGATGCCCGATGGACAGGTCGTGCGCCGCCCGGTGTACTTCACCGGGTACGGGCACTTCAACCAGGTCAAGACCGACATGGAGAAGTGGCCGGCGTACGGGATGAACATCATCCAGATCGAATTCGGCCCCAACTCCGTCATCACCGGCCCCGACACCGTGCAGGTGCAGGCCGTGGAGGACTTCAAGGCCGTGCTCGACCGGGCGGAGCGCGCCAACGTCTCGGTGTGCCTGCTGCTCTCGCCCCACTACTTCCCCGGCTGGGCGCTGGAGAAGTGGCCCGATATCGGCGGCGCGAACGGCGGGTTCAACAGCTTCGACATCGACAACCCGCACGCCCGGGATGTCGAGGAGAAGTTCCTGCGCACCGTCATCCCGATGCTCAAGGGCCGCAAGGGCCTTCACAGCTATTGTCTGTCGAATGAGCCGATCTACATCAACGGCGCGAAGTCGCAGTACAACCGCGAAAAGTGGATTGCGTACCTGAAGCGCGTGCACGGCGACCTCGCCGCCGTCGCAAAGGCGCATCGGGCCGAGTACAAGACCTGGGACGATGTGCCGACCCCGACCGGGGATGTCGTGCGGGAGACCCCGCTGTTCTACGACTGGGTCAAGTTCAACGACGAGCGCTTCTCCGGCTGGCACAAGTGGATGGCCGACATTATCCACGAGGCCGACCCCGCGGCGAAGGTGCACGCCAAGATCATGATGCTCTCCTTCGACCGCAACACTGTCGGCTGGGGCAACGACCCGGAGCAGTTCTGCGCGCTGTCGCAGATCGCCGGCAATGACAGCAGCAAAGGGTACTCGGCTGGGGGCGAGTGGGCGAACGGCTGGCAGGCGCAGAATATGTATTTCGACCTGCTCAACTCGATGAAGCGCCAGCCGGTCTACAACTCGGAAGACCATGTCATCTGGGATCGCGATGAGGAGCCCGTGCCCGGCGTGCACCTGTACAACGTCACCTGGCAAGCGGCGATGCACGGGCAGGGGGCCAGCACCGTGTGGGTGTGGGAGCGAACCTACGACCACCGTGCCGACTTCTGGGGCAGCATCATGGAGCGCCCGGATTGCGCGGACATGCGCGGGCGCGCGGGCCTCGACCTGATGCGCCTTGCGCCCCAGGTCGCCGCCTTCCAGACGCAACAGGCGCGCGTCGCGATCCTGTATTCACGCGCCTCAATCGTCTACAACCCGGCCTACATCGACCAGGTCAACCGTGTCTACCAGGCGCTGAACTTCATGGGCGAGAAGATCGACTTCATCACCGAGGACAAGCTGACCGCCCCCGACTTCCTGGCCGGAACCCCTGCGTCGCCGAAGTACCGGGCCATCTTCATCCCCGGCGTCACGCACATCTCCGAGCCCGCCTGCCAGTCGCTGAGGCGCTTTGCGGAGGACCGTGGACACCTGCTCGCCGCGATGGGCGAGGGCTGCCTATCGCGCGACGACTACGACGTCCCGCGCCTCACTGCATTGCCGCCGACAGCGCTTGTGCTCGATGCCAGCCTATCCAGCCAGGACTTGCGCGCGCGGCTGGAAGTCGTTGGCGCGGCCTTCAGCATCGGCCATTCAGTGCGGCTCATAGACACGAAGACGGAAGCCGAGCCGTGGGGGGTCGAGTGGCGCTTTGCCCACCTAAACGGCAAGTCGCTCATCAACATGGTGAACTACACCCACGAGGTGAAACAGGTTCGTCTGGAAGGCATCGAGGGGAAGACCACCGACCTCATCAGCGGCAAGCCGATCCACGGAACTGTCGAATTGCAGCCGCTAATGCCGGTGCTGTTGGAGTACTGAGGCGAGACTGCAGGAGGCGCTGCGTCGCCTGTAGGACAGGCACCCGTTTCGCCAGAGAAAGCCCATAATTGAGGGCTTAATCTCGGCGTTGGACGCCGGTTTGGGATCGGGTTCTCCAGACCACTAATCCCTGATCGACAGGCGCTTTTCCTGTTCTTGGCCGCCTGTAATCACCGTGGAGGCGATTGCAAAAGTCTGTAGGAGCACTCTCCGCGCCGGGCTGTGCCCGGCAATGCGACCGGACCCCATAGTGTGCTAAAATAGCGTCTATGGAGACGAAAACATGTCTCTATCGCGGCGTATTAACGGCAATCGCGGTCTGGAGACCGCTCCTACAGACGCCGCAGCGACTTTTGCAATCACCTCCGTGCCTATGGATAGTCTGAGGCCAGCAGACGGCTCGACGGCCTCCGCAAATACCTCGGGGTTAGCCCCGGGCAACGGCATCCTTACGCCCCCCGCATCATCGTCACGAACTGATCGAACAGATAGTGCGCGTCGTGGGGGCCGGGGCCGGCTTCGGGGTGGTATTGAACTGCGAACAGCGGCAGTTCCGTGTGGCGCAGGCCCTCGACGGTGTCGTCGTTGAGGTTGATGTGCGTCAGTTCCATCCCCGACCCATTGAGGCTGTCCAGGTCCGCGCAGAAGCCGTGGTTCTGGGTCGTGATCTCCACCTCGCCGGTGATGAGGTTCTTCACCGGGTGGTTGCAGCCCCGGTGCCCGAACTTCAGCTTGTACGTCCTCCCGCCCATCGCCCAGGTGATGATCTGGATGCCGAGGCAGATACCGAAGATCGGCACCCTGCCGACCAGCCCGCGCGTCTGTTCGATCAGATAAGTGCAAATCTCCGGGTCGCCGGGGCCGTTCGACAGGAAAACCCCGTCCGGGTTGTAGGATAGCACCTCGTCCGAGGTTGCAGTTGCGGGCACGACGATGACCTGGCAGCCGCGCCGGTAGAGGTGCCGCAGGATGTTCTGCTTGATGCCGCAATCGACCGCCACGACGCGGAACCGGTCGCTGACGGGTATCTCGACCGGGCGCGCGAAGCCTCGGGATTGCACATCCATGTTCAGCGCAAGCTGGCGTGTCTTCGCGGGGGCCTCCCCGATGTAACCCTCAGCCACCCACTCGCGGGCGCGGTCGCAGGTGACGACCCTGACCAGGTCGACTTCCTCCAGGCGCGGAGCCTTGCGGGCCTTATCGACGACGCTCTCGGGGTCGAGGTCGATGGTGGAGATAACGCCGATCTGTGCGCCGACGGTGCGGATATGGCGGGTAAGCTTGCGGGTGTCGATGCCCTCGATGCCGATGATGTCGTTCGCGCGCAGGTACTCGCCCATGCTCTGGTGCGAGCGCCAATTGCTGGGCGTCTCGCAGCTTTCGCGCACAACGAAGCCCTCGACCCAGGGCTGCCACGACTCGGCATCTTCGGGGGCGATCCCGTAGTTGCCTACCTGGGTGTAGGTCATCGTGACGATCTGCCCCTTGTAGGAGGGGTCGGTGAGGACCTCCTGATAGCCGGTCATGCCGGTGTTGAAGACAACCTCACCGGACTTCTCACCTTCCGCGCCGAACGCGGTTCCGTGGAACACTGTTCCGTCTTCAAGGGCCAGGATAGCGGGGGTCTTAGACAACGGGAACTCCTCATTGCAGGGGTGTGCTCGGCGGCCGGGGCCGCGCCACTGACAGGCCATTATACCATAGCGCAGAGAGCGACGGGAATGTTCCGATTTGAGGAGAGGTGCGTCTTTCAATTGCAGGTAGTATTCCTACGCCGGTTGCGCGGCCCTGCTTGCCAATGAGATGCGATGCGGAGAGATGGACGGCGATTGACCACAGAGACACAGAGAACGGCAACGTCCCTTAACGCCTATCGTGGGCAGGCCGTATCCCCGCCGTTCTCTGTGTCTCTGTCTCATTTTCCGCACATTGACAATTGGTGTTTCGGATGGGTTGAGCGGC
>CAYWBK010000046.1:0-1898 GCA_964455745.1 uncultured Armatimonadia bacterium
CTCTCCCCTCCCGGAACGGGAGGGGTGCCCGCGCAGCGGGCGGGGTAGGGCCGTCCCGGCGGATGAGCGACGGCCTCTTCTCATCGTTTCAGAGTGCCGGAACCCGGCATGACGACTGCCTGAAAAAGAAGCGTCTGAGATGCCAACGAGGCCACGACACCCCTCATGTCGTGGCCTCGTCAGCCTTCACAACCTCGCATCTACTTCTCTTTACCGCGTTCCTTCACCACGATCTTGTTCACCGCGTTCAGGTAAGCCTTGGCGCTGGCCTCGACGATGTCCGTGCTGGCGGCCTTGCCGACGGCCTCCTCGCCGTTGCGGTGAACGCGCACGGTCGCCTCGCCCATCGCGTCCCGCCCCTTGGTGATCCCGCGCAACTGGTAGTCATCCAGCGTCAACTTCACGCCGGTAATCCGCTCGATGGCTCGGGTCGCCGCATCGACGGGACCGTTCCCCACCGCCGCATCGATTTTGCGCTTGCCCGCCTTCTCAAGCTCCACCGTGGCGGTCGGATGGGCGGTGGTTCCGGCGACGATCTGCAGGTTCAACAGCCGCCAGGTGTCCGCCGTCTCCTCGCTCGCATCGCGCATGATCGCCTCCAGGTCCTCGTCGTACACCTGCTTCTTGCGGTCGGCGACCTTGACGAACCGCGCGTACACATCATCCATCCTGTCGTCCGGAACGTGGTACCCCAACTCTTCCAGGCGCTTTTGGACACCGTGTCGGCCCGATCTCGGCCCCAGGGTCAGCACGCTGCCGCTCAGGCCCACATCCTCAGGCTGCATGATCTCGTAGGTTCCACGATCTCGCAACATGCCGTGTTGGTGGATGCCGGCCTCGTGCGCGAAGGCGTTCGCCCCCACGATGGCCTTATTCGGCTGCACGGTGAATCCGGTCAGCGATGAGACCATGCGGGAGGTCTTGGCGATCTGCCGGGTGTCGATGCCGGTTTCGACGTCGAAAACGTCGTGCCGCGTGCGCAGCGTCATCACGATCTCCTCGAGCGAGGCGTTCCCGGCCCGCTCGCCCATGCCGTTGATCGTGCACTCGACCTGCCCCGCGCCGGCCTGGATGGCGGCCAGCGAGTTCGCAACCGCCAGGCCGAGGTCGTTGTGGTTGTGCACGCTGATGACCGTCTGCCCGGCATTCGGCACATTCTCCATCACGTCGCGGATCATGGCCTCCATCAGCCACGGCACGGTGTAGCCCACAGTGTCCGGCAGGTTGACCGTCGTCGCCCCAGCCTCGATGACCGCTTCCACGATGGCCCGCAAATACTCCGGCTCCGTCCGGGTGGAGTCCTCAGCCGAGAACTCGACGTCCTCGCAGCGCTCCTTCGCGAACCGCACTGCGTTCACGGCCATCTGGAAGACCTCATCAGCCGTCTTGCGCAGTTTCTTCTCCCTGTGGATAGGAGAGGTGCCGATGAAGGTGTGAATACGCGCCTTCTCGGCGTCCTTGACCGCGTTCCAGCAGGAGTCGATGTCTTTCTCGGTCGTTCGGGCGAGACCGCAGATAACTGGCCCTTGCACCTCGGCGGCGATAGTGCGCACCGATTCGAAATCCTCGGGCGATGAGAACGGGAAGCCAGCCTCCATCACATCCACTTTCAGTGCGGCTAATTGATGGGCAACCGCCAGCTTCTCCTGTCGGTTCAAACTCGCGCCAGGAGACTGCTCCCCATCGCGCAGGGTCGTATCAAATATGACTATGTGTCGACTCATAATTTTCTTCCTCCTATTATGCACATGCACAGGTGATGACATATAGTACAACATAGGACAGGTGCGACGCTAGCTCGGCAAGGTCAGCCTCAGGCATGTCACCACCTCCTTGAGGGAAGCGCTCATCGCTAAACAAAAAGCCCCCCATCTCGTAAAGAGACGGAGGGCAGATGG
>CAYWBK010000046.1:1998-21437 GCA_964455745.1 uncultured Armatimonadia bacterium
CGCTCATCGCTAAACAAAAAGCCCCCCATCTCGTAAAGAGACGGAGGGCAGATGGTCTGCTTCCGTGGTACCACTCTTCTTGGCCGCGCAGTGCGGCCCACTCAGTCCGGTACGGGGTCGACTGACCCGATACCGTCTCCCCAAGGTAACGGAGGGAGGCGCCGTCGGTACCTACTGAGGGCGTCGGCAGGACAGACCCCTGCGCGACGTTGCCGGTTCAGCCCGCAACTCGGGGGCGAGATTCAGCGCGGTTTGGACAGCGGGTTCCAGCCTGGGCCGTGGTGCGAGCCTTTCGCCTGCCAACGACCTCCGCCCGCCTCTCTAGTGACCTCTGCGCGCCTACTATTCCCCTTCATCGTCTTTGTGCGTGCATCAATTGATTGTTACTATATCGGTCGATAGATGGTATGTCAATAGGCTTGGCGGATATTCGGATACTGGCCATGACCTGATCTGCAGCATTAGCATGCAATCGGCGGCGATGTGCCTGGTGGGGTTCTCTTGGACGGCAGGTGAGAGGACACCGGCAGACGTTTCGCGCGCGGAGCCACTGGAGAGTTCGGCTGTCAACCCTCGCCGCGGAAGTGCTATAATGGAGTTGGCACTATGCCTGTGTGCGGTTCGATGCCGCGGCAGACGGCGGAAGTGCTATCGGCTGGTCGACCTCAAAGAGGCCGAGCTTTCCTCTAAACGGGATGCCTTCGATGAACGCATGTGGCGCGTCGAACACCCAAGCGAACCAGCCGAAGGGTATCTCGCACAGAGCGAGCGCCTTGTCCTGTTGAGTAGCCTTGCGGCAGTCGGTCAGAATCGTGAACCCGATGATCGCGCCTCTGGCCGCAAGCGCCGGATGCTCGGCGTCCGCTGCAACGCACGCCACATTGTTGCTGGCCCTCTCGTCGCGAAGGGCCGCGTGTATCAGGAGCCTGCCTCGATGACTGGTGGTCCACGACCTACACTCGATGCGTTTCCGGCCGAGCACGATCAAGCCAGCCCACGGTTGGCGGACGGACAGGCATTTCATAGCGAAGGGCCTCACTTAGAGCAGGCTGACACCCGTGCGGGTGCGTTCTGGGGCAACGCCAAGCCACCCACCCCCCAGGAACTCGTGTGGATCAAGGACTTCGGAAGATACGCCGACTTCGACCCACGCGTGGGGGGGGTATCAGGGCGGCTGAGCATCGAGATTGCCGACCTGAAGATGGCGACACGGGTCATCGTCTACCACCACTATCTGCACAGGGGCCGGACTATGGCGCAACTGCCTTACTGGGTCCGGGTTGATGGCGTCTTGGTTGGCGTGGTTCTGTACGCGCTCCCCAGACTTAGCGTTCCTCTCGACGGATTCGGTCCGATGAACATCCTCGAGCTTGCACGGATGTGGATCAGCCCAGACCTGCAGAATCGCAGAGTAGTGGATTCCAGGGGGAGAGACCATTCGGTCGCCGTTAGCAGCGCAGCGGTTGGGAAGACGCTGCGGGTCGTGCGACAGGATTGGTTCCGCAAATACCCTGGCCTGCCGGACATCTACGCCGTAGTGAGTTGGGCTGACACTGTGCACCATGAGGGGACGGTATATCGCGCGGCGAATTTCTCGGAGCAAGGTCGAAGCGGCGGCACAATGCACGGCAGCCGAACCCGACACAACGGGGGTAGGGACCAAATGAATCCAGATTACTCGCACGTCAAGACCAGGTTTCTCTACAAGTTCGCGGGTCCGCTCGCCGACCGCGAGAAACGGCGCATTGCCGTCGCCGTTGGCCAGTCTGAGCAGTTGCAGCTATTTGGCTGAGGCGATGGGGCGCGAGGTCACGAAGCGGGCCAACTGCTCCTGGGCCATGTTTGGGCTTCTGTGGTCCAGTTGGGTGCATCTTTCCTCGACCAGCCTGAAGGGGATCTTGGGATTGTTGATGGTGATGCCTCGCTCACAGAAGTTCTTGACGCGATCTATCACCGCCTCCTTTACGCGTGACCGGCGAGCAGCCTTGAGGACCGTCTCGCAGGCCTCCCAGTCGTCCTCGATACGTTTCTCAAGTCTATCAAAGCACGGCGCCAAGTCATCCGGGTGGCCGACGTAAAGCGCATCCATCTCGAAGCCCTCATCAAGGTTGCGCCCGTGCGCGATGATCCAATACTTACGCCGCCATCCCCTGATTGTGTGCCGCCCTACATCTCGCGCCGTCGTAACTCCAGACTTGGTGACGCTCTTGAGTTCGAACGGGTTGCCGCGCTCATCTTTGGCATCTGCCGGAGCCATCCGGCCCGGTATCTTGGTGAGACCGCAATGTAACCGGACGATCTCCTCGCGTCCGCTGTCTTGGACCTCATGGGTACTATTTGGCCTCACTTGACGTGCCCTCCAAGAGACATGACGGAGTCACCTTGAGAGCCGCCGCGAGACGACAGATGTTCAGTAGTGAGGCATTACGCTGGCCTCGCTCAATCAGGCTGATGTAGGTTCGGTCAAACCCGGCTTCGGCAGCGAGTGCCTCCTGGGTCATCCCTCGTTGCGAGCGGATCGCCCTGACTCGCAGCCCAAAGGTGATGAGGAAGCTACGTTCCGATCTCATGCTGCCATTGTGGAATCAAGACGACAAAACGTCTACAGACAATGCGTCGCATGGCAGTGGTCGCCCTTGGCAGGGGTAGCAATCCGACCGAGGAGCGTCTTGCGCAACGGGTGGTACCCGCAACGCGCAGACAGGACGCGATAACAGGGTCACCGTCTGAATCCTCGCCGGATACGGAGAAGTAGGAGCGCCCTACGTCCCTTCCGCCCTCTTCAGCGCCGCCTCCAGCCCCTTGATGTCGCTCGCCCCGGCCGGCACCTGGATGCTCGAACCCTCGAAGTCTTCACCGATAGGCTCGCAGCGCGTGCCGATGTGGTGGGCGAGGAAGGCCTCGGTCACCGCAAAGAATGACAGGTTGTTCGCCGGTCGCGCGAAGCCGTGGCCCTCGTCCGGGTATAGAACGTAAGTGACCGGAGTGTGTTTCTTGCGCATCGCCTCGACGATCTGGTCGGATTCAGCCTGGTTCACGCGTGGGTCGTTCGCGCCCTGGCCGATGAGCAGCGGTCGGCAAATGCGATCGACGTATGTGATCGGCGAGCGGCTGCGCAGGAACTCTCTCCCCTCCTCGGTGCTGTCATCGCCCACGCGCAGCTTCATCATCGCCATCATCGGAGCCCAGTATGGCGGGATCGTCTTCATAAAGGTCAGTAGATTCGATACCCCGACGATGTCCACGCCCGCCGCGAAGACCTCCGGGGTGAAGGTCATGCCGACGAGCGTCGAGTATCCGCCGTAGCTGCCGCCCATGATGACCACGCGTTTCGGGTCGGCGACCTTGCGCTTGATCGCCCATTTCACCGCATCGATGAGATCGTCGTGCATCTTCCCGCCCCACTCGCGGTTCGCGGCGTTGATGAACGCCTTGCCGAAACCCGTCGAGCCGCGAAAGTTGACGCTGAGCACCGCAAAGCCCCGGTTCGCGAGCCACTGGTGGATCGTGTTGAAGCCCCATGAGTCCCGCCACCAGGGGCCGCCGTGCACGTACAGCACCATCGGCAGCGGCTCGGCGGGCTTGCGGGTTTTCACCTCCGGCGGCAGTGTCAGGTAGCTGACCAGTTTCAGCCCGTCGCGCGAGGGGATGACCACCGGCCGCAACTTCGACAGCGGCACGCCCTCCAACTCCTGGCGGTTGGTGAACACGAAGCGCGCCGTCTTCGTGTCGCGGTCCCACAGATAGTAGCGCACCGGGCCGTCGTCCATCACGAACGCGACGGCCCACCGGCGGTCGTCGAGCGATCGGCTGATGACCGACATCTCACCGTCGGCGACCTTCGCGAGGGCGTCGAAGTCCGCCTGAACCGCCGGGTCGAGCACCTGCCACCGGGTCCGCTCGTAGTTCGACCGCGCCGCCTGGACGGTATGCTCGGTCGGGTGGACCATCGCGCCGTCGATGTCCGCGTCCGGGTCCTCGGCGAGCAGCGTCGTGCGCTTCGTGGCGAGGCTCATTCGCACGAGCGCCGCCGTGTTGCGCTTGCGGCTGTCGATCATGTACATGAACTTGCCGCTCTTGTCGAAGTCGAGCGGCTGAGTGGTCATCAGATCGTCGGCGGGGATCAGGAGGAAGTCCGTCCAATAGCCATCGGGCGTTCGTTCGAGGATCTCCCCCGAACCGTCGGGCATCATGCGCATCCCGGAGCGGATCGTGTAGTCATCATCGAGCATGAAGCCCACGAAGCCGTCATTTTGCAGCATCAGGGAGCGTTCGCCGGTCTCGATGTTCACCCGGTAGACATCGTGAAGCTGCGGGTTGCGGTCGTTGAGGCCGACGATGATCTCCGACGGGTGCTTGTGGCTGACACCCTCGACCTGCGCGTTGACACCCTTGATCGGGGTCAGGTCGAGGATCGTGCGGGTTGTGAGGTCCACCGCGTAGACGTGCCAGTTCTCGTCGCCGTTCTTGTCCTGGACATAGAGGATGTGCCGGTTGGTGAAGGCCCAGAAGAACTGGCGGATGCCGCGCTTGGCATCTTTCGTGACCGGTTTGGCGGTATCGGGATCGCCCGCAGGCCCCACCCAGACATTCAGGACGCCCTTCAGCGGGGCGAGGAACGCGATCCGGGAGGCGTCGGGGCTGATGGTCAGGGATGCCTTGTCGGGGTTGCCGAAGAGGGTCTTGCGCGGGATGAGCGGTGTGGTGGTTGTCATGGTCGTTATCATCACTCCCAAAGCGCGAATGCTCCGTCAGTCATGTATATCAACGGCCTATACATCCTGGGGGATTGCATCCCCCAGCCCCCCGCATTTCTGAATGTCCTTGACGTCGAAAGCCGCGGGGGTTTGGGGGATGCAGTCCCCCAAGGTGTTAAGGCCGTTCTGCAATCTTGTCGTTCTGACATTTTGCCAAAGATTCACGAGCCGTTGAAACACTATGGCGCGCGGCTGTGCGTAAAGAGTTACAGTAATAAGCAGCGATGACGCAAGCCTGCACTCAGCCGATCAGGTCAGCCGTCGCCCTTTGTAATATCGCCGCCAACTCGGCCAGCACCTCCGGCGGATATGATGCCGGCTGGTACTCGGCCACCCTCCGGCGGTAGTCGGCATGGCACTCGGCGACGATGGCCTCCTCGCTCTTGGTCTGCGCGAGGCGCTGAAAGTACGCCGGGTCCCACAAAGCGGCCCGGAAGTGCTGCAAAGTATGCGGCGCCGAGAGGAACTGGCCGCCCTCCTCAAGCACGGCCTCCCGGATGCGGTCGGCGGCGGTTGGCCCCTCGCCGGCCTCCCACGTCGGCTCGGCCCAGAGGCGCTCCAGCCCCTCGGTGACCTCCAGATCGAGCAGCAACTGCTCGGGGCTGAGGACGCTCCCGTTGTCGAGGTTGCCCGTGCCGGAGTAGCTGATCGCGAATCGGTCCACGTAAGCGGCGTAGCCGATGGCCTTTGTGAAGCGCTCGAAGGCAGCCTGCAAGCCGGGGTGCGTGGCCGAGATGTAGCCCCTTCCGCCGACGCGCGTGCCGCCCCCGAAGCGGGCTTCCATAAGCTGATAGATGCCGGCGTCCACCTGCACCGTCGCCGGCGAGGACGAGGTGACGCGCCCGCTGCGCATGTCCATCTGCGTGGCGGCGGTGTAGCCCATCAGCGGCGCGTCCGGGTCCATGAGCATCGCGACGATCAGCCCGCCGACGATCTCGGCGCTGCCCAACACGACCGACCCGGCGACATCCACCGGGCCGCTCGCGCCGATGCAGACCATCGAGGTCATCATCGTCCGGCTGTGGTATCTGGCTCGCCGCAGCATGGTCTCGGCGGTGCGCCGCTCGAGCCGCAGTGGCGGGATGATGCAGTTGCAGGAGCCGACGAACTCCGCCGGATCGTGTCCGAGCGCCTCGCCCATCGCGGCCAGGTACGGCACCGATTCCGGCACCGTGGCGTCGACGCACCCGATGGCCTTGTTGGTGAGCCGCGCCATCAGCAGCGTGCTGTCGATCTGCTCGATGGCTGGGGCCACATCCTGGCGGGAGAGGGGTATTGTCACGCCGACGATGCGCGGCTCGGCCTGGGCGAACTTGACGATTTCGGTGAGGTTTGCCGCGCTGCCGCCCACTGCGCTGCGGCTGGGGTAGTCGTACATTTTTGGGGTGAGGTTCCCGATGGCCGTTCGGGGTTCTTGGACCGGGCGCAGTGACGCCGCGATGCCCGCGCCTGCCGCCGGGGGCCATTGCGCGAGCAGCCGGTGCTTCAGATCGGCCACCTGCGCCGCGCCGAACAGCACGCGCCCGGCGGTAGATTCCCGACATCCGCCGGCGAGGGCGACGGCTTTCAGCCGCTCGTGGGCGATGTCGTACCCGACCTCGGACAGCACGCGTACGACATCGCGTTCCATCTGGTTGAACTGGTCGTCGGTGAAGAGCGAGAGCATCGTGTTAGTGTCATCCCCAAGAGCGGTCCTAGACGTCTGTAGGAGCACTCTCCAGAGTGCGATCAAGCCGTGGATGTTCGGATCGTGTCTGCGATGGTAGGCTCATGCCACGGTGGTCGTATGCCGACGGAATCGCGGTCTGGAGACCGCTCCTACAGACCGCCCCACGAGCCCGCAACGGCCTCTGCCAGACATACCGCGGCTCAGCCTTCGATCGTCAGCAGGCGCGGGTAATCGACCGCCGCGATCTCCACCGTTGCGGTTCCGGCGGCTCGCTTCAGCACCTTCACCGGCGCCGCTTTGCCGGTCATCGGATCGCTCAGCGAGATCGTCTTCGGCGTCATCCCCAGGCCGGTGATCGCCAGCCGGAACGTCTGCGGCGGGGGCGGCCGGGTGGCGTCGTAGGTCACCATGTACACGGGGATCACGAACTTGCGCTCGGTCACCTGGAAAGGCAAGAAGGCGAACTGCCCCCGCAACGGTAGCGGCGGGTGGGTCGCATCGCCCTCGAAGACGTTGAGCTGCGGCCCGAGGGAGATGACATCCACGCCAAGCTGTCGGCAGGCCGCGAGCGGCGCTGCCCCTGCAAAGCCGCGTGTGAGGTTGCGGATCGCCTGCATCGGCAGCGTCGCGCACTGGTCGAAGACGGCGGTGGCGGGCAGTTCGGGGGCCTTCGGCGGCAGAAGCCCCATCCCCGAGGCCTGCTGGTCGTAAGCGCAGTAGTATTCGAGGGTGTCGATGCCCTTGTTCATCCACAGGCAGTATGACCGCAACGCGCACTTCGCCTTCAACTCCCAGCCCTTCGCTTCGTCGGTGACTCCGCACTCCGCCGGCACGATCCCGTGCTCGGTCATGTAGTGGTGGAAGACCGCCGTTCCCTGCGGATGGTTGTTGCGGGCTTCAGGGTTGAGCAGCCGCATCAGGCTCTCGGTCTGCAGGAACGTGTGCGCCCAGCCCTCGGACATGCGGATGTCGAGCGTCGGCGTGTAGCCCTCGAGGTTCATCCCCGGCTGGCCCTTGTGATACTCCTGCTCCGGGAGCTTACGCGTGCCGGTGCCGTATGGGTGGTAGCTTTGCCCGTCAATCCCCGGCGGCAGTTGGTCGATGGGGCAGTGGAAAAACGTCGTATTTGAGAACCCCCAGATGAACCGCGCCTTCGGATGCAGCGGGCGGAGGGCGTCAACCGTTCGCTTCGCGATCTCCCACGCCTGTCCACCTGGGTGGAGGAAGTCAGCCTTGGACTGGGCGGCGGGCGGGTCGTAGTAGTTGTTGATATTGGTGAAGCAAGACCCGAACGACAGTTCGTTCCAGATTTCGACATCGAAGACGTCGATCCCCGCCTCCGCCACGAGGTCGGTGACCATCTTCGCATACCGCAGCCAGCCCGTCGCGGTCGCCTCGAACTCGGGTGTGCCAACCGGGTATAGCGGCAGGTACTTCAGCGTGGCCATCGGCACGTCGACGCCGGCCTTGATCGCCTTCGGCAGTGGCTTGCTGAGTTGGCAGATGCCGGTCGCCGGGTCGACGCCGGTGATGAACACCTCGGCGGCGCGGTAGTCGGTGAGGTTGCACGGGCCGGTGTACTTCGGGACGATGTCGGCCGTGTCGGTAAGCTGCATCGTCCGGCTCTCGGCGGGGGCCTCGACCGCAAGGCGCTTCGTGAAGAACCGCGTCGGTCCGGGGACGCCGTGGTGGGCATTGAGCAGCATCGTCGGGCGGATGCCGTACTGCTTGCACAGTTGCAGCACATGCCGCATCCGGTCGGCATTGCCGATCCCGGTTTCCTCCCAGTTCACCGCGCTCCAGCCGATCTCGATCCGCATCGCCCGGATGCCCATTTCGGACAGCAGGCGGATCGCCACCTCATCATTGCCCGGCACGTTGTAGTTGATCCCGACACCGTGCAGGAAGTCGTACCCGCTGCGGGTTTCGAGGAACGCCCGCCAGGGCTGCTTGTAGTGGCTGTGCTTCGGCCACGGGCAGTCGAGCTGCGAGGGATCGACATACGGGCGGATCGGATACTCGTCGCCCGCCTGTGCGAGGACACCCAGGCTGATGGGGATTACCGCGAGCCATGCGATTGTGCGCGGCAGCATGTGTTTGGCACCGACTCCTCTCAGAGAGCCACGGGTCCAGCCGTCATCCGGCTGTTCTTTCTCGTCTGTTCCCTGTCGTCTGCTCTCTTACTTCCCCGCGCCATATACTCTCATCTCGGTGATCTTACACGACCCCGACGGCCCGAGGACCTCGTAGTCCTCCGTCCCCTGACCATAGCCCATCTTGCCGATACGCACGGCTACCGGATCACCGGGGTAGCGGTCCCGCGGGATGGACTTGATTTCCTCCCACATGACGCCGTCGCCGGAGCCCTCGCCGACGATTCTATCCTTCTCGACGCGGATGCGCAGCCTGATCCACGAGCCCGGCGTCGTGACGCCCGCGAAGGTGAAGTCGCCGGCGGCGTCGCACCCGTACCGGCCCTCGGACCGGACGTTGATCCGCACCCCGCCGTTCGGCCACAATAGCGCGATCCCCGGCCCCCAGGTCGCGCCATGGTCGTCGCCGGTAGCGACCGTGCATTGCGCCAGTGTGACGCCCGCGGGGAGCGGGTGCTCGGCGAAGGCGTAGCAGTTCGCCAGCGCCGTGATCGCGAGAGAACTGTCCTTCACCGTCAGAGAGTTGCCGGGTTTGCCGGAGACGAAGGTCTTCCAGCCGTCGCCCAGATGGTCGCCCGCGAAGGGCTCCTCCCACAGTGGCGTCCTTCCCCGATAGGCATCGACCTGCACCGGCACGTCGTGTGCGGCCTCATCGGCGATCAGCAGCCAGCCCCTGCCGGGCGACACCGGGATCAGGCTGTCCGGGCTGAATAGCGCCGCGGACTGGAACGACTGGATCGCCGGCGCGTACAGGTGCGCCTTTGCCCGGTCGAGGCCGAGGGCCTTCCAGTCGATCTTGACCGCCACTCGCGAGGGCTCCTTCGCCCAGCTCGCGATGGAGATAAGCGTCTTGCCCTTCTTCACGTATGCCGTGGCGAGGACATTCGGATTGTCCGTCCGCACCGGGCACTGGGGCGACCAGTAGCCGATCATCTTCGCGTCCTGGATGCCGAAATCGTCCCACAACTTCCAGATGTGGGTCGGGTCGCCTCCCCACCCGAGTCGGTTGGTCATGCCGTAGAGCATCCCGCGCCACGGGTTGCCGGCGTCCTGCAGCATCTCCCCATACAGACCGAAGGGAATGCCGGAGATCTCCACCAACCAATAGTCGGGGGCCGAGTTGTAGTCGTACATCTCCCCGAACCACAGGCTGTTGATATACGGGAAGTGCTCCATGTACTGGGCGGCCGGGCTGCAGCGGCCGTCGGCGTAAGCGAAGTTATCGCCGGAGTGGAAGTCGATCAGGCAGCCGGGGCGGGCGCGGTCCATGACCTTGCGCACACGCTTCATGATCTCGCGGTCATAGCCGATGCCATCGAGATATAGACCGTCGATGCCGACCTTGCGGATCATGTAGCCGAGGCCCTCAAGGTAGTAGTTGTGCCAGCGCGAGAGGCCCTGGGTGGCGATGGCGGCGTCGACCTCGCCATTGGCATACGGCTGATGCCATGCGGCTGCGTAGTGGTCGATGAGGTGTTCTTGGAGCCACGAGTGACCGCTATGCCCCGGTCCGTCGCAGTACACCTCGTAGCCCAGGCTGCGAAGCGGCCAGATCTCGGCGGTGTAGTTGCTTAGCTCGCGCACGGTATAGTAGATCTTCACCTTATCGCCGCGTTCGTGAGCGGCCCTGGTGTAGGCGGAAAGCTTGTCGGTGGTGCGGAAGACGTAGTTGATGTAGGGGTTCAGGTCATTGCCCTGGTGGATGTTGATGATATTCGCGCCGGCCTTCGTGGCCTCGTCCAGTGACGGCGGGGTCGTGTACGTGTGCAGGTAGCGCTGCCGCCAGTGCGCCGGGTCGAGGGGCTTCACGGGGGTGATGAGCAGGCTGAAGCGGAAGAGCAGTTCATCGCCGGACTTCAACTTCCGCTCCCCGCTGTAGGCTCGGACGACCACGCGATCCCCGTCCTCGAAGACGTCGCAGCCGCCCTTGCCGCCGTTGTGCCAGGCCTCGGGCGTCTCGGCGATGCCCCATGTGTCCTCGGGCCCTTTGAGCTTCAGGTACAAGCCCGCATCCACGTCCCCGACCCACACCATGTTGTTGCCGCGCGCCGGGTCCCATTTCCATTGCCACTTCGGGGGCCGGAAGCCGCCCCGGCGACCCAGGCCCATCATGTATTTCGCCACGTCGCGCCTGATTGGGATTTCGAGGGCGATGTCGCGCGCATCGACCGCCTCACGGGCTTGAAAGGCAACACTGACAGTCATAAAGCCGTCGGCTTCCATCGTTGTGGTGATCTTGCGATAGAACCCGAGCGAGCTATCGCCTCCGCTCCTGAAAGTCACCTTGCCTGGCTTCTGCAGGAGAGTGCGCACAGGCTCCTCGGAGCCGAGAGAGTCGAGCGCGCCGGTGCTAATGTTCAGCGAGATCGGGCCTGCAAGCACCTGGCGGCCGCTGCTAGTGATCTGATCCGGAAGCGCCTCGTAGTTCAGCACCACACTTCTGCCCAGACACGAGATCCGCTTCCCGTCGACCTTCAGCGGCGTGTATGGGGCCACGACTTCATCGTCGAGGCCGATGGTGGAATCGAGCCACCTCAGCCGCGACATCCGCCACAGGTCGCCGTCTCCGTGGTCGGCGATGACCTCAGGCTGTACGGTCAGGTCCAGCGCGAGGCGTCGCTCCGGCAGGCCCTCCGGGCGCACGATAACCGAGCCTGCATACTTGCCGGCAGCCGCGTCCTCCGGCACCTGGAAGCCGATCCACAGCGCCTGTACCTTGCCTTTCGCGACCGAGACCGTCTTCGTGATCGGGCGTCCCAGCCAGTCCGTCCCGCCGAGGTTGATGCAGTGGAAGGCCGAGGCCGGGATCGCTTTGCCTTGCCGAGGCGTGAGGTCGGCGAACTGCAGCTTCAGGTCGGGGATCGCCTGTCCTGCCGCGAATACGCCGATCTGGAACACGTAATACTCGCCGCGTTGCGCCTCTCCGCTGAAGCTCGGCCCAGGGCCGCTTTCTATCCACCGCAAAGGCAGGTCGTCGGTCATGCGGATCGGATAGCGCCGGTCCTCGGGGAACAACAGGTACGGTTCGCCGGGATGCTTGGCCAGCAGCGCCCTCGTCTCATCCGTAGTGGCGATGACCTCCATCGGGTCGAAGCGGTCGAACTCGCTGCGGGCCTCGATCTCGAGCACTTTCGCCTGTGGAAGGCCTTTCAGCGTGCCCGCAAGGTGATCCGGCCCAAGGCCGTTGCGCTCGACCCACGCCGGGTCGGCCGTCGCCACCGGGGGCAGGTAGTTCGTCTTGTACTCCCAGTTCACCGTGGATTCGGTGTAGGGCATGAAGTACACGAACACCTCGCCGGGCGCGGTCACAGGCTGGAAGACGATGTCGCCCGTCTCGCGACCGATCTCGGCGCGGACCACGTTGGTCACGCGCTTGCCGGTCTGCGCATCGACGACGATGGTTTCCAGCTTCTCCGGCGAGGCGTCGCGCCGCCGCCACTCGATGTGCGCCCACACCGCATCGGCTTTCGCATCGACGGACAACCGCACGCGGTGGTTGCCGAGACCGTCGGCCTTCCAGTTCCCGACGCCGTATGGAATGTCGCCGGCGCAGGCCGCGACCCCTATCAACAGGAGAGCCAGAATCAGCAAGATAACGGTCAGTTCCTGTGTTGCCATCGCAATGCACCTCATTCGCGCGGCCGAGTAGCCTGAGGGTTCTCCGGCAATCGGCGCGAGACCTGCGCGGGATTGGAGATGGAAGGTACATCGCCGCCGCCCGAGGAACGCTGTGCGAGCGCTGCCAAGCGGTTCGGGCGACGCGTAATCCAAGACCTGGGGCTTCAGCCCCAGGTGCTTAACCTGTGGCGGCCTGCAAGGCCGCCAGGGCCAGCGCCGACTTCAGTCGGCGACCGTCCCCTTTACCCACGCGATCCACATCATCGAAAGGCCCTCCTCCATGCGAAGCCTCACCCTTGCCCTCCTCGCCCTCGCCTCTACCCTCTGCGCTGCCGCGCCGGTCGAACTCCTCCGCGACAGCTTCGACGGCAAGTCGCAAGGCACCCTCAACGCAGGCGCTGCCTTCGTCGATGGCCTGCAGGGCAAGGCCGTCAAGCTCCAAGACAACGCCAGCGTCATCTACGAGGGCTTCGAGTTCCCGCGCGAAAAGGGGCGTATCGAGATGGATGTCTGCCCCCATGCGCCGATTACCCCGCGCCCCGACCGCAAGCACTTCATGCTGCTGACCGATGTCGGGGCCGGCGGGGCGTGGAAGGGCGCGACCGTCGTGTATTGGGACCGCGACACCGCCAAGCTCGGCTACGGCATCTTCAACGGCGGGTGGCAGTGGATCTGGGCCGATGGCGTGACCTGGGACATCGGCAAGTGGCGGCATGTCGCGTTCATCTATGGCCCGGAGGGCCGCACGCTCGAAATCGACGGCAAGGCGATCGCGCACGACTCCTATGCCGACGGCATCAGCCCGCGCACAATGCGCCTGGGCACGATGGACGGCTACTCGGTCTCCGCGCCGGTGCTGATCGACAACCTGGTCGTCTCCGCCGAGCCGGTCGATGCCCTGCGGCTGAGCCGCGCCGTCATCTGCCCGCAGGTGAAGGGCGCGCTCGATACGGTGAGCGTCAACTGGTCCGTCGCCTCGGCAGGGGAGGCGGCGCTGGACCTGCGCGACAAAAGCGGCCGGGTCGTGGCCGTGATCCGCCCGATGGGCCCGGTCGCGCCGGGGATGTATGAGGCCACTTTCGCCGGGGCGAGTGCGCCGACCGGGGCTTACGAGGTGCGGCTGAGCATCCGGCCTACAGGCGCAGGAGTGAAGGTCTTGCGGGCGACGCTGCACATCGACCGCGAACTGCGCTGGCAGCCGGCCCCCAACCGCGCGGGCGAGCACTTTCCACTCGGCATGTGGTACTTCTGGGAGGACGATGCAAGCTACATCAACCGGCATGTGGACGATGCGAACGCGGCTCGCGCTTACTATGAGAAGACTGTCGCCGACCTTGCAGGCCTGGGAATCGACCTCATCATGGGGGACTGGACGCCCCGCGATCACCGCAAGATGCTTCTCGATGCCGCTCAACGCCACAACATGCGCGTCATCGTGCACCTTGATGAGGTGAACGGGTTCCTCTGGTCGCCGGAGCGCCTGGCACATGAGGACTTCATCGCCGCCTTCCGCGACGCCGTCGGGACCGTGCGCAATCACCCCGCGACTTATGGCTACTACCTGGTCGATGAACCCTCGCCGACCCCGGAGAACTCCCGCAACATCGAGATCGCGAAGCGGAGCATCGAGGCCATCGACCCCGCGCATCCGGGGTTCAGTTGCCTGCTGGGCGACTACCCGCCGCTGTACCGGCAGGTCGGCTACCACGTGCTGCTGGTGGACATCTACCCGGTCAGCGGCTCGAACCGGCTGCAGGGCGGCGCCCTCGATGGCTACATCGCCGCGGTAGATCGCGCCCGCGAGACCGCCGCGGGCAAGCCGATGTGGGTGATCCCGCAGGCATTTGGGTTCGGTCAACCGAAACCGCACTCCATCCCGGCCCCGAACGAGATCTCGCTGATGGTGTGGGAGGCCATCGCCCACGGCGCGAAGGGGATCATGTACTTCATCTACCAGTCCACCACCGGCATCCAGGGCGAATGGCTGCAGGGCATCGTGGACATGAAGCTGCAACCAATGGACCACCGCTACGAGGAAGTCCGCCGGACGAATGCGGCGGTGCGAGCGGTGGCGGACACGATGTTGAAGCTGACCTGGCGGAAGAACGACATCACCGCCGCCGAGCCGGGCCTCGACGTGCAGGCCTTCGTCGATGCGGCTGGAACACCGTACCTGTGCGTCGTGAACCAGGACACCGGGCGCGAAGTGACGGCGAACCTGCGCCTCTCACCCGCCTGGGCAGGTAAGGTCAATGCCGCCGATGAGGTGGCGACGAAAGCCTCCGTCTGGACCAACGACGCGCTGTCGGTCAGGCTGGGCCCGGGTGAGGGAAAGGTGTTGAGGCTGCGGGTGAGGTAGCCGTTGCCGTTTGCCATTGTCGTTCTCCCCTCTCCTGGCTGCCGTTTGCCAGGAGAGGGGGCGGGGGTGAGGCCGCCGTTCCCAAGGAGGTCCTTCCATGTCCAGACGCACCTGCCTCTTCATCGCTTTCGCCCTCATCCCCGGGGCTGCCTCGTTCGCCCAGCCCCGCCAGGAGGTCTCCCTCAACGGCACGTGGCAGGTCGTCAAGGTGCCGGAGCTTGGCGCGCAGCCTCCCGCCGAAGGCTGGAAGCCGGCTGAGGTGCCGGGCTATCTCACCGGGTACGACTACGAACGCGCGTGGTTCCGGCGCAGCTTCGATGTGCCCGAGACTATGCGCGGCAAGCGGATCAAGCTCTATTTCGGCGGCGTGAAGTACAACAGCGCCGTCTACGTCAACGGCCAGAAGGTGGGCGGCACGTACAACGGTTTCGTGCCCTTCGAGTGCGACATCACCGCCGCCGCGAAGGTCGGCGCGACGAACGACCTGGCAGTCGCGCTGTATGACTGGACCGGCGTGTTCGGGGACAAGAAGATCGACTTCAAGGTCAAGTTCGACGACGTGCGGGACGTTCCCCGCGACAACGTTCTCGCCCCGGTCGGCGGGATGGTGAACACCTATGGCATTTGGGACGAGGTGAAACTGCGGGCGGTGCCGGCGGTTCACATCAAGGACCTGACCATCAGGACCTCCGTGCGGCAGCACAGTATGACCGTCGACTACGTCCTGGTCAACGAAACCGACCGTGACGCCACAGTGACCCTCGCGCCGCAGGCTATGGACGGTGACCGGCCGGCACTGAAGCTCCCCGAGCGGAGTGTCTCTGTGCCCGCAGGCGGTGAGACGAACCTGACCCTTGCGCAGCCGTGGCCAAACCCGCGCTACTGGTCGTTCGAGGACCCGCATCTGTACTACCTGGTCTCCTCGCTGCGGGCCGACAACGATATCGTCGACGAGCAGCGCACTCGCTTCGGCTTCCGCGAGATCTGGACCCAGGGTCATCGCTACTACCTCAACGGGATGCCGTGCACGATGCTGGCGACTTCCTGGTGGCCGCCGACAATCTACGAGTCGCGTGGGACCATCGCCGACAAGATGCGCGCGATCAAGGCCGCCAACTGCCGCATCTTCCGCACGCATACCCAGCCGTGGATCGAGGAGTATTATGAAGTGGCTGACGAAGTGGGCCTGATGATGGTGCCGGAAGGGCCGGTCTGGAACGACCGCGAGACCTACCGGGTGAACGATCCCGTCTTCTGGCGCAACTACGCCGAGTGCCTCACGGCGATGGTGCAGCGGGGCAAGAACCACCCCTCGATCGTCCAGTGGAGCCTCGAGAACGAATTCTTCGGCAACCGGATCGACAACACGACGGAGAACCGCAAGGACCTCGCCCGCCTGGGCACGATGGTGAAGACCCTCGACCCGACGCGTCCGATCACTTACGAGTCCGATGGCGACCCCGAGGGCGTCACGGACGTGATCGGCATGCATTACCCGCACGAGTATCCCGACTTCAACCAGTGGCCGAACACCGCCTACTGGCTCGACGAGACACTGCCTGCCTCGCGGTTTTTCACGCCGGGCGGCAAGCCGTGGCGCTATGATCGCAAGAAGCCCGTCTACATCGGCGAGTTCCTCTGGGTGCCCTCGGCGACGCCCGCTTCGGAGACGATGTGGTTCGGCGACGAGGCGTACCTGAACTTCGACCTGTATCACAAGCGCGGCAAGGGCCTGTCCTGGCGCGACGCCATCCGCGCGTACCGCCATTACGAGATCGCGGGCATCTCGCCCTGGACGATGATCGAAGGTGGCGACCTCGACGCGAAGACGAACCCCTGCTACGCCGAGCAGCAGGCCGCAATGCGCCCCGTCGCGGCGTTTATCCGCGAGTATGACCACAGCTTCTTCGCTGGCGAGACCGTCACGCGCTCGGTAGATGCCTACAACGACACGCTCAGCGACGGGGAGTTCCAGTTCACATGGGAGTTGCGAGAGACGCCGCGTGGGGCAGGGGCCCAAGGTACGCGTGGGGCAGGCGTCTCGCCTGCCAATGGCCGTTCGACCGAGATTCCACCCACTGACGGCCTCGCGGGCGAGACGCCCGCGCCACGCGGCACATCCACGTCACTTGGCCCGCTCGTGGCCTCCGGTACCCGGCCCATGCACATGAAGGCCGGAGAGCACCAGCAGTTCACGTTCAGCATCCCCATGCCCGCCGTGCGGTCGTCCGAGGCGCTGCAGCTCATCATCCTGATGAAGTCAGGCAATACGGTCGCCTTCTCCGACATGCTCGCTTACTCGGTCCACCCGCGACCGGCCCCGGCGGCTTCGCCCAAAGCCCGTATCGCCCTCTACGACCCCTCCGGCAAGACCGCAGCGGTCCTTGATCGCCTCGGCATCCGATATGCGAAGGCCGCCTCCCCCAGCCCCGTCCCCGGGGTCAGCGATGTGTTCGTCATCGGAGCGGACTCGCTGGCGGGCGACCGGAAGTGGACGCCGGTGATCGGCAAGCGCGATCCGCTCAGTGGCCCGATCAGCGACTTCGTGCAGGCGGGCGGTCGCCTGCTGGTGCTCGAGCAGACAGCCTACCCGCCGGGCGCTTTCCCCGCGGCGCTGGACGCCGGGTTCACCTCGACGATGACCTTCGCCCAGATGCCGGGCCACCCGGCTCTCGCAGGGGCGCACCTCGGGCCGGATGACCTGAGATACTGGCGCGGCGACAACCTCGTCACCGCCGGGGAAGCGCTCCGGCCGGTGGGGCGCGGGGAGACGCCGATCGTCGTGTCCGGCTGCGCGAACGGCCTGACGCACTCCCCGCTGATCGAGTTCGCGCGCGGCAAGGGCACGCTCATGCTCTGCCAGATGCGCTGCATCTCGAAGGCGGACACCGAGCCGTCGGCGACTGCGCTGTTGCGAAGCCTGATCGCCTACCTGGCTGACTACAAAGCGCGCTCCGGCGACACGTTGGTCAGCGCGAAATCCGCCAGTGTGACGCAGACGCTGGATGACATCGGGCTCTCGTACACGACAGTGTCCGGTGACATCTCCCCCGATGCCCTCCGGCGCGCCAAAGTCCTCGTATACGAAGGGAGCGCGGCAGGCCTTCTGGCGGCGCAGGATGCCGTCCGGGAATTCGTCAGCGGCGGCGGGAACCTTCTCTTGCACCGGATCACCCCTGATGACTACGAGGCGCTCCGGCCACTCATCGGCGGCGATCTGAAACTGGTTCACCAGGTGGGGCCTGCCCAGCGCATCCCCGGCGTCCACCCGCTGTCCGAGTTCTTCCGCAACGAGGACCTCTACTGGCTGGGCAAGCACGCCGGGATCTCCTGGAGCCAAACGCCGCTATCCTTCGATGTCGCCGACTACGCGTTCAGCAAGGGGCTTGAGGGCAAGAAGGTCGATACCTACAGTGCTCAGGACATGCGCATCGAGGGGGCGTACAACTCGAAGGTGGCGCGGGGCGTGATCCTGGCGACCGCGGGCTACGTGCGGACCGACATCGACTTCCCGCGAGACGGCGCCTACATCTTCGGCGTGGAGGCCTCGGGAAGCCCCTGCGAAGGAGTCTACCCGGCGGGAGACGTGATCGTCGACGGGAAGGCGCTCGGAAGCTTCGCTGAGACTGACGGCGAGTGGCGCACCTACACCACCTTTGGGTTCGTCTCGAAGGGACGGCACGAGGTGGCGATCCACTTCAACAACGACGCCAGTAACGCGACTGAGGACCGCAACATGCTGGTCGACAAGCTCTTCATCGCCCTCGACGAAACCGAACCGGGCAAGGAAGCCCTCCTGACCAGCCCGGCGGCGCTCGCGGTAATCCCGCTGGGCAAGGGCCTGGTCGTGGTCGATGAGATCAAGTGGGACACCGAGACGGCCAACGCGACGCGGGCAAAGCGGTTCATCGCGGGCCTGCTGACGGGCATCGGAGCCAGCTTCGGTGGGGAAGAGGGGACGGTGCTGCACTGCGCCGAGTGGGATCACGACCCAAGCATGCATTGGTACAACCATAACGCCGGTGTGGCCTACCTGGGGGATAACGGCTACATCGTCACCCGTGTCGAGTGCGCGAAAGCCGGGCGGTATCTGATGAAGGTCACCGCTTCGGGTACGCCCGCAGTGGGTGAGTACCCCAACGTCCGGGTGGACATCGACGGCAAGATTACCGGCAATGTGAAACTTATGAGCGGGGACTGGCGGGAGTACCCGCTGGAGCTTGACCTGCCGCAGGGCACCGTCGAGATCAAGCTGGCCTACACGAACGATCTGCAGGTCGGTGACGAAGATCGAAACCTGATGCTGGACAAGGTGTCCTTCAGGGAAGTCGGGCGATAGCCAGTATGAGTACGCCGGTTGTACGGTCTTGCTCGGCAATGAGATGCCCTACCGAGAAATGGACGGCGATTGACCACAGAGACACAGAGAACACAGAGAACGGCAACGTTCCTTAGCGCCTAGCGCGGGGCGGGCGGGCCGCTTCCCAGTCGTTCTCTGTGTCTCCGTGGTTCAATGCCGTTCGCCCTTCATCAGGGGATACGGTCAGCCTTCGACAAGTTTCCGAGCGCTTCGTCTGCCGGTTGTCAAAGCGGCGTAATAATGTTGGGCGCGCTGGATCCCGGGGATCGAGTCAGAGAGGGTCACGTCAATTGCCGGGCGTGCGCATCGCCTCAGAACCGGAAGATGCGCTGGCGCGGAGGGACATGTATAACAACGCCCGCCACCCCTGCGATCGGGAATGGCGGGCGTCTGGGTTACTTCGGATGGTGTGTCGGAAGTGCTGGCGACGCAGCTTGGCCTATGTCGGCGCACGCGACGGGGGCTGTCGCTAACCGATCTTTGACACTCGCCCCTTGTTTTTGGGGGTCAAGAGGGCCACGAA
>CAYWBK010000047.1:0-3374 GCA_964455745.1 uncultured Armatimonadia bacterium
AGGGACGGCAGGGACGGCAGGGACGGCAGGGACGGCAGGGACGGCAGGGACGGCAAAAGGCGACACCTCCATGAGCGGCGGCCTCTGATTGCCGAGGTCTGCCGTTACGCCACCGCTCGTCGCCGTCGCTTGCCGTCTTTGGTGTTGATTCTGCATTCAGCGTGACTCGTCCAAATCTTGACAACGACTCCGGGCCGCTTGTATACTCAAATCAACATCGACCACGCGTACCTTCCGCGGCCTAGCGTCGCGGTCATCACTTTATGAAATACGACATCCTGGGCGATCTGCGGCGAGGGGATGGGCGCGTTACCGTAGAAGTGGACGGTCCCCCGCCCGAGGGAACGGGCTTGCGGGTCCTCGCCCCGATCCTGGGCAGGATCGTGCTAACCAACACGGGAAGCGTGGTCACGGCGCAGGGGGAAGTGCGAGCGCGGTTGGTCATGGAGTGTGGGCGCTGCCTCAAGATACATGAGGTGGCCATCACGATTCCGGTCAACGAGATCTGCAGCCTCACCCAGATCGACCAGCCGATGGCCGAAAAAACCGCGGAGGACGCTCCGATCCCGATCCTGGATGGGGGCAGCGTCGATCTCTCCGAATTGCTCCGCCAGCTTCTCACGCTTCACGCGCCGCCCCGGTCTTTGTGCCGACCCGACTGTCCGGGCCTCTGCCCCGTATGTGGGCGAGACCTCGGCAACGGGCCCTGTGCGTGTAGCAAGGATAATATCGACCCCCGATTGGCCGGCCTGCGGGACCTCCTGCCATAGGGGGACGAGCGCCGGTTCCGATGTTGATGTAAGATATCTCTGTCGCGTACAGCGAATCACCCGCGCAGCTTATCAGGGTCTCGCATCAGCGCGACGGTCATGCAGGCCGATCCCCTGGGATGCGGTCTGACGATGGAGGAGTACCGGAAATGCCTCTGCCAAAGAGACGACATTCAGTTACCAGGCGCAACAAGCGCCGGACCAACCAAGGCCTCGTGGCGCCGACTTTGACGACTTGCCCACAGTGCAAGACGGCCATCCGAACGCACAATGCCTGCCAGAAGTGCGGGTATTACGGCGGACGCAAGGTCGATCACACGATCAAGGAAGAGACCAAGAAGAAGCGCGAGCGCGACTAGTTGGGGATCCCCATCGCGCGGGCGGATAGCATTCCCGCGCGACCAGGTCCGATCTTGCAGGGTGATCCGTGATGAGAATAGCCGTCGATGCGATGGGTGGCGACTTCGCCCCCGCACAGATCGTTAAGGGGGCTCTCGAGGCTGCGACGGCGTTTTCCGCCGAGATCATCCTGGTCGGGCAACCGGACGCCATTGAGAAAGCTCTCGCCGGCGCTTCGAAGCCCGACAACCTCACTATTCGTCCCGCCGAAGACGTCGTCGCCATGGACGACAGCCCGGTCGCGGCTCTCAGAGGGTCGCGACAGTCGTCCCTAGCCGTAGCTGTAGAGATGGTGCGAGCGGGCGAGGCGCAAGCGGTCGTCTCGGCGGGCAACAGCGGCGCGTTCATGGCGATGGCTACGATGAGGCTTCGCACGATCTCGGGCATTCAGCGGCCCGGGATCGGTGTGTTCCTGCCTACCGGCAGGGGCAAGCGGCTGCTCATCGACGCCGGGGCCAACGCCGATTGTAAGCCGCGACATCTGTACGAGTTCGCGTTGATGGGCAGCACCTACGCCCAGTACGCGCTGGGGCTTGACAATCCGACGGTGGGGCTTCTGAGCATCGGACATGAGGAGAGCAAGGGCAACGAACTGGTGCGGGCGGCCTACACTCTCTTGCGCGACGGCCAGTTGAACTTCGCGGGGAACATCGAAGGCGACCGGATCTTCGCCGGGGATGTTGACGTGGTGGTCTGTGACGGTTTCGTCGGCAACGTCGTCCTAAAGATGGCCGAGGGGCTGGCGGAGTCGATCGTGCACCTGCTCAAGGACGGCATCAGGGAGAGCAAGCTCGCGATGCTGGGCGCGCTCCTGATGAAGCCGGCGCTCCGGCGACTGCGCACTCGTTTCGACTATGCCGAATACGGCGGGATGCTGCTTCTGGGGGTGAACGGCATCTGCGTTGTGTGCCACGGCAAGTCAAGTGCCAAGGCCATTCGGAATGCGATCGCTGTCGCCCAGAAGGCAGTCGAGGGTGATGTCGTCGGGCACATGCGGGCGAACTGCGCGATCCTCGGGGATCGCCCCGCCGCCGAGGCTGACGTCTCCGCCAAAGAGACAGTCGCGTCCGCTCAGTCGACGTCTGTCGAAATCCCCTCTGTCTGAGGGAGGTCTACCCGCTTGATGAATGTCCGCGGCGCACGAATCTCGGGCATCGGCTCGTACGTTCCTGACAAGATTCTGACGAACGCCGATCTCGAGAAGATGGTCAGCACAACTGACGAATGGATCGTCAGTCACACCGGGATCCGCGAGCGGCACATTGCCGATGAGAGCCAGGCCACGTCGGACCTCGGGCTGATCGCGGCCCAGCGTGCGCTTGCCGATGCCGGCCTTCAGGCCGAAGACATCGACCTCATCATCGTCGCCACCGTCACCCCGGACCACGCTTTCCCGTCCACTGCATGTCTCATCCAGGCGGGCCTTGGCGCTGCCAACGCCGCAGGATTCGACCTCGCCATCGGCTGCACCGGCTTCATCTACGCTCTCGTGACCGCCTCGCAGTTCATCGCCTCCGGCGCTTTCGAGCACGTACTGGTCGTCGCGTCCGATACACTCTCGCGCATTACCGACTGGACCGACCGCGCGACGTGCGTGCTTTTCGGAGACGGCGCAGGCGCGGCAGTCCTCGAGGCGTGCGAACCCGGTGATGGCGTGCTATCGTTCTCCATGCAGACGATGGGAGAGTACGGCTCGTATCTGTCGGTCCCGGCCGGCGGCTCGCGCAGGCCGGTCGATGCCGAAGCCCTGGCTGAAGGACTCACTTTCCTGCGCATGGAGGGACACGAGGTTTTCAAACTCGCCGTGCGGGGCTGCCCTGAGGTGGCGGAACGCGCTTTGCAGAAGGCCGGCGTCTCCTCGCACGAGATCTCCTGGGCGGTCATGCACCAGGCAAATTTGCGCATTATCGACGCTGCCGCGAAGAAGCTCGACATACCCGACGAGCGCGTATATGTGAATATCGAGCGCTACGGCAACACCTCCGGGGCGACGATCCCTATCGCTCTCGACGAGTTGCACCAGGCCGGCAAGCTCAAGGCAGGCGAGATGATCCTGCTGATCGGCTTCGGCGCGGGCTTCAGCCTCGGGGCGATGGTGCTGAAGTGGCGGTAGAGGGAAACTTGGAACGCTGAACGCTGAATGCTGAACGAACGGCGAACAACGGCAGACAGCAATAACGGCACACGGCAGACAAACGCATGATC
>CAYWBK010000047.1:3474-21307 GCA_964455745.1 uncultured Armatimonadia bacterium
AACGGCGAACAACGGCAGACAGCAATAACGGCACACGGCAGACAAACGCATGATCGGGGAACAGCGGCGAACAACGGCCAAGAAACGGCGAACAACGGCAGACAGCAATAACGGCACGCGGCAGACAAACGCATGATCGGGTTCATCTTTCCGGGACAGGGATCACAAAGTGTCGGCATGGGGCGCGATCTCGCTGAGGCGCTGCTTGAGGCCGGGGAGGCATTGGGCGCGATCGAAGAGGCCCTGGATTTCGATCTTCGGGGCATCATGTTCGAGGGGCCGCCGGACGCCCTGACCGCCACACAGAACGCGCAGCCGGCGATCCTGGCGCACAGCGCCGCCGTGCTGGCCGTGTTGTCCGCCCGGGGCATCCGCGCCGACCTGGTCGCCGGCCACAGCCTCGGCGAATACTCGGCGCTTGTCGGAGCGTACCTGCCCGCGACACTGGCCGCGCAGTTCGTTCGCGTCCGGGGCAAGTTGATGGCCGAAGCCGGCGCGACAGTCGGGGGAACGATGGCCGCGGTGCTGGGCCTTGACGCCTCCGAGCTTGAGAGGGCGGTTGCCGCCGCCGGGGAGGTCGGAACGGTCGTTGTCGCGAATTACAATTGCCCGGGGCAGTTGGTAATCTCGGGTACGCAAGCCGCCGTGGCAAGGGCGGGCGAGTTGGCGAAGGAGGCCGGCGCGAAGCGTGTGCTTCCGCTGCCGGTGAGCGGCGCGTTCCACTCGCCCCTGATGGCTCCCGCAGCCGCGGCTCTCGCGCCGCATCTGGACGCGCTGCCGCTGGCGGATGGTTGCGTGCCCCTGATCTCCAACGTGGACGCGCTGCCGCGCACCAAAGGCGAGGAAATCCGCGAAGCCCTGAAAAAGCAGGTCACCGGCAGCGTCCTTTGGGAATCCGGTATCCGCAAGATGGTCGAGATGGGCGTCGATACGTTCGTCGAAGTGGGGCCGGGGAAAGTGCTGACGGGGATGGTCTCGCGCATAGACCCGAGCGTCCGGGCGCTGGCGACGGGCACCGTCGAGGGCATCGACGCGGTCTGCGCGGCGCTGGCATAGAGTCGTTCCGCACCCCCACCTTCTGGAGGTCATCCCTTCATGGTACTTGAAAATCAGGTCGCAATCGTGACCGGCGCCGGCGGGTCGATCGGACGGGCTATCGCGTTGACGCTCGCCGGAGACGGCGCTGACATCGTCATCAACGACATGGTGCGCGAGACGGCTGAAGAGACCGCCGCGATGGTTGAAGCCCTGGGCCGCAAGTCGCTGGTGTGCATCGGAAGCGTCGTAGACAGCGCGTGGGTCGACAGCATGGCCGAGGAGGTCATGGAGAAGCTCGGTCGCATCGACATCATGGTCAATAACGCCGGCATCACCCGCGACGGCCTGATCGTGCGCATGAAGGACGACCAGTGGGAGCTGGTGCTGGACGTCAATCTCAAGAGCGCGTTCTTCTGCACCCGCGCGGTAGCCAAGCACATGATGAGGGCCCGCACGGGGCGTGTCGTCAACATTGCATCGGTCGTGGGCGTCACCGGCAATGCCGGGCAGGCGAACTATTCCGCGTCGAAGGGCGGCCTGATCGCTCTGACGAAGACAACGGCGAAGGAGCTCGCGCCGCGCGGAATCAACTGCAACGCTGTCGCGCCGGGCTTCATCGAGACACCTATGACACACCAACTGCCTGAGGAGGCCCGGGATGCGTGGCTGCGGAATATCCCGCTCGCGCGACCCGGTACGGCTCAGGATGTCGCAGACGTGGTCGCGTTCCTTGCGGGGCCGCGTTCTTCATACGTTACCGGCCAAGTCATCAACATCTGCGGCGGCATGGTCATGTAATGACCCCGCTGCGCGTCGTAAAACTCCGGAGGTGAACACGTTGGCACTGTTCGAGCGAGTTAAGGAAGTTATCGTCAAGCAGCTATCCGTCCCCGAGAGCAAGGTCACAGAAAGCGCGAGCTTCAACGGCGATTTGAGCGCTGATTCCCTCGACCTCGTCGAGCTCATCATGGCTCTTGAGGACGAGTTCAAGGTCGAGATCCCCGAGCAGGATGCAGAGAAGATCCAGACCGTCGGCGACGCAGTCCGCTACCTGGAGGAGAAAGGCATCGGCGCGTAAGCGCCGGTGACGGGGAGGGGCATCGCCTCATGGCGACATGCCCTGACGAGCGATTGCCCCCTGGGCATTCCAGCGGAAGGCCACTACGCCCGCTTGGACGTTGGCTCGCACCGGGATGTACAGCGCGGAGCCGCCGTTCCATGCGGGCATGTGGCCGGAGGCCTCCGCCAGGATCCCGCCCGGTCGCGATTTCGCCAGGACGTGTGCCGCGATGCACCCGCCCATCTGTCCGGAACTCATTTTCTGCAGGTGAGTAGATGAGAAGACGCGTAGTCGTAACCGGTATAGGCATGGTGTCGCCGGTAGGCAATTCAGCGCCGGAGTTCTGGTCCTCGGTGTGTGAGGGCCGCTGCGGTATGAGCGACATCACAGCTTTCGATACCGCTGAATATGACACCCGCTTTGCCGCCCAGGTGCACGGTTTCGATCCCACCGAGTGGATGGACCCGAAGCTCGCGCGCCGCTGCGACCGGTTCGCGCAATTCGCCATCGCCGCGACGAAGATGGCGCTGGCAGACTCCGGGCTGCAGATTACGCCGGAGAATGCCGACGACGTCGGGGTCATCATCGGTTCGGGCATCGGAGGCATGGCCACCTGGGCCGAGCAGCACACGATACTGCTGAACCGAGGGCCGGGGCGAGTTTCGCCGTTCCTGGTGCCGATGATGATCGTGAACATGGGCTCCGGTCTGGTCGCTATCGAGACCGGGGCCAAGGGGCCCAACACGGCCATTGCGACCGCCTGCGCCACCGGCACGCACGCCATTGGCGAGGCGGTGGAGGTGATCCGGCGGGGAGCCGCGCAGGCCATGATCGCCGGCGGCTCCGAGGCGGCGATCATCCCGATCTCGATCGCCGGTTTCTGCGCGGCGAAGGCTCTCTCGCGCCGCAATGACGATCCCCAGCACGCCTGCCGGCCTTTCGACCGCGACCGCGACGGCTTCGTGATGGGCGAGGGCTCCACGGTTGTGATCCTGGAGGAACTCGAGTTCGCGAAGGCGCGCGGCGCGAACATCATCGGCGAACTGATCGGGTACGGAATGAGCGGCGACGCGTATCACATCACCGCTCCCACTCCCAGCGGCGAAGGCGCGGCCAGGGCGATGCAGGCGGCGCTCGACGACGCGGGGCTTGCCCCCGGCGATGTCCAGTACGTCAACGCCCACGCACCGGGGACTGTCGGCGGGGACGACATGGAGGCCAAGGCGATCGCGCAGGTCTGGGAAGGCGCGCCGCAGCCCGCGGTCTCTTCGACGAAGCCCGTCCACGGCCACCAGCTTGGGGCGACCGGGGCTACCGAGATCGTGGTGTGCATGTTGGCCATCAGGGACAGCCTGGTCCCGCATACGCTCAACTGTGACAACCCGGATGATGACATCGCCATCGACATCGTTCGCGGCGCCCCTCGCCAGATGCCGGTGAAGGCCGCAATGAGCAACTCTTTCGGTTTCGGAGGACACAACGCTGTGCTCATAGCGCACAGGTACGAACAATAGGCCGCCGAGCGCGGGGCCGAAAACGGTCCCGCGTTCCGTTCGTGGGGGACGGTTCTCTGCACGCCCCGTCGGTCCGGCCACAGCAACCGGGGAAGCCTTATGGACCCAACTGAGTATCATCAGCGTCTCATCGAGCAGTTGTCTCTGGGCAACATGGATCCCAATCTGCTCCGCCAGGCATTCTGTCACTCCTCTTATGCCCGCGAGCACGGCTGGGATCCCTCGAAGTCGAACCAGCGGCTGGAGTTCCTCGGGGACGCCGTGCTCGACGTGGTACTCGCCGAACACCTCTTCCTGGAATACCCCCATCTGCCTGAGGGCCAGCTCACCAAGATGAAGGCTGCGGCGGTGCGCTCGCAGACCCTGTCACGGGTCGCGCGCAAGCTCGACCTTGGCGCGGGCCTGCTCATTGGCAAGGGCGAGACGGAAACCGGCGGGCGGGAGAAACCGTCGCTTCTGGCGGACGGCCTCGAGGCGCTGATCGGGGCGGTTTATATATCGGGCGGCATGGAGGCTGCGCGAAAGGTCATCCTGCGCGTGTTCGCCGATATTCTGGCGGAGGATCACATCGGCGCCAGTAGCTTCGACCACAAGACCGCCCTGCAAGAGACCATGCAGCAGGAGGCCCGGCTGACTCCGCGCTACGCGGTGAAGGCTGTCTACGGCCCGCCGCACGCGCGAATCTTCACTGTTGAGGTCTTCTGTGGGGAGCGTACAATCGGTCGCGGCGCCGGGCCGAGCAAGCAAGCGGCCCAGCAGGAGGCCGCGCGCGAGGCCCTCTTGCGGCAAAGCGAATGGCTGCCTGCGGCCGCCGCCGAGACCGAAGAGCAGGCGGGGCAGTGAAGCTTGGACGGCTCGACCGCCGTTAGCTGTTTCCCTCCCGGTACGGGAGGGGTGGGGCCGTCCCGACGGGCGAACACGGCACCCATCACCTTACCGTCTCATAGGCGCTAAGTTAGGCGGCGCGGGCCGTGTGGAGGGGTCGGACTACGAGCGCAGCGAAGTATCCGACCCGGCCGTTCACCCCTGCGCGGGCGGCTTGGGCCGGATACAATTGGCGGCCTACGGTCGCTCAGACCGCCGATACGACTGGCGGTCTCGTAGGTCCGGCCCCTCCTTGGACGGCATCTGGCCCTAACTTAGCGCCTATGCCTTACTGCCTCCACAAACGCATCTTCAGGTTCGTCGTGAACGTCTCGCCCGGCCCTAGCTTGATGTCCTTGTAGGCGTGGGAGCAGCCGTCTCCGCCGAAGGCGCCCAGCTTCAGGTCAGCCGGGTCGGCGGAGATGCTCAGGCCGCAGCCCTCGTCCGAAACGGTTACTGTGTTGTCCTTCAGTTCCGTCACATCGTCCGCCCAGGGATTGTCCGGGTCGCGTTCCAGCATCCCCGGAATGCCGAACCCGTTCCACAGCCAGAGTTTCCCCCCATGCTCCTTCCGGTCCAGGTTCCGCACCGACAGTTCGATACCGATCCACGGGTCGTGCCGACGAACCGTGACCACACGCGCGATCTCGCACACGTCGGATCGGACCGAGGTGCGGAGCGAAATGTGCTGCGCGTCGCGGGATACGACCACAGTGTTGTTGTGAGCCCCCCACAAGTCGGCCCAGCCGATCACTCTCAGGCGCATCAGGCCCAGGTTCGCCGTTCCCGTCGCGGCATTGCCCCGAAGGCCTCGGTAGACGACCTGATCGATGTTCTCGGACTGCGAGTCCCACGCCATCGCCCAGTCCGCGGTTGAGATCGCCGCGCCGGAGCCATCGCCGGTCACGCGCACCCGGTAAGGGGGGATGTCCGCCACCACATCGGCAGCGTGCCGCGCCTTCAACTCGCACTCGGCCTGGGCCGTCAAGTACGGCCATATCTCTCGCGCGAAGTCGTCGGTGTAAGCGTACTGCGGGTCAGCCTGCAGCTTCGCGGCCAGATCGCCGATGCCCTTGACCGCGTTTGCGTCGCTAAGTTGCTTGCCGAACGCGCGCAGTCCGGTCGCGGCGGCGGAGGCCTTGCCGGTACGGATCGGCTCGAACACCGCGCCGTCCAAACGGTTGAGCACACTCATCGCCTGCAGGTCGTCGCTTGAGACCATCGCCACCGGCCACAGGCAGTAGCCGGCCGCGCACCCGCGGATGCAGTCATAGCAGGTGGTCAGCAACTCCTGCCACGGCTCATCCACCCAGAAGCCCGCATCGACGCACACGACGTTTCGCGCCCGCCCGCCGTAGGCTTGGAAGCCCTTGAGCGCGCCGAGCATCCACCCGAGCGGGGCGGCCTCGCGCCCCTGGTAGATCATCGCCGCCCCCACATCGAGGTACTTGTACATCTCCGCCGTGTCCATCCCCAGGTTCGTGTGCGACACAATCATGTATCCCCCCACGGAGAAAGGCATCTCCCGCCCGGCCAGCGCCGCATGGACGTTCTCGCACACGTACTTGATCGCTGCAGTCGTGCTGTCCTCGCGCACCTTTCGCCAGACCGACAGCGTCGCCGGGTCTTCGATGGCCGCCACCGCTTGCTGGCGGGTGAGGGGCCGCCCAAGGGCGTCTGCCAGCGCCTTGACGCACTTGTCGCAGAAGCAGGCATCTTTTTCGGCGCTCTCAACGGTGATGAAATCCCAGCAGATCCCGTCCGCGCCGGCTTTCGCGGCATCCAGCGCGGTGCGCACCATCTGGTCGAGGCGTTTGTGCGAGCGCGGGCAGACCAAGCCCTGCTTGACGCTGCCGTCGGCGCGAATCTGGTATTCGCCGTCCAGCCCAGTCTGGTCCGGGTAGGCGGCGCAGTAGTCATAGACCGTGACGCCGGCCTTATGCAAAACGCTGATGCGCCGCGCCGTCGCCGGATTGGTCGCATCGAAGGAGGCTTGGATGTGGTTGAAGCCGCGCGGAACGAGGTCGCGGACGATGTACTGCACGTCGGCATCGCCGGTGAGGCTCAGTCCCCCAACACCGCGCAGGAATGATGGTTCGGCGTGGGCGAAGCCTACCAGGCACAGGAGGCCGAGTGCTGCGAGGGTTCGGATCGAGGTCATGGCCGCTCACCTCCGAACAGCGTCGGCGCTCGCCGGGTCAGGAACTCGAATACGAGCTGGTTCGTGTCGGTGTGCATCCCAGGCCGGAAGTGAAAGCCTGCGAAATACCCCTTCGCCCCCGGTGGACGGAAGGCGAGACCGTCCGCCGCCACCTGGTGCGCGCCGCCCTGGTCCCGCTCCCCGACCAAGTACGCCTCGCTCCACGGGCACGCCTTCTGGACGGCCGTCAGATCGAATGGCCGCTGCGACCAGCTCGCGGACAACGATGGAAGCCAGCGCTTCCCCACTTCCGTCGGGCTGGTGGGGAAGTCAGTGAAGCCCTCCTTAACGAGGTCGGCGCCGAAGATTGCGTCACCGCCCTGTGGCCCGGCACCCTCGCAACTCGCTTTCCCGCTGCCGTCCACATACCAGTAGAACGGCCAGTCGCCCGAATACACGAGCATCCCGCCGGCCATCAGCCAGTCTCTCAGTGGCGCTCCCGTCGGTTGTCCTCTGAAAACGGTGTCGGGCACGATCTGCCCGATGTCTACGACGACGGCGGCCTTGCGCTCCTGGCATAGCCGGCCCCAGGCTGCCGCGTCCAGAATCTGCGCCGGTATCCCGACGGCAGCCAATGCCCCCCGCAGGCCCTCCATCAGCTCGCGGTGGTGGCCTCTCACGTCCACCGTTCCGGGCAGGATCGGCCAGTAGGCATCCGGCGCGAACACGACGTCCTTCGACGCAGTGAGGTAGTTGAACCCCACGTAGGCTTCGTCGTGGTACAGGAACACCGAGGGCAGGGCTGCGCTCGCGGGTTCAGCCGCCGCCAACGCGCCCGCCAGTGCAGCGAAGACGCACCAGGACCGAATCATCATACCGCTCCCTTCAGCCGTGCGCGTTTCAGGCCGGGGCCGCCTCACCCTCTACGGCCAGAAAGCATACGTTGGTACGTGGAACGCCAGTCCCCACAGGAGCCAGAACGAGCCTGTGATGATGTCCCCCAGGATCAGCCCGAAGGCGGCGGACATCAGCGCTCGGATGCCCGCCCTGCCCAGGTAACGTACCGACGTGCGTTTCAGAAGCCAGGCGATGAGCATCGGCGTCCACATGTGCGCCATGTACCAGGTCGTGGACAGGGCGAAGCCCGCCGGGTGCAGCGGCCACCAGACCCACCGGGTCCGCAGCAGCATCAGGCCGAAGTACACTCCGAAGCCGATGCCGCTGGCCGCGATTCGCCCCCACTGTACCGGCTGCGGGTTGCCGAGCCATCCCCCGAGCTGGTTCCAGGCTTCCGTGCATGACCACTGCATCCACGGAGCCCAGCCCGCGCCGAGGCCGTACTTGTACCCCAGATACAGGTTCCAGAAATACGCGCCTGCGAGTCCGACCGGGATCATGAGCATCGATGCCCAAAGCAGCCGCTTCGGGTCGCCGCCCGTCTTCTCCGACAGGTACAGGGACTCGAACTGGTGGGGGAGGGGGATGTTGCGAATGCCGCGGGTGAAGCCGAAGAACAGCGACAGTCCGGTCAAGTTCTGCACGCCCAGCAAGTTCACGCCGAGGATATTCCCCTGCATGACGGTCGGCCCGAGACGCTCCAACTCGTGCGTGGGCATTCCCATCTCGGCTCGGATGCGACCGACAATCAGGGTCATGAAGTAGTACTGCACGAAGAAGGCAATCACCACGCCCGAAGCCATCTTCTGCGACAGCCCGACGCCGACGAGGTAAGCCAAACAGCCCAGGAAGATCAGCACCGCGGTGCGGTAGCTCATCGCCTCGTGCTCGTCCATCGAGGCCGAAGCGCCCCAGTTGCGATCGCCCTTGTCGGCGGCTCTCACCGATCCGGGCCTCAGCACGGTATGCCAGACATCGCGAAGATACCCCCGCGCCGCCCATAAGGAGAAGCCCAGGATGGCGATGTAGCCGCCGAACGACTGCTCCTTCATGTAGGGGAACTCGGGCGTCTTGTCGAGGCCCATCCAGGCGATCACGATGGCCTCGGCTTTCCAGAACAGGTAGAAGAACCAAAGCGAGAAGCTCAACTCCTGCGGCAGCAGCAACCCGAGACCGATGATGAAGGGGTAGAAGCACACGTAGAAGGTGCCGATGGCATTCCAGGGCCGCCCCACGAAGAACTTCTCCAGGTTGTTCACATCTGACGACCAGATCTTGATCGGCAGCAACGGGACAGCCGGGTAGAGTGAGTGCAGGCCGTTGATCGTGTTGATGCAGACCGTGATGCCGACGGCGACCCAGAACGCGGGATGGCGCAGCAGGGGGATGCGCGGCTTGGTGAGTTCCAGCGGAAGCTGCACAATCGGGAAGCTCATGCGCTCGCGATCGACCCACCGCCGCCGCAAGATCACCGACAGCCCGACCGGCGCGGTCCACAGCGCCACGTAGAACAGCCACCACCGGAACATCGGCCCGACCCAGATGAGGTAGTTGCGCTTGTCGAAGATCGAACTGTCGCCGTTCCAGAGACGATCCAGAGCTCCGGTATCCGAAACGACCATCCCGTGGGGGATGTAGCGGATGAACAGGTCCTGCCAGTGATTCTCGGGGGAAGCGTACTTGAAGGCCCCCATCATTGTCGCCCAGGTGGTCTTGAGCGTGTCCTGGCCGCTCGTGCAGTTCGCCACCGACAGCAGGATGAAGAACGAGATCAACTCGGCGGGTGAGAATGCGGCTCTGGGGAACCACCGCAAGAGCGCTGCATTGATGAGGCGGAACACGAACAGCAGGAAGACGATGTTCCAGAACAGGGAGACGACCGTCGGGTCCTCGATCCCCCGCGGGCCGTTGAGGTAGGCCATGAAGTACGAGTTCAGTGGCGCGATGAGCAGGGCGATGACCAGGATGCGGGCGGTGACTCCACGGTTCCGATAGTCGGTCGGAGTCCCCTTGGCATCTGACGACTCGGACAGCTTCAAAACGATGTCTCCTCCCAACGTAGCGGCGTCATTCGGAGCCGGCTCTAATATGTATCCATGCGTAGTATACGCGGACGCGGCGGCGCCTGCCGTCCCCGTGGGACGAATCGTCGCACCAGGTAATACCCCGCCGCAAAGCCCCCGATGTGCGCCCAGAACGCCACGCCCGCCCCGCTCGTGCCAAGCGTGCCGAGGCCCTGGAACACCTGCATGATGAACCACAGGATGATGAACGCAGCCGCCGGAATGTCGATGAACAGCGGGATGATGACGATGATGATGAGCGTCTTGACGAACGCGCCGCGAAACAGGTAGAAGTACGCCGCCAGCACCCCGGCAATTGCGCCGCTGGCCCCGATAATCGGGGTCTGCACCCCCAGCCGGTCGCCCAGCCCGAGGCCGATCACCGACATGAAGCTGTGCGCCAGGGTCGCGAGGAAGCCGCACAGTAGGTAGAACACCAGGTATCGGGCGTGCCCCATGCGGTCCTCGACGTTATCGCCGAAGACATACAGGAAAAGCATGTTGGAGGCGATGTGGAGAAGGCCCCCGTGCATGAAAGTGGACGCCATCAGGCGGACGAGAATGTTGACCAGCCCTAGCCGCAAGAGCGCATCCAGCGAGAACAGGAGCGCGGGCTTGAACAAGTACGCCTGGGCCTCGTGCGGGTTCGCGACCTGCCACAGATACACCGCCACGCAGCCGCCGATGATCCCGATGTTCACCACCGGGAACGTGCGGCTGACGATATTGTCGCGCAGCGGAATCATGCAGCGTGCCCCTCGTAGCTAATCCTCGATCTCTCGTGCGATACGATCGCGCTGGGCGTCCACGCGCAGCGGGTCCCGCGTATAGCTGGCGAGGCTCTCGGCCACCGGTAAGCACGCCGTGCGCCCGGCCTCCCGACCGTGCCTCTTCTGGGCGAGCAACCACAGGTACTCGTAGTCCTCGAGGCCGTCGCGGATGTTGGCCAGGCGGATGCTGCCCATCGGGCCGTTGACGCCGGGGTACAGGAGCAGCCCGTCCCCGTGCAGCCAGGGGTAGTCAGGCAGCGTGGTGACGCCCCATTTCAGCAACGGGCCGTCCGACGGGTTGATTGGCTTATCGTTGTTGGGGCGGCTCCAGATGTTCAGGGCCCAGTACAGGAACCCGTCCAGGTTCTCGTGGTACGCCTGCCACCACATGACCCGCGCCTCGACCAGCGGGCAATCCAGCCGCCAGTTCGGGAATGGCGGATACGGCTGCAGGCTGCAGTACGACCATACCTTGAAACCCTCGGCGCGGCAACGCTCGACCTTGCCGAAGTCGAGCCAGTCCGTGATCGGGCATAGCCAATCGATCTGCAGATCGCGCAGCGTTTGTGAATCCTGCGGCACATGCCCGGTGGTCATGGTCGGGAGGCCGAACTCATGCCGGGCCATCCCGAAGACCTGCCGCATGGCATCGAACTTGTCCTTGTCTATCTCGTCGAAGCCGTACACGAAGGCCATCTTCCGCAGGGCCTCGTGATCGCGGGACTTGCCCAGTCGCTCCATGAACGCCGAGATGGCCTTGCGGCAATTTTCGATCCCGGTCACCTTCTCCGGCATGGACATGACGGTGAAGCTGTTCATGCCTCCCTTGAGGTAGTGTTCCAGGTCGGTGACATCCGGTGGCTGTTGGCGGTAGATGTTGTCCGGGTTCAGGCGGTGCCGGAGGACGAAGTCGCCCCATTGGCGGCGGGTCTTGGCGTCGAGGCTCTTCTTGCCGTAGACGCTGGCGATGTTGTCATCGAAGAGAGCGAAGGCGGTCTTGAAGTGGCCTGCGCCGGGAGCGAGGTTGAAGCCGTAAACCCGGGCCTGCACCTCGACCTTCGTGGTCGGCTCACCCTTCGGCGAGACGGTGACGGCGCCCGTATATGTGCCGGCAGGCGTGCCGGGCGGGGCGTAGACGGTGATCCACACAGACTGGGCGAAATCTGGCTTCACCTCGAACGACTCCACGGGCAGCAGCGGGTCCGGCCACCATCCGGGCACCTCGGCATCGGGGTGTACCTTCGCGTTGGGCGCAATGGCCCGTTCAGCCAGGCTGCCGACCCACACGTACCCCACCTGCTGCCACTCGACGTGCTGTGAGCCGATCCGTGCCCCGTTGGCCTCGCACACCAGGTCGCTCACGCGGATGCGCACCTCGTGTAGTTCGTGCCCGGATGCCGGCAGCAGGGCGACCTGGAAGCTCTCGTATTCCCCGCCGGCCAGCGAGATGCGCGCCTTCGGCTGTCCCGCCGAACGGGCCGGGCGTGACTTCGGCATCACGCGCTTCATGCTGCTCTCGGTCCAGACGGTGTACGACTTGCCGCCGAGCGTGTTAGCGCCGTTCGGGCTCTTCGCCTGGGCCGTCACTGGACCGGCCACTGACACAGCGAAGCAAGCCGAGCCTGCCACTAGCAGTGCAAGCCCTCGTGTCATCTTCAGGCTCCCCTCTTCGCCGCACGCCTTGCGACCTTGTCGGAGATCATGTGCGTTCGCCGTTTCCGTTCCCCACACAGCACAAACGGGGCCCGAAGGCCCCGTTCGTTAGGCGAAGGGGCCCGCAGGCCCCCTCGCGCGTAGTCCGGTGCGTCTCAGGCTCACTGCATCTACATCATGCCGGGCATGCCGCCCATGCCGCCGCCCGGAGGTCCCGCCGGCATCGGCGGCTCGGGCTTGGGAATCTCGGCAAGGATGCTCTCGGTCGTCAGGATCATGCCGGCGATGGACGCAGCATTCCCCAAAGCCGAGCGCGTCACCTTCACGGGGTCGGTGATGCCGGCCGCAATGAGGTCCTCGAACTTCCCGCTCACGGCATTGAAGCCGAAGCGCGGGTCCTTCTGCTCGGTTGCCTGCTGGGCGATGACGGAGCCCTCGAAGCCTGCGTTCTCGGCGATGCAGCGGCAGGCCTCGGGGAGCGATTCGCGGATGATGTTGACGCCGGTCTTCTCGTCGGCGTCCGAGGTCTTCACCTTGTCCAGGACGGGCAGAGACGCGATGAGCGCCGCGCCGCCGCCGGCCACGATGCCGGCCTCAACCGCCGCGCGGGTGGCCGACAGGGCGTCCTCAAAGCGGTGCTTGCGCTCCTTGAGTTCGGTCTCCGTGGCCGCGCCGACCTTGATGACTGCGACGCCGCCGGCGAGCTTCGCCAGACGCTCTTCGAGCTTCTCGCGGTCGTAGTCGGAATCCGTCTCTTCGATCTGGCGGCGAAGCTGCTCGATGCGCCCGCTGATGGCTTCTGCGCTGCCGGCGCCCTCGACGATGGTGGTCTCGTCTTTGGTGATGGTGATGCGCTGAGCCTTGCCGAGCATCTCCAGTTCCAGGTTCTCGAGCTTGATCCCGAGGTCTTCGGACAGGAACGTCCCGCCGGTGACGATGGCGATATCCTCGAGCATCGCCTTGCGGCGGTCGCCGAAGCCGGGGGCCTTGACCGCAATGGCCTGCAAAGCGCCGCGCAGCTTGTTCACGACGAGGGTCGCGAGGGCCTCGCCCTCGACATCCTCCGCCACAATCAGCAGCGGCCGGCCGCTCTGCACGACTTTCTCGAGCAGCGGGATGATGTCGGCAATCGCGCTGATCTTCTTCTCATACAGCAGGATCATCGGCTCTTCCAGGACAGCTTCCATCGTCTCGGGGTTGGTCACCATGTAGGGGGAGAGGTAACCCTTGTCAAACTGCATCCCCTCGACAAATTCGAGCGTGGTCTCGATGCCCTTGGACTGCTCGACGGTGATGACGCCGTCCTTGCCGACCTCCTGCATCGCTTCCGAAACAACCTTGCCGATCTGCGGATCGTTGCCCGCGATCGATGCGACATTGCGCATCTCCTCGGGCGAATCGACCGGGATGGCGATCTTGTTCAGGTTCTTGACCACAGCATCGACGGCCTTGTCGATCCCGTGCTTGAGGAACATCGGGTTCGCCCCGGCGGCCACGGCCTTGAGGCCGCGCTTGAGGATCGCCTGGGCCAATACGGTGGCGGTGGTGGTGCCGTCGCCGGCCACGTCGTTGGTCTTGGACGCGACTTCCTTCAGAAGCTGCGCGCCCATGTTCTCGAACGGGTCCTCCAGGGAGATCTCCTTGGCGACGGTCACGCCGTCCTTGGTGATCGTGGGGGAGCCATACTTCTTGTCAAGCAGCACATTGCGCCCGCTCGGGCCAAGGGTGACCTTTACTGCATCGGCAACGGCATTTGCGCCGCGCTCGAGGGCCCGCCGAGCGTTCTCGTCGAATAGGATCTCTTTTGCAGCCATCGCACACGTGTCTCCTTACACTGGTCTTCGGTTGCGCCGTCGGCGCTAAGACTGGACACACACAGGGCTCGGTGACGCCCTGTTACTTCTTCTTCGCTTTCGCCGCCGGCTTCGCGGCCTTCTTGGCGGGTGCGGCCGCCGGCTTCTGCTCGGCTTTCTCTTCCGAACCGCAGCAGCAGCACGGAGCAACGTCCTTGGCATAGATCGAGTCGGCGTCGAGAATGGTGTAATCCTCGCCTTCGTCCTTGATCTCGGTGCCGCCGTACTTGGCGAAGATGACGTGATCGCCGACGACAACGTCCGGGGCTACCAGCGTCCCGTTGTCCAAGCGCTTGCCCTCGCCGACAGCGACGACGCAGCCTTTCTGCGGCCGCTCTTGCGCGGACTCGGGCAGGAGAATCCCTCCCTCGCTCGTGCGGGCCTCGTCAATCTTAATCATTACGCGATACCCTAACAGCTTGAGTGCCATGATGCACTGCACCTCCCTTCAACATTTGCCCCCGCAGGGGCGATGAGTGTCCTCACGGGTTGTGGCGTGCGTAGCGTGGGCAGGCACACCGCAATGGTGCGCGTTCTGCCCACCGAGGCTGTATGATAACGGCTTTCGCACCTCGATGCAAGAGGCATTTAGCACTCGATGACGGCGAGTGCTAACGCGGTCGTCGTCTGGTGCCGCCTACCTGTGATGGCGCGAGCGCATCGGCTAGATTGCTGCCCCAATGGCACCATTCACCGCTGATCTAAAGGCCTCAACTATTGTAGCCCACTGTCCGTCAACGTCGTCCGCTTTCAATGCGGCGGTCAGAGCAGTCTCTAGCTCGAACAACGCGCGCGTGGCGCAGTCTGTCACGCCCAGCAGCGTTCGGGCAGTGCGGCTGAACGCATCCTGGAATCTGTGCGCCCGCACCACCTGAACGTACAAGACGCCTTCGGTTGCTGAGAATTCGGCCTCGAAACGGGCGTCCAACTGCGCTATCGCATCGAACCGGGACTCCAGGTAGCCGCCAAGCAGAGCGGCCTGAGGAACGTCGGCATCTCTGCCGATAGCGGCAAGTGTTCCCGCGAGGTTACCGGTGGTGAAGACGTTGTAGTCGGGGGTGTTCGAGTTCAGCTTCGTCTGCGCAACAGCACGATTGATGTTGAGCATGTGGGACAAGGCAGAGGCCGACATTGCCACTTGGCGGGCGAGCCGCATTCGCTCTTCCGATGCGCGGGCCACTTGCTCCTGAGAGCGTTCCGCTTCGCGGCGCTCGTGCTCGTGGCGCAACTCCTCCTCGTGCTTCTCTTGCCCGCGACGGAATAGGTCCACGGCCACCCAGGCGGACAGCAGAAAGCCCAGTACGGTAGCAGAGAACTGGACACCGGCTCCGCACAGCAGCTCGGACGTCTTGCTTGGCTCCGAGTAGTGCACTGACGCCACAATCAGGAGAACCGCAAGTATCGCGACGGCGACATAGACCAACTTCGTACCCATGGACAGCCTCCCTTGGCCACCAGGTCGCCCCAGCGGCGACCGTCGTCTCTACTCCCCGACCACCAGCCTCAGCACGATGTCGTCGTTCTCGGCGTCGACCAACACGGTGTCGCCCGCCTTGAACTCCCCACGCAGGATCGCACTTGACAGCGGGTTCTCCACCCGCTTGAGAATCACCCGGCGCAGGGGCCGCGCCCCGAACATCCGGTCGTAGCCCTCGCCGCCCAGCAAGGCTTTTGCGGTATCGCTGACCTGCAGGGAGATGTCGTGTTCCGCCAGTGACTCGCCGACGCGGGCCATCATCAGGTCCACGATCTCCAGTATCTCCGCCGCCGTCAGGGTGTGGAAGACGACGATGTCGTCGATGCGGTTGAGCAACTCGGGTCGGAAGACCTCGCGCAGCGCGCCCATGACCTGCTCGCGCATCGCCTCATACTCCGCCTCCTCGTCCTTGCTGCGCCGGCTGGCGGAAGGCGCCTGGAACCCGAGGGCCTTGCCGATAGGCCGGATGTACTGGCTGCCCACGTTCGACGTCATCACCACCACGGTGTTGCGGAAGTCGACGACCCGACCGGCGTTGTCGGTGAGCCGCCCGTCTTCCAGAATCTGCAGCAGGATGTTGAAGACATCCGGGTGTGCCTTTTCGATCTCATCCAGCAGGATGACGCGATAGGGACGCCGGCGCACGGCCTCGGTGAGTTGGCCGCCCTCCTCGTAGCCGACATAGCCCGGCGGCGCGCCGATAAGCCGGGAGACCGAGTGCTTCTCCATGTACTCGGACATGTCGATGCGGACCATCGCCTCTTCGGTGTCGAACATGAACTCGGCGAGCGCCTTGGCCAGCTCGGTCTTGCCGACGCCGGTAGGACCGAGGAAGATGAACGAGCCGATCGGGCGGCGCGGGTCTCTGAGGCCTGCGCGGGCCCGGCGAATCGCCTCGGAGATCGCGACGACGGCTTCGTCCTGCCCCTTCACGCGCTCGTGCAGCCGCGATTCCATCTGCAGCAGCTTGTGCGCTTCCGCCTCGAACATCGACTTCACCGGAATGCCCGTCCAGTCGGCGACGATGCTCGCCACGTCTTCCGCAGTCACGATCTCGCTGACCGGCTCGCGCCCGGCCCAGTCCTCCTCCGCCTGCGGGATTCTGCTTTGCAGGCCGTCGATCTCGTCCTTGACCTTGTTGGCAGCCTCGTAGTCTCCCGACTGCGCCGTCTCCGCGCCTTTCGCGGTCAACTCGTCGATCCGAGCGCGCAACTTGTCCGGATGATCCGGCAAGTCGTAGATGTCGATCCGCAGCTTGCTTGAGGCCTCGTCGATCAAATCGATGGCCTTATCGGGCAGGTGGCGGTCGGTGATGTAGCGGCTGGACAACTCCGCAGCGGCCTCCAAAGCGTCGTCGGAGATCGTGACCCCGTGATGCTTCTCATAGCGCTCCCGCAGCCCCTTCAGGATCGCGATGGTGTCTGCGACGCTCGGCTCCTCAACCAAAACAGGCTGGAAGCGGCGCTCCAGGGCGGCGTCCTTCTCCACGTTCTTGCGGAACTCGTCCAGCGTGGTCGCGCCGATGCACTGCAATTCTCCGCGGGCGAGAGCGGGCTTGAGCATGTTCGAGGCGTCCATCGCGCCCTCGGCGGCTCCGGCCCCGACGACGGTGTGCAATTCGTCGATGAACACGATGATCTCGCCCGCCGCCGCCCGGATCTCCTCGATGACGCCCTTGAGACGCTCCTCGAATTCGCCCCGGTACTTGCTGCCGGCGATCATCCCGCCAAGGTCCAGGGCCACCACTTTCTTGCCCTTCAGTATCCCCGGGACGTCATCGCTGACGACCGCCTGGGCGAGGCCCTCGACGATCGCGGTCTTGCCGACGCCCGGCTCGCCGATGAGCACCGGGTTGTTCTTGGTGCGGCGGGAGAGGACCTGGATGACCCGCCGGATCTCGCGGTCGCGCCCGATCACCGGATCGAGCTTGCCCTCGCGGGCCATCTCGGTGAGGTCGCGGGTGTAGCGCTTGAGCGCCTCGTACTTGGATTCCGCCGCCTCATCGGTCACGGCGTGCGAGCCGCGGACGCTGGCGAGGGCCCCGTAGACCTGTTCGAGATTGACGCCGGCATCCAGGAGCATCCTGGCCGCCTCGGTCTTCCCGTCCATGATGATCGAGATGAAGATGTGCTCGACGGCGATATACTGATCGCCCATCCGCTGGGCCTCGTGGAAAGCGCCGTCGAAGATGCGGTTGACGTGGGGCGTGATGTAGATCTGCCCCTGTCCGCCGGCCGGTCCCGCCCCCGCCTGCGGGCGTTGACCGAGTGACCGTTCGACGGAGCCTGTGAGCGCCTTCTCGTCGACGTTCAGCGCGACCAGCAGCTTGGGCACCATCCCATCCTCTTGCTCCAGCATGGCGAGCAGAAGGTGTTCGGCGTCGAGCTGGTTGTGCTTGTAGCGCTGCAGGATCTGCTGCGCGTTGCCTAGCATTTCTTTCGATTTGTTAGTGAATCGTTCGAAGTCCATATCTCATCAACTCGGTCGCGCTCCAACGCGCTCGC
>CAYWBK010000048.1:0-21264 GCA_964455745.1 uncultured Armatimonadia bacterium
GACACCCCGCGCCTTGACCGTTGAAAGTGCCACATCCAAAAACGATGCTCCTGGCCTGTGGGGCAGTCGTCCCCGGTCTACGCCAGCGCCTCGTCCAGCACCAGGCTCATGTTTTCCGCGAACAGGAAGCGGATGTCCTTGTGCACCTCGGGCGGGATTTCGTCGAGGTCCTTCAGGTCGCGCTCGTTTTCGGCTGGGAGGATCACGGTGCGGATGCCCGCCCGGTGGGCCGCCAGCACCTTCTCCCGCACCCCGCCGATCGGCAGCACCTTTCCGTGTAGGGTCACCTCGCCGGTCATCGCCACGTCGCTGCGGACCGGACGCTTTGTGAGAGCCGAGACGAGGGCCGTGGCTATCGCGATACCCGCCGAGGGGCCTTCCTTGGGCACGGCGCCGGAGGGCACGTGGATGTGGATGTCGTGCTTCTCGAAGAAGGTCTCGTCGAGGCCAAAATCCGGGGAACGCAGCCGCGCGTAGGACAGCGCCGCCTGCGCCGATTCCTTCATCACCTCGCCCAGCCGGCCGGTGAGCAGCAGGTCCCCGTCGCCGGGGACGACCGAGACTTCGATGTTGATGATGTCGCCGCCCGCCGGGGTGTAGCTCAGGCCGGTGGCGATGCCGACGGTGTTCGTGTCCGCCTTGCGATCGAACCGGAAGCGCGGCGAGCCGAGGAGTTCGGGGATCGTCTGCTCGGTGATGGCTACGCGGTCTTCCGAGCCTTCCGCGACCCCGCGAGCGACCTTGCGGCAGAGATTGGCCACCTCGCGCTCTAGGCCTCGCACGCCCGCCTCATGGGTATAGTGGCGGATCAGATATCGCAAGCCCTTGTCGGCGAAGCTGACGTTCTTAGTCTTCAAGCCGTGCGATTTGCGCTGTTTGGGGACCAGGAAGCGCTTCGCGATTTGGAACTTCTCATCCTCGATGTAACCCGCAAACTCGATGACCTCCATGCGGTCGCGCAAGGCAGGCGGCACGGTGTCGAGGACATTGCCGGTGGCGATGAACATGACGTGCGAGAGGTCGAACGGAACCTCCAGATAGTGATCGCTGAAGGAGTCGTTCTGCTCGGGATCGAGGACCTCCAGCAGGGCCGAAGACGGATCGCCCCGAAAATCCTGGCCGATCTTGTCGATCTCGTCGATCATGAACACCGGGTTGTTGCTCTTCACGCGGCGGAGGGCCTGGATGAACCGGCCCGGCATCGCGCCCACATAAGTCCGCCGATGTCCGCGGATCTCGGCCTCGTCGTGTACACCGCCGAGAGACAGGCGCACGAACTCGCGGTTCATCGAGCGCGCGATCGATTTGCCGATTGAGGTCTTGCCGACGCCGGGGGGGCCCATGAAGCACAGGATCGGACCCTTGGCTTGCTTGACAAGCCTGCGGACGGCGAGGAACTCCAGCACTCGCTCCTTGACCTTCTTCAGCCCGAAGTGGTCGTCTTCCAGTATCTTCGTGGCGCGCACGATGTCCAGCTCGTCTTCGGTGGAGGTCGTCCAGGGAAGCTCCAACAGCCAATCCAGGTAGGTGCGGATGACGCTGACCTCGGGCGAGACCGGCGGCATACGCTCCAGGCGCTGCAGTTCTTCGAGCGCCTTCTCCGACGCCTCGTCGGACATGTGGGCCGCGGCGATGCGCTGGCGGTAGACGTCGATGTCCCCCGCAACGCCCTCGTGCTCGGACAGCTCCTCCTGGATGACGCGCGCCTGTTCGCGGAGCCAGTACTCCCGCTGCGAGCCGTCCAGCGAATCCCTCACCCGGCTGTGGATGTCCTGCTCGAGTTGCAGGACCTGCAGTTCCTCCGCGAGCATCCGGGCGAGGCGCTCGAGGCGCTGATTCGTGTCGGTCATTTCCAGGAGAGACTGCTTGTCCTCAAGCTTGATGTTGACGTACGCCGCAACCACGTCGGCCAGCCGCCCCGCGTCGTCGAGGTTCATCGCGGTGACGAGCGCCTCGGGCGGGATGTTGCGTTTGAGGCTGACCGCCTCCTCGAACTGGCTGACGACGGTGCGCATGAGGGCTTTGGTGCGAAGCGAAACCTCGCCCTCCTCGGGCAGCGGCTCGACCATCGCGCGCAGGTAGCCGGCGACCATGTCGAAGGCTCGCACACGCGCGCGGGAAAGGCCTTCGACTACAATGCGTAGGGTGCCGTCAGGCAGCTCCAGCATCTGCAAGACGCGGCCGACCGTGCCAACTCGGTACAGGTTCTCCGGGTCGGGGTCTTCGTCCAGCGGGCGGCGCTGGGAGATGAGCATGACCGGCTCGCCAAATCGCTTGGCTTCCTGCAGCGCTCGAATCGACTTCTCGCGGATCACCCCGAAGGGCACGATCATGTGCGGGAATACGCACGCGTCGCGTAGGGGCAGCACCGCGAAATCGCGTGGCCCCTCCGCTTGCTCGTCCCGCGCCGGCTGGCTTTCCGGGTCGGAGACATCCGGCGAGACCTCTGAGGCAAACTCGTTGAAGACGGTATCCTGACTCATGGGAGGGGTTCCTGGGAGATGAGCGTGGAGCGCATGTTCATGTTAGCCTCCAGCCTCATGTGGCCGCGCCATTCATGGCGCGATTCGCACGGCAAACCGCGCGACCACAGGGACGCGAGAGGAGATGGCAGCCCCATCTTGGTTTTGGATTGTGGCGCTCAGTCCGGCTTTGCGTATGGCGCCTTGCACAGAACGCGAAGCGCGGAATGCAGACTGCGAACCGCCTGCAAGAGACGTCCGCTTTCCGCTTTCCGCGCTGCGCCGGGTACAGCCTATCCGGGGTGCAACTCGCGCCGAGCGCGGTCTGCGCCAAGCGCGCCTTGCCCCGTCATGCGCTTTTCTGCTCGAGGTTGTCCGAAAGCTTCTCGCCGCGCCTGACGAGCTTGGGCGGTGTCCGGTCGTAGACCGATTCGGCGTCGATGATGCACTGAATGACATCCTGATCGGACGGAATGTCGTACATCACGTCGAGCATGATCTCCTCGAGGGTCGCGCGCAGGGCGCGGGCGCCGGTCTTGCGCTTCAGTGCGACGTCGGCCACGGCATCGAGGCCCTCTTCGGTTACGATCAACTCGCAGTTGTCGAGCAGCGACATCGTCTTTTGGTACTGTCGCACCAGGGCGTTGCGCGGCTCGACGAGAATGCGCCGCAGCGCCTTTTGGTCGAGGCCGTGCAGTGTGGCGACGGTCGGCAGTCGCCCTACGAACTCGGGGATCATGCCGTAGCGGATAATGTCCTCCGGCAGCACCTGGGCGATCAGTTCGTCGTCCGTCAAGTCGGCGGCTGTTCCGCCTGCCGCGCCGAAACCGATTGCCCGGTTGTGGGTGCGGCTGCGGACGATGTCCACCAGACCGTCGAACACTCCGCCGCAGATGAACAGGATGTTGCGAGTGTTGATCTGGATGAATTCCTGCTGCGGGTGTTTGCGGCCCCCCTGCGGCGGGACATTCGCGATTGTGCCTTCGAGGATCTTGAGCAACGCCTGCTGCACGCCCTCGCCGGAGACATCGCGGGTGATCGACGGGCTGTCCGACTTGCGAGCGATCTTGTCGATCTCGTCGATGTAGACGATGCCCTGTTCGGCGCGTTCTACGTCGTTTCCGGCCGCCGCGAGAAGCTGCAGCAGGATGTTCTCGACGTCTTCGCCCACATACCCGGCCTCGGTGACCGACGTTGCGTCGGCGATGGTGAACGGCACGTCGAGAAGCTTGGCCAGCGACTGGGCGAGCAGCGTCTTGCCTGACCCGGTGGGCCCTACCAGCAGGATATTGGTTTTCTCAAGCTCGACATCGTCGTCGAACTGGCCGAGCCGGACGCGCTTGAAGTGGTTGTAAATGGCTACCGCCAGCACGCGCTTGGCGCGCTCCTGTCCGATCACGTACTGGTCGAGGAAGGCATTGATGTCCTGAGGAGTCGGCACAATGCCAACGCCCAGCCGTTCGCGGGCCGACTCATCGGCTTTCGAGCGGATGATCTTGTTGCACAGGCCCACGCACTCGACGCAGATGTATACTCCCGGACCGGCGATGAGTTCTTTGACTTCGGTGGGCTTCTCCCGGTTACAGAACGAGCATCGGAGATGCCTCATCCCGCTCGATTCCAACTGGTCCATGAAACCGTCTCCTCAGCGAACGCGGAACACGTGTTACGTAGCCCGCCCTCGGGCGGCTCGCCCCGGATGTGCCCTCTCGGACCTCGCTGGAGCGTCCTCGTGACAGCCTGAGTCGTTACTTTCCCTCAGTTGCCTCGGGTTGTTTCTCCGCCACGATGTCGATGATCCCGTACTCCAGCGCCTCGGGAGCGCCCATGAAGTAGTCGCGCTCGGTGTCGTGCTGTATCTTCTCGAGCGGCTGGCCGGTGTGATCGGCCAGTATCTGATTGAGCACCCTCTTGGTGTTGAGGAACTCCTCGGCCTGGATCTGGATGTCTGTGACCTGGCCGGAGATGCCTGTAGACCACGGCTGGTGGATCATGACGCGCGAGTGCGGCAACGCGTGCCGATGTCCCTTCTCGCCCGCCGCCAGAAGCACCGCGGCCATGCTCGCAGCCATGCCGATGCACCACGTATGCACCTCAGGCGCGATATAGTGCATCGTGTCGTAGATGGCCATGCCGGCGTACGGGCTGCCGCCGGGGGAGTTTATGTACAGCGCGATGGGCTCCGTCGGGTCTTCGCCCTGCAGGAAGAGCATCTGGGCGACGACGATGCTCGCCGCCACGTCGTCGATCTGTGTGTGCAGGAACACGATTCTCTCGCGCAGCAGGCGGGAGTAGATGTCGTAGAACCGCTCCCCACGCGGCGTTTGCTCGATGATGTTCGGGATCAACATGCCAATCACCCCTTCGACTTACTAAACTCCGCCGAGACCCGGGGCAGGTAGGGGCACAGGGCCATCCAGGTGCGTCCCGAGCGCGGCCACTGCCGCTTCCGTGGTTATGCAGAGTTCAGTAACATAACACACTTCGAGGAGCACAAGACTTCCGGCGGAAGGATAATCGCCGACAAGAGGCCCGCCCGTAGCGCCGCCTGGGTCCTCAGTTCCGCCACATTCGCCGGCTGGCGGTTACAGACCTGCTTATTCGGCGGTCTCTTCCGCTGACTCGTCCGCGTTCGGCTCGGACTCTACCGCGGCTTCTGCCGCCGTTTCGGCCACCACGGCAGGCTCGGCTTCCGAAGTCGCTTCGGCTTCCGCCGCGTGAATGCACTCCGGGCCGTGCTCGTGGTCTTCGGTGCATAGGTCGGTTTCATCGGCGGATTCCCCGGCCTGCTCGCCCTCATATTCTTCGTCGACGATGTGCCCACAATTGGGCCCGTGGACGTGGGCGAAGATCTCCTCTTCGCGGCTCTCGTACTCTTCGCGGGAGACCGTCTCGATCTCCGCGTTGTCGACCAGGGCCTTGAGTGCGAGAATCCGCGCCGCGCGCTCGGTCATCCGCTCGGTGAAGTCCTCTTGCACTGCGGCCGCCTGTCGAAGGAATGCTTCGTCTGTGTGTGTCTCCTTGGCGTAGTCGGTGATCGCGGCGTTGATGTCTTCCTCGGTCGGCTCGATGCCCTCGGCCTCGATCAGCTTCTCGTACAAGAAGTGTACCCGCACGCCCTCCGCGGCGACCAATCTTTCGCGGTCGAGGAGCCGGGCTTTCGAGATGCCCGCTACCTCCTGCAGGGTCTGCAGGTCCATGCCGTCACGGATGAGGTCGCGCTCGAAGTCTTCAATCTTGCCCCGAGCGACGTTCTCGACCATTGCGGCAGGGATGTCGATGGTGCTGCTGTCGAAAACCTGCTTGAAGGCCTGCAGTTCCAGTTGCTCTTTCGCGAAGGCCTCATGCACCCTGGCAGCCTGCTCGCGGATGCGGGCTTTGAGGTCGTCGAGGGTCGCGTACTCCTCGTCCACCACCTTGGCGAACTCATCGTCGAGAGTCGGCAGAGTGCGCTCCTTGAGGCTGTTGATTGTAGCCTTGACCGTTGTCTTGGCGCCGGCGAGGGCAACGTCGGCGTAGTCTTCAGGGTAAGTGTACTCCATCTCGACTTCAGAGCCGACCTGCTTGCCGATCATCTCCCGGTCGATCTCGGGCTGGTACTTGCCGGCCCCGACGACGATCTCCTGATCGGCCTCCTCGTAAGGCTCGTCGTCGCCCTCGACGGTCGTGATGACCCTCGCCTTCACCAGATCGCCCTCGGCAACGACATCGCGCTCGACCTCGCCGACCACGGCGTGAGTCTCCTGCAACTCGGCGAGCGTCTTGGCGATTTCCTCCTCTGTGACCTCGGTATCGGGTTTCACGAGCTTGAGGCCCCGCGTCTCACCGAGCGCGACTTCGGGAGGCAGGGTTGTCACGAGTTCGAGTTCGTAGGCTTCGCCCTCGGCCAGGCCCTCCGAGCCTTTCTCCATGTCCTTCAGCGTCGGCTCGTCGTAGGTCTTCAGGTCCGCCGCTTCGAGAATCTTCTCGACCGACTTTTCGATGAGCTGTAGCCAGGCGCTATCTCGGACGGCGTCTTCACCCACGCGCTTGCGAATGATGACGTTGGGGGCCTTGCCGGGCCGAAAGCCGGGGATGCGCGCATCGTTGCGCAGCCGGTCGTAGGCCATGCCGAAGTACTTATTCACGTCCTCGGCGGTGTAAGAGACATGAATCTCCGCGATGCAACCGGGCTGGCGTGTCACTTCGTATTCCACTGGTGGTTCTCCCCTGTGGTCGGGCCAGCATCACGCCCGGCCTTCCCTGAGAATTCTGCGGGGTGACGCGCGCCATGCGCGGCCCCGGGTGCGTGGTACATCGCAGTATCGTGCAACGTGCAGGTGGCTTCCAAGGACTCGTGTCCGGCCATATCGGCCGTGAAACGCAAAAGCACCCCGGTACCCAAGACGGGCCGAGGCAAACAAATGGAACTCGAGCTACATCCGAAGGGAGATGCCGGCTTGGAGGAGTGTCAAACTGGTGGGCGCGGGGAGACTTGAACTCCCACGGGTTTCCCCACATGATCCTAAGTCATGCATGTCTGCCATTCCATCACGCGCCCGTGTGAGCAGTCAACACCGATTACGGTCAACATAGGTCGCGGCGACCGCGCTTCGCGGCTGCTGCAGGTCCATCGCCGGTCAGACAAGAATAATGGTGGGGCGTGTAGGGATCGAACCTACGACCTGAGGATTAAGAGTCCCCTGCTCTGCCAACTGAGCTAACGCCCCACTCTTTACGACTTTCGTGTTCCCGACGCCTGGATTGCCTGGTTTGGCGCGCCCGGAGGGATTCGAACCCCCGGCCTACGGATCCGAAGTCCGTTGCTCTAATCCGCTGAGCTACGGGCGCATCTGCATACCGGGATCCCTATGTTACTTCGCCGTCCCGTCCGGTCAAAGTCTCGCCGAGGCCGAGGACGGCTGCTCGCTACGTGCCGCTTGCTTGGGGTGGAGGACGGGACTTGAACCCGCAACCACTTGAGCCACAGTCAAGTGCTCTGCCAATTGAGCTACCCCCACCACACGCCGCCTGCTGAACGCGTTATACGAGATGACAAATTCGCCACCTCAGTGCGAGGGGGCTGTTGCCGACCCTTGCCGACGAGCCGCCGCAGGCGGCTATGTCTGGCGCGCCCGGCGTGACTCGAACACGCGGCCTACTGCTTAGAAGGCAGTTGCTCTATCCACTGAGCTACGGGCGCTTCAAAGTCGCCAGGCGCTTACGGGCCGAAGCCTGCCTCGTCTACCATCCAACCCGGACCTACGCTGCCCCGCCGAAACGGCCCGTCGTTGGCCGAGCTTGTCTTCTGGAGCGGGCGACGAGGCTCGAACTCGCGACATTCAGCTTGGAAGGCTGACGCTCTACCAACTGAGCTACACCCGCTCACCGTTGCCGCCGGTCCGCGCAGCTCACGCGCCGGGCTTCGCGGATCGCCGAGGCGCAAAAAGAGCGCCGCGTTCGCGCTCCGGGAATGAACTGGTTCGAGTTGTCCCACCCCTCAAGCCGCCGTCTCGTCCGCTACGCCAGTCGTTCACGGCTCCGGACTGCCCGTTCGGCAAGCCAAACCACACCGACTTGACTGGTCGGGGCGGCCGGACTCGAACCGGCGACCTTCTGGTCCCAAACCAGACGCGCTGACCAAACTGCGCTACGCCCCGAGGCAGGTGCACCGCGTCGACAACCAAACTATAGCCTGCGATTGCGCCGCCGTCAAGACCCTGACTTCAGAATTCCGGTCCTTGATTCGGGCAACAAGGAGTTCTCCAGGCTCATAGAGAATATACAACAGCGGGCCTGAGGGCCTGCCACCTGGATGCAAACGGAGGAATTGAACCATCGCTTCCTACACTCGCTATGGCCGCACGGAGGCGGGAAGCTCTGTGCGGGATCTCCCGCCGATCTTACTTGCCTTCCTGGCGCTGGGCGGGATCGTCCTGCCGGTCCTGGTCGCCTTGATCGGCGACGGAATTCAGTTCGGCATCAGCCGCCAGCAATCACTGCATAGCTGGGTCATCGTGGAGGAGCTGACGCACGGGATTCAGGCGGCTGCCGTCTGTCTTCCGCTGTTTTGGAACCGGCGTCGCTTCCCGTTCATCGTGCTGCCTCTGCTCCTGGGGTCTGTAGTCATCGACTCGGATCACTGGGCGACGGCCGCGGAACAAGCGCGGAACCTGCCCAGTTACGAGCGCCCGCAGGATGCCTTCGAGATGGCGAACGACGGGATTCGCACTCCGGCTCATTCGCTCGCGTGCGTCGCGCTCGTCACCGTGGGGCTGCTCGTGCTTACCTCGCGCGTTGACTGGGCTGGCATTGCCGGCCTGGCGCTCACCGCACACCTCGTCCGCGATTCCTGGGAGGCCCCGCTGGCTATTCTCTGGCCGAGTCCGACCTTTTACTCGTCGAGCCACTCGACGTACATCATGCTGGAGATGGCGCTCGGCGCCGTTGCGTTCTGTCTGCTGTTGGTCTACGAGAGGATCAACCTCGCTCTAAAAGGCAGTCTGCTGAACGTCTTCAGCTTCTTGCTGCCGAGGACTCCGCCGCCGGACTGGCTGGCTCCCGGTGGCGGTCCGCCCCCGGCGATACCCCGTGGGAGGCCATCCGCCAGGTCCCGGCAGGCAATCGGCCCCGGTGCCCGCGCGCGCTCATCCAGCCGCAGTTCATCGACGCGCTCTTCCGACCGCTCCCGGCACTCAGGCGGCGGCAGCCATCGACACAGCCACGCCTCCTCCAGGCCCTCCGGCTCGGACGAATCGGCTGGGTCGCGCCCGAGGTCGCATTCCGGGTCGCGCTCTCGTCACCGCCACCACCGCTCCGATCACGCGGCGCCTCGCGACGAAGATACTGACAGCCCGTAGCATTTCCGCGCCATATCGGGCAGGGGAAGGACCTGCGACGATCAGTCGCCGGGGGCCTTGCCATCTTTCCTCCGCCACACTTGCCGCCACGCCCAGGCTCCCAGGCAACCACCCACTGTGTCCACCCCGACATCGAACAGCCGCGCATGGCGCGTCGGCACGAAGGCCTGGTGGATCTCATCGCTGGCGCCGTAGACGGCCGCCACGGCGGCGCAAATCGCGAGAGTGCGGCCGGTGGCCCCGCCGATGGCCCAGCCCACCAGGAACGCGAGCGTCGCATACTCGCAGATGTGGGCCACCTTCTTGATCGGGCGCTCGACCGACCAGCCGTTCGGGGCCGGCGGGATGTTGATGTTCTGTCGCGAACTCCCGAAAAAGATGATGCCCATCCAGGCGAGGACGGGCAGGAAACGCAGGCATCTTCGAGCAGACAACCAGGGCATTCGAACCCTCCGGTTCCTCTAGCTTCTCGGGCAGCGTTCCCGCAGCCACTCGTACAGTCGCTTCGCCTCGTCGGCGGTCGCAGCCCCGGTGTTAAACAGGTAGCGGGTGTCCGGGAGGGCTATCTGCAGGAGTTCCGCGATCTGTGCCTCAGTCATCCAGGCCATCATCAGGACCGTGGCCCCGGAGAACGCCTCGACGGCCGGCTTCGGGCCGGGCGTCTGGAACACCCGGTTGATGCCCCGCAGGTTTGGAATCCTCTTGAAGCCCCCGTACTGGTGGTCGGCGGTCGCGCAGCAGTGCACGAACATCCCGCCGAAGTCCTGGCTCATCTCGATCAGGCTCGGGAGACAGAATTCCTCAAACATGGCCACCGACATGGCCCCCGCCTCGTCCTCGGACATCCAGCACCCCAGCTCCGGCGGGGCCCAGGCGTTCGGACAGTGACACAGGTTGCAGTCGGGGAACCGGCGCTTGAGTTCCTTCAGGAATCGGGTCAGGAGGCTTTGGCACTTGCCCACCAGCCGCTTCACTGCGTCGGGCTTGTCGATCATCGCGACGAACAGGCTTTCTTTCTTCCACACCAGCGCGGCGATGTCGAAGGGACTTTGGATGTCGGGCACGGACACCGGCACGCCTGGCCCGACTCTCTCGCTCATGGCCTCCGCGTACTCGAAGACCCGCGCCAGCGGCCTCGCGTCCAGGCTCGGCTCCGGCAGTGCGTCCGCCGCCTCGGGCGTATCCACGCAAGGCAGCGCGAAGGCGTTCGACCCCGGCGCGTAAGCGACCGGCGATCCGAACGCCTCGGCGAAGAGCTGCGTGCCCGTCCCCACCCGGATCGAGAGCACGTTGTCGTCGTCGATCTCGCTGTCCCACCGGGCTTTGGCCTCGAAGTCCCGCATACCCCATTCGACCCATTCGCTGACGGGCCGGTCGGAGCATGACAGGTCGCCACGGAACTCCGGGGGCTGAGACACCGCGTACTCGGCGGGGGCGTCCATCGTGATTGCGTGTCCGCGGAAAGGGCCGGCGAACAAGTCGGCCAAAAACTGCCGGTTGCGGAGGGCTTTGTTGGTCATCGGTTTCCCCACGTTCTCATTGATAGGTATTCGGCGGCCCATGATAAGCGAAACCGAAGTCGGGGTCAAAGACTTCCTACTCCGCAAAGGGAAACGCTGAACGCGGAACGCTGAACGCAGAATCAACGGCGAAGAACGGCAAAGAACGGCGAAGAACGGCTAAGAACGACAAAGAACGGCGAAGAACGGAAAAGGCGGCGAGCTCGCTCGCAACGGCCTCCCAGCTTGCCCGGGCTGCTGTTACGCCAACGCTTGTCGGCTCTTGCCATTGCTGCCGTCCTTCGCCTTTGATTTTGCGTTCAGCGTTCAGCGTTTTGTGTTCAGCGTTTTGCGTCCGCCGGGTAGAACAGCATCGACAATGTCCTGCGCCGGGGACAAACCCCGCCGGATCGTCGTTATACCTCCCATGCCTGAGCTACCCGAGATCGAGACTGTCCGCCGTGACCTGACCGACCGCATCCTTGGCCGGAAGATCGTCCGTGTCGAAGTCCTCGCCCCGCAGATCGTCGAAGGCGATGCCGATGCGTTCGCCTCGGCCCTCGCCGGGCGCACCATCATACGCATCGACCGTCTCGGGAAGGCACTCATCATCTGCCTCGACGGCGCGGTGATTCTTGTCTGCCACTTCCGCATGACCGGCCAACTCTATCCGGTGGGCGAGGAGCCGCTGCCGTCCCATACCCGGGCGGCGTTCACGCTTGATGACGGCCGCACTCTCGTGTACCGCGACGCCCGCCGCCTCGGGCGGCTCGAGGTCGTCGGCGACCGGGCGCAGTCCGTGATTTTGCGTAATCTCGGGCGCGATGCTTTGGAGGACAGCCCCAGCGAGGACGAGCTTGCGGCACTGCTGGGCAAGCGGCGCACCGCGATCAAGGTGTTCCTGCTGGATCAGCGGCATATCACCGGCGTCGGGAACATCTACGCCTCGGAGATACTGCACCGGTGCGGCATTCACCCCGAGGAGCCGTGTCTGAACCTCACGCGCGCCGACGTTCGCTGTCTCATCGGCACGATGCAGGATGTCTTGTCCGAGGCCATCGGGGAGCGCGGCACGACAATCTCGGATTACGTGACCGGCTGGGGCAGGGTCGGCGACTTCCAGTATCGCCTGCGTGTGTATCGGCGCGCGGGGGAGGCGTGTGTGCGCGAGGGCTGCCGGGGAACCGTGCAACGAACCGTCCAGGCAGGCCGCAGCACGTACTACTGCCCCCAGTGTCAGGAGCGCCGCCGAACGTGATGGAAATCCCCCTGTGCGGGTGCATTGTGTAGCCGCGTATGATTTTCCCCCTGGCTATTGCCATTTGCGTCATCTTTGTATATAGTATCGCCAATTGATAGACTAGGTTCGCCCTGCGGGGGGGCATTACCTGGCGCCTCTGAATCATCCTACCCCCAGGCATCGTTGAAGCATTGAGTTGGTCTGATCGGAAGACAGGAACGCGGCATCGAGGGAGTCGCGCCCGTGGGCTTAGTGTCTTTCCGTCTGTCAGGCTCGCCATCTCACGTCCCAACACCCCTTGCATCGGCGCCATTTGGCACGAAGCGGGCGGCTTTCGCGCGTCTCGACTGTTCCGGGACGGCGAGGAACCCGGCGGCAGTCAGGGACGGACGCGGTCCTCCACACTCCGAGCAGGGTTTCGCCGGCGCACGGACACGATTCGTACGATGCGGTTGTCAGTGCAGGGATACGCTGACGGTCCGCGCGGTCCTCGAAGAGAGCTGCGCGGAGTCGATGGTCGTTGACCCCCAACATGCCCGCAAGCTTAGGAGGAGGCCTGAACCATGACTGCCAGGGTGGCATTGAGATCGCTAGTGCTTATTGTAGCCGTGTCATCAGCGTGCTTCCCGCTCCGCGCCGATGGCCGATGGGACAAGCAGATCGACAGCATCTATGTGGGGGCGCCTTCCCCGTTGGATCCGCTGGCTCTCGAGGCGGCTCTCCAGAGTCTCATTCAGGCGCTGGAGGCAAACACGCCGATCGTGAACCTGCAGAATGTCGCCAATGCTGTGGGCAATGTGCAGGGCTCGAATGTCTACCAATCGTTCCGATCCTTCAGCGGCAGCTTGCAGGTGCCGATGCCGTCCTCGCCTGCCGCCACCGCCCCGGCGGCCCCGACGCAGATATCATCCAGCCCGCCGAGCAACGTCAACGAAGGACCACTCGACCTCCTTGCCGAGCAGATCCAGACGAGCTGCGAGGTCATGAACAGGCGGATGCAACTCGAAAGACTGATCTCGTCCCAGGTAACCAAGGACAATCCCAACCGGGCGGGCCGAGCAGTCGTCGCCTTCCCGATCAGTGTCAACTCAGACCGCCGGGATGCCGTAGCTGAGGTCCAGATTAGGGTGAACTGCAAGTCAGGCCCGGCCCCCAGTATACTGGCCCTGCTGCCTGATGAAGAGACATATAACGTTTCGATGCTGACGAGTGATGCCAGTCAGTTCTCACTGGCCGCTGCCGTGAAGTATTTCGGCATCGGGGCGAGTGGGGGCAAAGCCTCCCAGAACCTGTACCTCCTGCAGGACACGGACACCGTCGCTCTGCTCAGTTCTGTCGAGACGCCGCCCGACGACAGCGCGCATTTCCAGCAAACATCGGAACACAGGCGACGTACGGCCGACCCCCGCTCCGTCATCTTCGGTTGGCAATTCCGCCCCGTGCTTGGCAGACCCACCGTGGCGCCCGGGACTCGCTGGGTCTACGCAGTGCTCCAGCTCCCCAACGCTGTCGATGCCGACCAGCAGTTGACTATACACGTCCGCACCTGCTGGCGGAGCTACTGCAAAAAGAACCGGATTGTCGGAGACGAGATCGCCGGAACCTGTCATGGATGGCAACCGGTGACCTATGATCTGTCCATTCCGTCCGAGGCGAGTGTGGGGTGTATCCTGGGCCCCTCGATCAAGGATGTTCGCTGGCTTGACATCGGAAACGGCAACGCCAAGGTCACGGTCTCAGGGACGAACTTCTGGCCAGGCACCAAGGTTGTCCTCGGCAGTGACCAGTTCACCGAGACGAGCGGCCTCACGCGGCTTGGAGACGATAGGATGAGCTTCGTAGCCCCCATCTCCGAACTCGTCTTGGCCGACCTCCTCATAGTAGACCGCTACGGGAGGAGCAGCGGACCCGAAGAGTTTCTCCGTGAGCAGGATCTGACGCCGAGGGCGACTTCAGCGCCGGATTCGCGGCCGACTTCCATGCTCGATTCAGGGTCGGCCTCTACATGCCTCACGGCTATGGCGTTGGCGCCCACGCTCACCCCGACTTTGGCAGCGGATATGCGGTCGTCTTCAGCGCCGAACTCAGGGGCGATCCCTATGTATCTCACCGCTGCGGACAGGCCACAGATCGAAGTCGACATGCCGCCCTCCTCGGGGAAACCCCCAACGATCCAGCGGCATAGTGCGTCACAGTGCTTGGTCACTGCGGTTCTTAATTGCGACGCGAGAGAGAATCTCCTATGGCAACGGTTTCCGGTGGCCGCCATCATCGGAACGACTGTGATCGGCAATGGCGCGATCGCGGAGACCGTCGAGTCCCCGGTGCTTTCAAACACTCTCTTCACAAGGACGCTGCGGTTTCTGGCCGACACCCAAGCGCTTCGGGCCAACTCGGTCATAGAGCTGCGGCATACGCTCTTGGGCAGGATAGGGAGGAGATGCTTCTCCATCCCACTCCAAAGCAAATGGACAGACGTCTTCTCCGTCGATCAGGTCTTTTGGGAGAGTAGGTACGACAACCCCCGGTGCCTTGGGATCGCCGGCAGCGGTTTCGCGGAGGGCAAATTCCACGCGAGCGTGAACGGAACCCGGTACGACGCCACTGCGGTCAAGGGCTCGGACCCCACGAAGGCCTTAGACACCATGCTCGAGGTGTCACTGTCCAAGGACGATGCAAGTGCAGCCAAGACGGTCACCATCTTCAACGACAACGGCTACCCGGTAACCTGCGACATGCCGAAACAGGATGCGCCACCGGCGGACGTCCAGGTAACGTCCCCCGCCTCAGGCATCTCGCAGAATGATTCCGTCTACGTCGCGGTCCAGGTCAACAGGAAGGGCAAGGGCCTGGGCAAGGACGGTAAGCCGGTACCGCTCGCGATCTCGAGCGTAACGTTCAACGGCGCCCCTATCACGTGTCTGTCGCAGTTGGATGACACTGGCTCCGCCGTACCGGGCAAGTATTCGCTACTCCTCAACTCGCCGGTCACGGACAAGGCCAGGCTGGTGCAGTTCGCGGTCGCCTTATATGACATCGCAGTCGGAGACAACCCGAAGACGAACATAACGCTGCTCGCTCCCGACCCCGCTCTGGAGATCAAAGCGAGGGCGCAGCAGGACGGCAACGGGACGCAGAATCCGAAGGGCTGAACCCGCGGGATAGACGGTGGAATCGGCAACTGGCATGTCGGCGCGCGGACGAATCCGTTTCGCGCGCCGATGTGCTTGTAGTGCATCCGGCTGTTCGCTGTGGCCGACGATGCAGTCGTTGATGGCCTCAACGAGCCGCTGGCGGTGCGTAAGCCGGGCGTCCCCCCCGCAGCCACGATCTGGTGGAGCCCTCATAGTCGGCCTCTTGCCGGTGTTCGTGCTGCGTGATCCCGGCCCACGGAGCGGCTCGTTGTCGCCCACGCTGCGTTGGTTTCAAGAAACCATCGCCCCCTTCGTTGACACCCCTCCTCCGTTATGCTATCCTATCGTCTCGCCCATCGTCGGTATAGCCCGATGGCGAATATGTACGTCCGTGTTTGGAGGCCACTGTGAGACCGCCGAGATCCCCGAGATCGTCAAGACCCAGGCAGCAGGAAGAGAAGAGCGAATTCGAGGAGCGCGTGATTCGTATAGATCGCACCCGCAAGACCGTTAAGGGCGGGCGCATTTCTAGCTCCCGTGTCGTCGTGGTAGTGGGCGACGGCAAGGGGCATGTCGGCATTGGTGTAGGCAAGGCCCGCAACGCTCCCGAGGCCATTGCCAAAGCCGTCGCGCGCGCCAAGAAGACCCTGATCCGCGTGCCGATGGAGAACTTCAGCATCGCCCACCAGGTGCAGGCTCAGGTCGGTGGCGCAGTCATCCTCCTGCGCCCGGCTTCGCGCGGAACCGGCATCATCGCCGGCGGCGCAACCCGCCAGATCATCGAAGTCAGCGGCATCCGCGATGTGCTCACCAAGTCGCTGGGCAGCGGTAACGTCTTCAACCGCGCGATGGCCTGCTTCAAGGCCCTCACCCTCATCCGCGACCCGCGCAAGGTCGCAGAGGCGCGCGGCACCACCGTGGAAGAGATGCTCGGTCGCAGCGTCGAAGACCCGTACCGCGTCCCCGGCGAAGAGGAAGAGACGATGCTTCGTCCGGCCCACGTGGATGAGGACGAGCCCCGCCGCCGTGGCCGTGGTCGCGGCGACGGCGAAGACGACGACGAGTAGGACGGAACAACGATTTTAGCCACAAAGACGCAAAGACACGAAACGACCACGTAAGTCCCGCCGGGAGCGGTTCAGCCGTTTAGTGTCTTGGTGCTTTCGTGGTCAATTCCTCCCCCTGTTCCGGCCAAGCCGGACTGGGCGTTCCCCCCGGGAACGGATGCCTATATGAGCCATGACAAGCGCGAGTCCACCACGGATTCGCGCTTGTTTCGTATCCGGCTGCAGCTTTGGTGTTCGCTTGTCGCCGTCGAACGCTACGGAGGCCGACCATGGTCACACCGACACTCTCTCGCACCCTCGTCGTTGCGGTTTCTCTCGCTGTCGCCTGCGCCACCGCCCTCGGGCAGACCGTCCCGGCACCCCGTGTCTGTGGCACCTACAGTGCATGGCCGGACGGCGGATATCGCTTCAAAACCGAGCTGGATGACCTGTTCAAAGGTCTCGGCTGGTCGTACACCTGCATCGAGAACACGCACGTGGCGGACCTGGTCTCCGATCTTGACCGCTTCGACATCTTCTGCCCGGTGGACGTGTATAACTACACCAATCCGCAGGCTTTCGAGCAGTATACCGAGCAGTGGACGCGCTTCCTGCAGCGCGGCGGCATCATCATCGGGCTTGACGCCAACTACGGCCAGCAGTTCGCGTGGCTGACGAAGCTTGGTGAGGGCCTCGCGCTCAGTCCGCGGCAGTGCGACATCGGCAATGCCGACGGAACCAACCGTAAGGTGACTGTCGCCGCGCCTGACGACCCCTTTGCTCCGCTTCCTGGGATGCAGTTGCCCTGGGCGCATTTCGATTCGCAGGGCCCCGGCTGGAAGATTCTCGGTAAGTGCGATGACGGCCACGCCATCTGCCTGCGCGCGGACATCGGCAAAGGCGTGCTGATCGCCTCCAACTACCACATCGACCGTGGCTTCCCGAATGCCGAGTATCTCACGAAGGTCTGGGCCAGCCAGTGGCCCCGGGTGATGGACGCTCGCCTGAAGGTTGATCTGAACGCCGGCCTTCGGGGCGTCGGCGTCAACTCTGTGGCGGTTCATGCCGCCGCAGATGCGTTGCCAGGCGACGCGACGGTTGTCTGTGAGACCAGGCGGCAGGGCGAGGACTGGGAGCAGCGCCAGACGCCGCTGGCGGCAGGCGCAGCGGCGCTTCAGTATCGAGCAGGCGCGGGGAAGACGGAGGTGCGGGTGACGCTGAAGTCGGCCGGGCAGCCGGTGTGGTGGTCGTCGTTCACGTGCGCCAACGCCGATCTGCCGGCGATGGCGGGGCGGCTCCAGGCCGCGCTCGACGCCGCGTCCGGGGACCTGGCGAGCCAGCTTCAGGACAGCGGTTTGCGGCAGTGGCACGCGGCCCTGTCGGCCCAACTGCGGCAGGCCGAGATCGCGACGAATGAAGCCCTGTCGGCACAGGCTGGCCCCGACAACCAGAAGCGCTGGGACGGCATCGTGGCTGCCCTGAACGCCGCCCAGGCCGAGGCCACGATACTCGCGGGCCGCGCCGCGGTAGTCGCCGCCCTCGTGCGGGAGACTCCAGGGGGCGCAGGCCGGCCCTTCGCGATCGTTCGCTCCGAGCCCCTTGCCAAGCTGCACCGTGACGAGAAGCCCGCCGGAACCTGGAGCGGGCCTGTGTGGCTGCAGGCGGCGCGGGGCGAGGGCGAGAGCGTCCAGATCGGCATTGTGCCCTTGGGCAAGGGCGACCTGGAGGGCGTTCGCGTGCGGTTCGAGCCGTTGCGCGGCCCCAACGGCTCCGTCATCGGCCCGGCGGCGGTCGAACTGCACCGCGTCGGCTACGTTCACGTGCAGGCTCCCAGTTCGGGAGCGCCCGCCGACCACTCGTGGTGGCCCGATCCGCTCCTCCCGGCGGACCGACCATTCAAGGTCGATCGTGTCTGCCAGCCGATCTGGCTCGACGTGTTCGTCCCTCGCGACGCGGCCTCGGGCGCGTATTCGGGCGGCATCACCGTTGAAGCGGGCGGTCGCACCGAACGGGTGCCGGTGGAACTGACCGTCTACGACTTCGCACTCCCGGTGGCGCATTCTCTGCGTCAGGTCTTCGTATTCCGCTCGTACCTCGTTGCCCAGAAATACCTCGGCGGCGACGGCGATGCTTATCTCAAGACGGTGCCCCCGGACAAAGTATTGCAGATGATGGACGTGTGCCTCAAGCGCCGCGTCGGCGTGCAGGTCTTCGGCAATGAGGGGGCCAGCCATCCCTGCGCGGCAATGCCGTATCTTCGCGAAGACAAGACGCCGCAGGGCTGGAAGTTCGACTTCACCGAGACCGACCGCTTCCTCGCGCACCAAAGAGAGGCGGGTATGCGCACGCTCTATGTTGGGTTCTCGCCTCTGGGGCAGTTCACCAGTGGCCGCGAGCGCGAGGCCGAGTACATGGAGTTCCTGGAGGCCTACCTCAAGGCCTTGCAGCCGCACCTGGAGCAGAAGGGCTGGCTCGATGACGCGGTCTTCTACATGGTGGATGAAGCCTGGGGGAAGGATGCCGTCGATGCCAACGTCAAGATCGCGGCCCTCATGGACCGCGTCGCGCCGAGGATCAAGCGCCTGATGACCGCCCCGCGAGACCCTTCGCTCATGGGCCGCGCGCAAATCTGGGTCCCCGGCGGTATGCCCGACGCGCACCCCAAGGACGCCGACGCACAGGCCCGGATCGCCGGATGGCGCGCGCACAACGCAGAGATGTGGTGGTACATCTGTTGTGGGCCGACGCACCCGTACCCGAACTTCTTCGTCGATTACCCCACCATCGACAACCGCATGGTCTTCTGGCTTACCTGGAAATACAACAAGACGGGATTCCTCTACTGGGGCGTGGAATATCACGGCGATCCCAAGGACATGACCCCCGACGGCCCGACCGAACGCTACGAACTCGGCCCCGCCAACATGGGCAACGGTGACGGGACATTGTGCTACTGGGGACCCGACATGACGCTGTACCCGTCGGTGAGGCTCGACGCCATCCGCGACGGGATCGAGGACTATGAGTACTTCGCGATGCTCAAGCGGCTGGCCGACAAGGCCGAGGCGGCGCACAAAGCGCCCGATCTGGTCCTCCAGGCTCGCAAGCTACTCGGCGTGGACGACCGGGTGCTGCGCATCACCGACGGCTCGCCGAACTTCGCCTATCCCACGGACTCCGCCAATCTGTTGTCGGCTCGTCGCCAACTGGCGGAGCTGATCGGCAGGTTGTCGAAACAGGTCAAGGACGACGGCCCCGGGCGGTAGGCCAAGTGCCGTCGACCGCCCTACAGCGCGCAAACGCCGCCCCGGAGACCGAGGCGGCGTTTGTTGCATTCGTGGGGCGCGACGCGTCCAGCGGCTTACGCCTTCCGTCGTCGCAGCCATACGAGGCCCAGCGGCAGCATGGTGATGCCGAGCAGGGCATTGGCGGGGAGTTCAGGGGTGGAAGCGCCGGTGTCCGCGTACCCGTCGATTGCGCCATACAACTGCACCTCGGGGGACCCACCCGGGCCGCCTAGCCATCCTGTGCTGTAGGGCGGGATGAACGGGGGATACCCTGTGCTGTACATGTTCTGCTCGGAAAAGGATGGGAGCGTGCCGGAACCGGTGGACGATGGCATGTCGCCGTAGTAGCTGTCGTGCGCGAGCCAGTAGTAGTCCCCTGCCCCGGTGTTCGGCCCCGACAATACGAAGACATACTTCGTGTTCGCCGTCAGATCGATAGACTTGGACGCGTTGTCGGGCATGAAACTTACCACCGAGTAGCTGCTGCCGAGAGGGGTAGACGGCGAGATTGTGAAGCTGCCCAGCGAGGAATTCTCCGGATACCAACTACTGTCAGCCGCATACAGGTCAACGTTGAGCAACCCGCTGGTATGCTGATACATCACCGTGTCCACCTGGGTGAGAGTCCAATCGGTGGTGCCGGTCTCAAATGGCATCCCCGCCTCGTTTGAACCGGTGTATGTGTTGTTGTAGACGTTCAGTGCGTTGGTCCCCCATGTGGAAGAGTTGGTGATGCTCGTAACCAAGGTGTCAGCATAGAGGAATGATACGCAAGCGAGCAGCAGCACGCCGACGAACACAAACCGGGTCATGGGCTTCTCTCCTGGGGCGTATTGACGGCAACAACGAGCGCAGCATCTCCAGAGCGCAGCCCGTCGCCTCGCCTTCCGGTTGTGCCCGCGAGACAGACAAAGGCAAATCCAGTATATATAGAGCCAGTTGCAAAAGTCGCGATGTAGGTGCATTTCGCCCCAGGGCTGAATCTTGGTTGTGCGAGCAATCAAAACCAACCAAGGGGCGAAAGCATGCTGAAGGTAGCACAGATCTGGAGCAGTATTCAAGCCACCTTGTTCCCACACTTGGAGCATTGCCTGCCGACCCGGCTGACCGACAAGCAGCGGCAGTTGGTGGCGATCCTCGAGATCGTTCGCATCGAGGAGCATCTGTCGCCGGGCTGGGTTCAGGTGATGGGGCGTCCCAAGTGCGATCGTCGCGCGTTGGCCCGAGCTTTCATCGCCAAGGCTGTCTACGATCTTCCCGCGACCTTGCTTCTGATCGATATGCTGAAGGCGGAGCCCAATTTGCTTCGCATTTGCGGTTGGCAGCACGCGGGCGAACTGCCCAGTGAAGCGACTTTCTCGCGCGCCTTCGATGAGTTCGCCACCGGCAGACTGGCCGACGAGGTCCATGCGGCGTTGGTCAAAGAGCACGTCGGCAACCGCCTCGTCGGGCATATCTCGCGCGATTCGACCGCGATCAGAGCGCGTGAGAAGCCCGCGAAGAAGCCGACCAAGCCGCCGAAGTCCAAGCGCCGCCCGGGCCGCCCGAGGAAGGGCGAGGTCGTCGAGAAACCGACCGAGCCGACGACGCGGCTGCCGGAGCAGGTGACCCAAGAGCCGCAGGAAGCGCTGGCGGCCTTGCCCACGGCCTGCGACGTGGGCGTGAAGAAGAACTCCAAAGGCTACAAACAAACTTGGATCGGGTACAAAGCGCACTTTGACGTCAATGACGCCGGGCTGCCGATCACGGTCGTGACA
>CAYWBK010000049.1:0-21175 GCA_964455745.1 uncultured Armatimonadia bacterium
TGACAGAACCTCCTTGCTCCCAAAAAACACCCACCACTTTGCGCGGTCACACCCATCCTCAGACGGCTGCTTGACATGCAGGCCCTCAAGCTGCGCGTCGTTCTGGCAAAGGAACGCGCCACGCACCAGATGGGGTCTCGTCATCAGGAAGTTGTGCCCGCGCACCACCAAGTGTGTCATGCACCCGTCGAGAGCGACGTCCGCTCCGTAGCGCTTCCGCCGGAAAGTCAGGGCTGTCACTTCTGGTGGCGGCTCCGCGTTTATGAACCAGATAGCCAGCCGCCCGAGAGACGCATACCTGGCGATGAGGGACGGAGCATAGACGCGGCACATGAACCACTTGGCCGACACCCCCATGGCTGTCGGACCGGCCGCGTACACCGCCATCGCGCCGAACACGAGCGCGAAAACGACGTTGAGACAGGCTTCCGGTGAGGTCAAGGCAAGCCGCCTGGCGGCTCCGCTATGCACCCGCAGCACCGGGTACACGAATCCGATCACGCTCCACGCGCTGACCGCCGCTGCCACGAAAACCCAGATTGAGTACCCTTCGCCCATCGCGTCCCCCTTAGTCGGGATGTCATTTCACCGCTCCCCTCACGCCCCTGCCGTTCGCTCGTCGTCCATCGCTCATCATTCAGCGCTGACCTTCACCCACTGCCCCGTCTTGGCGCTGGCCAGCACCGCGTCGCAGACGAGCTGCGTCTCCAGCGCGGCGCGGAAGTCGGGCTGGGTGCCCTCGCCGGTTTCGAGGCCCTTGAGGAAGTCCGACAGCGCGTTGATGAACGTGTGCTCGTAACCGATTACGCAGCCGGGCACCCACCAGTGATCCATGTACGGGTGTTCGAAGTCGGTCACGAGGATGTCGCGCCAGCCGTGCACGTGGTCGTCGTCGCTGTTGTCGAAGTACTGCAGCCGGTGGGCGTCCTCCAGGTCGAAGGCCAGCGAGCCCTTGTCGCCGTTCATCTCGAAGGTGTTGAAGTTCTTGCGCCCGCGGGCGTAGCGCGTCGACTCGAACGTGCCCATGCTCCCGTTCTTGAACCGCACCAGAAACGCGCAGGCGTCGTCGATGCCCACGGGCTTGACGACACCCGGCTCGTCCTGAAGCTCGCGCTCCTTGATGAATGTCTCGGTCATCGCGGTGACGCTGTCGATGCCGCCGTTGAGCCAGATCGCGGTGTCGATCGAATGCGCGAGGAGATCGCCGGTGACCCCGCTGCCCGCCGCCTCGGCGTCCAGCCGCCACAGCGTCGCGCCGCCCTGCGGGAGCTTCGGGCTGATCGTCCAGTCCTGCAGGTACACCGCCCGGTAGTGGAAGGCGCGCCCGACGCGGCCCTCATCCACAAGCTGTTTGGCGAGCGAGATCGCCGGCACGCGCCGATAGTTGAACCACACCATGTTCGGCACGCCGGCCTTCTCGACCGCCACCACCATCTCGCGCCCCTCAGTAGCATTCATCGCCAGCGGCTTCTCGCACAGGACGATCTTGCCTGCCGCCGCGGCGGCAAGGACGATCTCGTGGTGGAGGTTGTTGGGCACGCAGATGTCGATGGCGTCGATGTCGTCGCGCTCGATAAGCCGCCGCCAGTCGGTCTCGATGCTCTCCCAGCCCCAATTACGCGCGAAAGCGCCGATCTTCTCCGCGCTGCGCGCACAGGCTGCTTTCATCACGGGGTGGTAGTCAAGCTCGAAGAAGCGGTTGACCTTGTTGTAGGCATTCGAATGGGCGCGGCCCATGAAGCCGTACCCGATGATGCCGATGTTCAGTGGCTTGGACATTCGTATATCTCCTCTCGGAGGGTGAGGTTGCCGTTTGTCGTTGCCGTTTGTCGTTGACGTTCTCCCCCTCTCCACGAGTGGAGAGGGGGCCGGGGGGTGAGGCGCCTTTCACCCATACTTCCGATTCAGCTCATCCACCGCCGCCTTGCAGTCCTTGGTCACCGCCCACGCGTCCGCCCAGAAGCACAGGTCGATGGTCCACCAGTTATGCGGGAAGGGGTTCTTGCTCAACTCCGGGATCAGCTCGTCGAAGTTCAGCACGCCCTCGCCGAACGGCGCGTGGGTCGAGGTCTCGTCATCGTGCAGCGTGCCGTCGGAATCGATGAGGTGCAGGTGGTTGATCTTGCCGCGTAGCTTCTGCGCGAACTCCAGGCAGCCGCCGGGGAGGAGTTCCTTCTCGCCGGGCTGCCGCGCGCCGATTGCCGCGACCATGTGCCCGTGGCAGGTGTCGAACATCACGCCGAAGTTGTCATCATTAACCGCCTCGACGATGTTGATGATGTCCGAGGGCTTGTTGAAGGCGAAGCCCGGCTCGAATTCCCAGGTCACGTAGACGCCCTTGTCCGCGGCTTCCTTCGCGCACCGCTTCCAGGTGCGCACGGCGCGCTCGAAGGCCACGTCGTAGTCCACCTGGTCGAAGATCGTCGGCGGCTGGACGCTGTCCACGCGGATGCCTTTGATCCCCAGGTCCACGCAGAACTGCAGGTTCTTGCGGAAGGCGTTTAGGTAGTCGGCCTGGTCGTCGGTGTCGAGGAGATGCTGGCTCCACAAGTCCGCCGCCAATCCCGAGAAGCGCAGGCCCGTGTTCGCGAGCTGCTCCTTGATCTCGTCCCTCTGCTCCCTGTGGGGCAGATCATCGGGGTTCGGGTGCGGGGAGAAGCCTCCCAGCTCCACGCCCTGGAACCCGAGGCTGGCGAGGGTGCTAATGACCTCCTCCCACGGCACGGCCTTGCCCGCATACGGCCCGATCGAGTACGCCCACGATCCGATGGAGATGTCTTTCATTGTCGGCCTCCCGCAAGTTGAAATGGCGCGATTTGGAAGTGGCTATTGTGCCGGGGTTCCGGCACTTTGTAGCGGTGGGAACGGCCCTACCCCGTGACCGCGCCGCGCGCCGTTCAAGGAGGGGCCGGATTACGAGCGAAGCGAAGTATCCGGCCCCCGCAGTCGCGTAGGCGACCTGGGGCCGGATACTTCGACCGCCAATGAGACCGGCGGTCTCGTAGGTCCGGCCCCTCCTGAACGGAAGTCTGCCCCTAAGTTAGCGCGTATGAACCAACGACCGCAGGCGGGACGCCTGCGCCACGCGGCGGCCTTTGCGGTAGCGCGCGTACATTTGTGCGTCCGCCCCGGCATATCCTCTTACGCAGCCCCCGCCCTTACTCCGCCGTCGCCAGTACCCTCGTCCGGCCCATCATGCCCCTCATCACGTATTCCGGCGAGTCGATCTCATATTGCCCGATTCGCAATGGCCTCACCGACGGCATCATGATCTGATCCGAGCGCTGCTCTCCGACGAGCGCCCCGTCGAGGTACACGCGCTGCGTCGTGCCGTCGTAGGTGCACTTGAGCGCATACCAGCGGTTTGGCTGCAGTTCCGGCCCGCAATCCAGCGACCCGACGCCGCCGATGTTGAACCGCACCCGTTTGTCGAATATCTGCACCATGTATCCCTCGGAGGGCCACATCCCCTGGTTCACCAGCACCGGCATCCCGGACAGGTCCTTCAGCATGAAGCGGGTCTCAATGGTGAGCTTGTCGCCGACCGCCATTGAGTCGCTGAACGGCACCGTCAGCCCGCCGGACAAGTCGGCCGCCCTCCCGTGGTCGGTGTCTACGATGCGCGCCGTCTGGCGCCAGACCGCCTTGCGGCCGCCGACGGTCACATCGTCCGACTTCCAGTCCAGGTCGATCACGGCATCCATCGCTGCGTTCTTGCGCATGACCATCCAGGGCTCTAGCGCGCGGTCGTAAAGCCGCGCGAAGTCCACATCGCCCCTGAACGTCCACTCCGGGCCGATCTGGCAGTAGCGCCCCACCGTGAACGGCAGCGTCGCCGGGTTCATCTTGCCGCCGGCGGTCGTCTCGCCGAGGAGCGTGCCGTCGAGGTAGCTCGCGAGCGTCGCGCCATCGTAGATGCACACCACTGTGTGCCACTCGCCGGGCCGGACGCTGACGGGCCGGTCGAGGCATCCCGCGCCGCCTACATAGAAGCGCAAGTTGCCGCCGATCAGTTGCACGAAGTACCCCGGCCCCTCCCATGCCCCCTGCCCCAGCAGGACCGGGATCGGCGTGACTGCGGACTGGCGAAATCGGATGGCCACTGTGAAAGCGTCTTTGACCGCGAGCTTGTCGCTGTACGGAATCGCAAAGCCGCCATCAGTACGCAGAACTCCCCGCCCGTCGGCCTGCTCGAAACTATGCGGCCCGCTGTACTCCAGGCCGGGCAGGCTGCAGTCAGCGGCCCCGTTTGCGAAGTCGACGCTAAGCGCCGGGCCGGGCACCTGCGAGAGCGCCCGCGCGGACACGGGTTCGCTCGCCGATGTTACCGCCGGGTCGAGGCCGTGGGCGACCACCCGGTAGTACACGGTGCCGCTCGCGCGCGGGCGGTCGACGAAGCTCGTGTCGGCGAAGCCGCGCGCCGGGATCATCCGACCCGCCGCAATCGGGGTGAACGGGCCGTTCGCAGTGTCGCTGCGCTCGACCGAGTAATCGGTGACGGTCAGGTCGGCCCCCGACCAGTTCAGCCTGACGGCAGTGCCGCGAGGCCGCGCGGTGAGGCCCAAGGGACGCGCGGGCGTCGCGGCTGTGGGGGTATCGACCGCACAGATTGCGATCCGGTTCCCCGCGAGGTCCGTGAGCCGGTACTCCATACGCGTCTTCGGCGGCGCGGCGGCATCCTCCCACTCCCAATCCAGCGTCGTGCCCAGTCGCTGCCACTCGCCGCCGGGTGTCCGGCGCTCAACGGCCGCCTCCGGCAGGCCGGGCCACGGAGACCACGACAGGCGCACGGTGCCGGAGTCGCCGATGCGCCCGGCAAGCTGCAGATTGTCGGGAATCTGTGCCGGGCCGGCGTTGACCGCGTTGTTACGCGGGACAAGCGCGTCTGTGGGGAAGACATGCACCTCGCGGAAACTCTCGCCGCGCGTAACCCACGGCCACGTGTAGGCGCCATGTCCCCAGGAAGCAACGACGCGGTACCTGACCCAGCCAGGCTTGACGGCCTCGGCCGGGACGGCTCCCTCGAAGACACTTCGCTCGAGGTGAGCCATTGGCACGTCCGCCCAGGATGCCGACCCCGGCGTGGAGTATTGGAGTTCCGCTTGCCCCGGCGGGTTACCGCCCCGGTAGGCCACACACCGCACGGCGATGGGTTGTCCCGCAGGAAGCGTCGTTTGCTGATAGTCGCTAGTCATGCCCCAGCGTTGCGGGTTGCCACCCGACAGATACGACACGTCACCCGACAGGCCTGCCCCCTCGCGCAGCTTCGCCACCTTGTCGCGGAAGTCCACAAACGCCTTGGCGTTGATCGTCGCCAGGACGCCGAGGCTCCCGCGCGAGGTGATCGTCTCCGCATACAGGTTCAGCATCGCCTCGAACTCGGCGCGCGGCAACGCACGCAAGACCTTCGCGCACTGCTGCTTGCGAGCCGGATCGCCTGCCGCCATCGCCAGCGCCCGGTCGACCGGACCGCCTGCGACCATAAAACCGGCGACCTGATTGAACAGCAGGCAGCGGTCGATGGTAGCCACAGCATCCTGTAGCCTTCCGACAGCCCCGGCGGGAACGGAGTTCGGATCGAGGCTCTCCCGAAGACTGGCGATTCGAGACCGAATCGTCCGCAGCTTCGCCTCCCGTTTGGGGTCGTTCACATAGCACCACGCGAAATTCCCGCATTCGCTCTGGCCCCCGCCGCCGAGCCACCGATAGCCCATCTCGTCGAGTTCCTGCAGCGCCTTGCCGAACGCCGGGCCGATCTTCGCGCCAACCCGCCGCGTCCCATAGTCGGCATAGAACTGCGCGAAGGTGTGGCTCGGATTCCAAGCGTAGTCGGCGCACAGCGCCTGCGATTCCCCGACCTCCTTCGTCCGCCAGTGGATCGCCAACTGCCCCTGGCAGCCTTTCTCGCGCGCGTCGCGGACGGTCTGGGCGAAAACGTGGGCGTTCGCCTGCGGGAACCACTGGTCGCCGTCGTATTCATACCAGGGGATCGCCCAGCGCTCGCGATCCGCGGGCAGTTTGTAGTATTGGCTGACTTTGGGGCTGACCGAGATGTCATCCAGCGCCGCGAAAATGATGCGCTTGTCGAGCACCTTGTCCCAGCCGGGGTAGTAGTCCGACACATGCAGCCAGTGGTCGCCGCCCCAGCCCGACATCACCAGCTTCACCCCCGGCGCATTCGAGTCCATCAATTGCCGCGCGAGCCGCCCGTAGTATGCGACCCTCATGCCTTCCCACATCCGCGCGGGCTTGCCGACATACGAGAAAGCCCCCTGCCAGTCGCGGAAGACCTTGCCGCCCTGCGACCGCATCGGCGGCGGATCGGTGCCCTCCATCGACCGCGCCTCGGACTGCCATAACCACACGTAGTCGAGCATGGGATAGTCGCGCAGAAGTTGCAGCAATCGCGCCCGGAATTGCCGCTGCTCGTTCGGGTCGGTCGGGTCGCCGGAGACTTCGAAGCCCAGGCAGGTCTTCACCCCACGCGCGGAAGCGTAGGCCAGCCCGCGCGCCAGGAGGGCCTTCTGCGCGGCGATGCGCTGCTCGCGCATGCCCCGTTGCCGGGCGACGTCGCTGCCCCAGAACTTGCCGGGGAAGAACCGCCCGGTCCCGAAGCCGAATTCATCGACCGACAGGGGCCTGCCGCCCCACACGAAGTCCTGGGTCGTCAACAGCGGCTCGCCGCCGAGGATCTTGCCGTCGTAGTCATACGCGGCGAATGGCTCAGAATCGTAGGTGTGGAAGCCGATGAAGTTTTGGCCCGAGCGGATGATCTGGTCGGCGAAGAAGCGGAAGTCCTGGTCGTCCCAGGTGGTGGGGCTGTCGAAGAAGTTGTACCACGGCAGGCTGCCGCGAATCGCGAACACCGGCTGCCCGTGGATCGGCGGGACCGCAAGTTTCGCCGGGGCCCTGGCCGGCACCGCATCGCCGTCGAAGTAGAAGCCGAATCCGTACTCCCGGAGCAGCCGGTACGCCCCCTCCAGAATGGCGAGCGGCGTCCGCCCATTGATCGTCACCTGTGGCGTCTGGCCGGCGGACGACTGGATGAAGAACTCCTCGTCGCCAAGCTGCGTCCGGTCGGGCTGAAGCTGCAATGCGATCGCCGGCACGCCGGACTGCGCCTTCGGCACGATCGGCATCTGTCCGTTCGACCATCGCGACAGGTAGCACGACAGCTCCGTCGCCGCCTGACGCACCAACGGAGGGGCGCTTTCATCGGCGATGATCTGGCAAAGCGGCGCCGCGCTCGCAGGCCCCGACGCAGACCAGACGCCGGCAACGACGAAGCTCATCGCGACAGCGAGGCGAACTCTCATCAGCACACCCCATGTTCAGCCGACGCGCACCGTCATATACTTCTCGTCGGCCCAATATGTATTCGGTTGGGTGTTCGCCGAAGTCGGGGAGGCACCTGCGCCGGATTCGTCCGCACGCAGTCTGGAACACATGCAATGACCAGCGGAGGGGGGGATGTCACATGCAATGATGGGCGTGGTGGAGACATCAACGGCGACGGCGGCGGATTGCCAGCGGGAGTATCGTCATGGTCACGATCAGAAGTAGCACAGGGGAAAGCTCCGGCGTGGATGCGGAGGCGAGGGCGGCCAGTATCGCGCCCTGGTTAGCTCCGCCACGGCTCGTGGGGAAGCCTGTGGCCCGCACGAGCCTCATGGGCGAATTCGCAGCGCTGCGCCAGGAGGCGTCCAACTCAAGGGTCGATGCCACTTGCTCGAAGGTCACACTGTCCGTGCGCTCGGGGGGGAGCCAGGCGACTGAGACTGCGCCGGAATCCGGAGCGGATCTCGCAAGACTTGCTGTGGAGGCGGTGAAGACGGAGTCATCGGCCTGCTGCTGCGCGAGGGCCTGCCAGTACATGTCCCAGCCGCTGGACCAGGGGCGTTGCGCAGCGACACCGTGCCCCGGCGGAGAAGGCGTGTCGGGGAGCGCCTTTGCGATGACGCCGGGGCCTTCGGGGTCAAAATCCTGCGTCATATCCCGTGGTTGGTATGCCACGGTGCTGTTCAGGGCCGCCTTGAAAGCCACCAGAGCGGCCAACCGCACCGCGAGTTGCGTGCGCTTCCTGGAATTCTTGTTGATTCCAATATGAGATTTCATTGAGCCACACCACAGTATACCCTTAACCAATATTTAGTATAGCACGATATAAATTCATGTCAATACACAAAAAATACCATAATTACATATATTATTGACATGATTCTATTGATAGACGTGATGACGCTGAGAGATGGGTGACGAAAGGACACAAGTCGCAATGACGAGAGGAGAATGCTTGCGCGGTGACGAACGCCCGCCCCGCAGCGACTGGGCCTATCCGCCGATTCGGCGCCCCGCGCCGAGCGAGGCGTGACGTTTATCCGGCAAACTTACGACCGTTACAGGAGTGCGCCCGCATGAGGACTATCTGCTTGCTTCTCACAGTTGCCGCTACAGGAGGCATTGTCATGGCTGACGCTGACATCCCGACACAAGCCGCGCACGACGCGGTGATGGCCGCGCCGCGCGAGATCACGGAAATGCAAGACTGGGCGCGCGCATCCTTTTGCGGGGAGAAACCGGCCGGGCAGGGGCCGCACGTGGCGCTGGAGGTGCACAGGCAGGACTACAATGTGCTGCGCTTCGGCCAGTCGTGCATGGAGACGCCGATCTGCATCGGCGCGCGCAAGTTTCAGCACGGGCTGGGCACGCACGCGAACAGCGAGATCGCGGTGACCGTGCCGACCGGGGCGAGGGCGTTCAAGGCCTTCGTGGGCGTGGACAACAACTTCGACACCGGGGGCGTGTGCGGGACGGTGCAGTTCGTCGTGGAGGTCGGCGGCAAAGAGGCGCTGCGAACGGCCACACTGCACGGCGGCGGAGAGCCGGCGCCGGTGAGCATCGACATCCCCGAGGGCGTCGGGCAAATCGTCTTGAAGGTCGATACCACGCCGGACGGTCCGGCTTTCGATCAGGCGGACTGGGCCGACGCTCACTTCGTCATGGCCGACGGCAGCGCGAGGTGGCTGGACGAGAATCAGACGGACCGGCTGCTGGCTCCGGGAGCCGCTCCGTTTTCATTCATCTACGGCGGCCGATCCTCCGCCGACCTGCTTCCGACCTGGGAGCGCACGGTGCAGAAGCGCGACCTGGCCGACAAGATCGAATACGACGTCACCTGGCGCGACCCGCAGACAGGCCTGCAGGTGACGGCGACGGTCGGTGCGTTCAAGCTCTACCCCGCCGTGGACTGGGTGCTGCATTTCGAGAACCGGGGAGCCGCCGATACCCCGATCATCGAGAACATCCAGGCCCTCGACACGCTCACCCGCACGGGCAGCTCCAAGCGCGCCGCAGTGGTGCACAGCCTGAATGGCGACGTGTGCGGGGAACAGACCTTCACCCCGATCGCCACCGCTCTCGAGGTCGGCAAGAGCCTTCACACCGCTCCCGGCGGTGGCCGACCGTCCAACGGCGCGTGGCCGTTCTTCAATCTGGAGTACAACACCGAGGGGCTGATCGCAGCCATCGGCTGGTCGGGGCAGTGGGCCTGCAACATCGACCGCACGCCCACCGGGCCGACGCGCCTGCAGGCCGGCATGGAGCAGACGCATCTGCTCTTGCACCCCGGCGAGCGCATCCGATCGCCGCGCATTCTGCTGATGGCGTGGCAGGGAGACCGACTCGCCGCCCACAACCGCTTCCGGCGACTGCTGATGTTCAGCTACGTGCCGCAGGTGGACGGCAAGCCGGCGCGACTGCCCATCGTATCGCAATGCTTTGACAGGTACAGTTGGTCGCGGCCTGAATGGGCCACGGAAGCCGGGCAGATCGCGGCGGCCAGGTTCGCCCACCAGGTCGGCTGCGACGCGAGCTGGCTGGATGCGGCGTGGTTCGTAGGCGGCTTCCCCGACGGGGCCGGCAACTGGTTCTGCAAGCCGAAGGAGTTCCCACGCGGTCTCAAGCCCGTTGGCGATGCGTGCCGCGAGATGGGGATGAAGTTCGTGCTGTGGTATGAGCCGGAGCGCGTGGCCGCCGGGTCGCAGATCGCCCGCGAGCACCCGCAGTTCGTATTCGGCGGCGACAAGGGCGGCCTGTTCAAGCTCAGCGACCCCGAAGCCCGCCGGTGGCTCACGGAACTGCTCTCCAGCCAGATCACCGAGTTCGGGATCGGCATCTACCGCAATGACTTCAACATCGACCCGCTGCCGTTCTGGCGGCAGAACGACACGCCTGACCGACAGGGGATGACCGAGATCCGGTACGTCGAGGGGCACTACGAGATGTGGGACGAGCTTCGGGCGCGACACCCCGGTCTGCTCATCGACAACTGCGCCAGCGGGGGCCGCAGGATCGACATCGAGACTTGCTCGCGTTCGCTGCCATTGTGGCGCAGCGATACAAGCTGCTCGTCCGGCCACCCGGAGTGGAATCAGTCGCAGACCTGGGGCCTGAGCCTGTACATCCCCCTGCACACCGCCTGCGGTTGGACGCCCGAACCGTACGACTTCCGCAGTTCGGCAACCGGCGGCGCGGTCTGTCAGTGGGACTACCTCAACCCGGCCTTCCCGATGGACCTCGCGAAAGCCACCATCGCCGAGGTCAAGACCAACCAGGCGTACTGGTACGGCGACTTCTACCCGCTGACGCCGTGCTCGACCACGACCGATCACTGGATCGCCTACCAGTTCCATCGCCCCGACCTCGACGCCGGAATCGCGCTGGCCTTCAGACGCAAGGATTCGGTCTACCCCGCCATCACTATGACTCTCCACGGCCTCCGCCCGGACGGGCAGTACAAAGTCGAATTCATCGGAGATGACCGGCACATAACCACAAAGCAGATGACCGGCAAAGAGCTGATGTCGGACTACGAGCTGCGCCTGGCAAAGAAGGGCAGCAGCATGTTGATAAGATACTGTAAACGCTGAACGCTGAACGCTGAACGCTAAACGCAGAATCAACGGCAAAGACGGCAAAGACGGCAAAGACGGCAAACGGCGTAGCGCCGCCCTCCAAGTCAGCGCACGCGGGCGTTTGCCGTTCCTGCCGTTCCTGCCGTCCCTGCCGTCCCTGCCGTCCCTGCCGTCCCTGCCGTCCCCGCCGTCCCTGCCGTTCCTGCCGTTCCTGCCGTTCCTGCCGTTTTTGCCGTTGTTTCTGCGTTTAGCGTTCAGCGTTCAGCGTTTCCCTCGTTTGACAGTCCTGCAGGCGAACATTATAATGATTTGCGGCGGGACCATAGCGCGTGACACAGACCCAGTCGGCGCTGCGGCGTCGGCTGTTTGCACGACAATCGTATCTGCGTGAGACCAGGCGTCCCAAATCTGATTCCTGCCTCTGGAGTGTGACCGCTGCATGGCCAGCGTAAGGCTCAAGAACCTCGTGAAGCGCTTCGGCGAAGTGGTTGCAGTCAGCGACGTAACTCTCGAGATCGAGGACAAGGAGTTCTTGGTTCTCGTCGGCCCTTCGGGTTGTGGGAAGACAACCTGTCTGCGCATGATCGCCGGTCTCGAAGAGGCCAGCGAGGGCGAGATCTGGATCGGCGACCGTCTTGTCAACGACGTGTCGCCCAAGGATCGCGACATCGCGATGGTCTTCCAGAACTACGCGCTGTACCCCCACATGAATGTGTATGAGAACATGGCCTTCGGCTTGAAGCTGCGGAAGGTTCCGCGTGAAGAGATCAAGCGGCGGGTGGACATCGCCGCCGAGATGCTCGGCATCGACATGCTCATGGAGCGGCGGCCCAAGGAGCTCTCCGGCGGTCAGAGACAGCGCGTTGCGGTAGGGCGCGCCATCGTCCGCGAGCCGGCAGTCTTCCTCATGGACGAGCCGCTCTCGAACCTCGACGCCAAGCTGCGGGTTCAGACGCGAGCCGAACTCATCAAGCTGCACCGCCGCCTGGGCATCACCACCGTGTACGTCACCCACGACCAGGTCGAGGCCATGACGATGGGCGACCGCATCGCGGTGATGAAGGACGGGCTTCTCCAGCAGCTCGACACGCCGCTCGGGTTGTACAACACGCCGACGAACCTGTTCGTCGCCGGTTTTATCGGCAGTCCGCCCATGAACTTCCTGGACGCGGAGTTGTCTGAGATCGGCGGCGCGGCCTATGTCGACACCGGCGACTTCCGGGTGAAGTGCCCGGATGAGTGGAGCGCCGCCATCGCAGGGCAGATCGGTCGGCCCATCGTTTTCGGCGTGCGGCCGAGCGACCTGTACGACAAGGCCATCTCGCCGATCGTCGCCCCAAGCCCGGAGAACACGGTGTCGATGGCGGTCGAGGTCATCGAGCCAATGGGGGCCGAGTCGGTCCTGTACCTGAACACAGGCACCGATACCATCGTCGCCAGCGTCGACAGCGCCACCACCGCGAAGGAAAGCGGAAAGCTGGACGTTGTCTTCCACATGACCAAGGCGCACTTGTTCGATAAGGAAACCGAGCTTCGCATCGTATAGTGCGATCTGTTGCGGCGAGGGGCCTCGCGTATGCGGGCTCCTCGCCGCTTTGCGATTTTTACCCCCGTCAGTCGCCGCCCCACACACGCATGTCAACACGAGATCGCCGGGAGATGTCCTTCTGGGACCACCTCGAGGAGCTGCGGGCGCGGATCCTGCGCTCCGCCGCCTACGTGGCCGCCGGGACGCTTGTCGGCTGGGTGATCCGGGATACACTGCTTCTCGTGCTGCGCTGGCCCGCGGAAGCCGGAGCGCGCGCGGCGCATGTCGAGAACTTCACGTTCCGCATCTTCGAGCCGGCCGGCGGCCTCGTCCTCATGCTGCAGGCGTCCCTGGTGGCGGGCATCATCCTCGCTTCGCCGCTGCTCCTCTGGGAGATGTGGGGCTTTTTCGAGCCGGCTCTTGAGGAACGCGAGCGCAGGTGGGCCGTCCCCTTCCTCCTTCTTGCGACATTTCTTTTCCTCGCCGGCGTTGCGTTCTGTTACGTCATCGCGCCGGCGTGCTTCGCCTACTTCTTCAACTTCAACAAGGGCCTCGGCGTCCAGCCCGAACTCACCCTCGCGCCATACTTGTACTTCCTGATGCGCTTCATGCTGGTGCTGGGGATCGGATTCGAGCTCCCGCTGGTTTTGATGATCGCCGCCGTGGCCGGGGTCATCGACAGCGCGCTGATGACCCGTTACTGGCGGCAGGGAACGGTGATCGTCTTCGTCGTCGCCGCGATCATCACGCCCACGACCGACCCCGTCACCTGCACGATCGTCGGCATCCCCATGGCCGGCTTGTACCTGCTGAGCATCTCCCTGGTGAAGCTCGTCGAGCGAGTCATGAAGAAGGAGGGGGAGAGGGCAGAGACGACGGAGCCAGCCGATGACGACCCTTACCACCTGTACGATGACAGGGCGGACCGACAGGACGGCCTGAACGGACCGCCGTCCGACCCGCCGGAGGCGTAAGGGGACGGGACCTTTGCCCGGAGAAACTCATGGACTTCACCGATCTGCTGCGGGAGTTGAGCGAGGCCCCCGGCTATCGCGGCCAGATCGAGCACATCCGGCGCCTTCCCTCGCGCCCTGCCCGCTATGCCGCCCTCGATGTCGAGTTGCACTCGCGACTGGCGGAGATCATCGCCCAACAGGGCGTGGCCCGGCTATACACCCACCAGGTGCAGGCCATTAATGCCGCGCTGGCGGGCGAGAATGTCACCGTCGTTTCCGGCACGGCGTCCGGCAAGACCCTCTGCTACCTCGTCCCCGTCGCCGAGAGCATCTACAATCGCGGCACCAGCCGCGCGCTGATGGTCTACCCGACCAAGGCGCTCGCGCAAGATCAGCTTCGCAAGCTGGCGGATTTTGGCGCAGGCGAGGTCTTTCGCGCCGAGACCTACGACGGAGACACCCCCCCACAGAATCGCCGTCGCATCAAGCGTGAAGCGCAGGTCGTGCTCACCAACCCGGACATGCTGCACGTCGGAATACTCCCCTATCACTACACCTGGGCCGAGTTCTTCCGCAACCTGAAGTTCGTGGTGCTGGACGAGGTGCACGTCTATCGGGGCGTGTTCGGCTCGCACACTGCGAACGTGATCCGGCGATTGCGCCGGATCGCCCACCATTACGGGGCCGACCCGCAGTTCATCTGCTGCTCGGCCACGATCGCCAACCCCGCAGACCTGGTGCGAGACCTGACCGGTCTGGAAAGCACGCTGATCGACGATGACGGGGCCCCGACCGGCCGTCGGGCCTTGGTCATGTGGAACCCGCCCGTCGTGCACAAGACGCAAGGCACGCGCCGTAGCGCGAACCTCGAGGCCGCCGACCTGCTGGCCGATCTCGTGCGCCGCGACATCCGCACCATCGTCTTCACCCTCGCCCGCTCGCAGGCCGAACTGATCCTGCGGTACGTGCGCGAGGTCCTGGCCGATACGGGCCTGGCCGACAAGGTGATGGCCTACCGGGGCGGGTACTTGCCGGCGGAGCGCCGGGAGATCGAGCGGCGGCTTTTCGATGGTGAGCTGCTCGGTGTGGTCTCGACGACCGCGCTCGAATTAGGGGTGGACATCGGCGGGCTTGATGCGGTCATCATGGCCGGATACCCCGGCAGCATCGCCTCGACCTGGCAGCAGACAGGCCGGGCAGGGCGGGGGAAGCAGGATGCAATTGCCGTGATGATCGGGCTGAGCGGCGGAATACACCAATACCTCATCAGGAACCCCGACTACCTTCTCGACTCCGCGTCGGAGAAGGTCATCATCGACCCGCAGAATCGCTATGTGCTGGCTTCACACCTGCTGTGCGCCGCGTACGAGCTGGCGGTGGATGATGAGGAGACGGCGCTCTTCGGGCCGCAGATGGGCGACATCCTGCAGATTCTCGGCGACGCGGGCTATTTGACGAAGCGCCGGCAGTGGTACTGGATCGACCCCGTCAGCTACCCCGCAGGGCAGATCAGCATCCGCAGCAGTTCGGGCGAGGCCTACACGATCGTGACCGGGGAGGGCGAGAAGCGCAAGCTCCTCGGCACGATGGACGATGCGTCTGCGTTCCGCATGATCCACGAGGGCGCGATGTACCTGCACGGGGGCGAGAGCTACCTCGTCAAGCGCCTCGACTTGGAGCAGCGGGTCGCATACGTCGAGCCGTCCGACGCCGGCTACTATACGGTGGCCCTGACATACTCGGATGTGAAGGTGACGCACACGCGAGAGCAGCGCGGTCTGGCGGGCGGGACGCAGGCGGCTTTGGTCGAGCTGGAAACGACCTCGCGGGTGGGCGCGTACCGGAGGCTGCGGCAAGTCACGGACCAGGACCTCGGCACGGAGGACCTTAGCCTGCCGGCGCGCAGCTTCGACACCATAGGCGTGGCATTGCCGGTGACGGCTGAGCAGGCGGCCGATCTGCAGGCTCACGGGCACGACCTGATGGGCAGCATTCACGCGCTGGAGCACGCGATGATCGCCCTGCTGCCGCTCTTCGCCCTGTGCGATCCGCACGATGTCGCGGGGCTGTCGCACCTGGCTCACCCCGACATGAGGGGGCAGGCGATCTTTGTGTGGGACGGCTATCCGGGAGGGGTGGGAATCTGTGAGGCGGTGTTTGAGCGCCTCGAGGAACTCATCTCAGCCACATCCAGGGCTGTTGCGGAATGCCCCTGCGAGAGCGGATGCCCGTCTTGCGTACAGTCGCCACAGTGCGGAGACGGCAATGTCCCGCTCGACAAGGCCGGTGCGGTGAGGCTCGCGCGATTGTGGCTGGCAGCGGAGGGATGAACGGGACGGCGTCGGCTATCGCTTGCGTCGCCGCAGCAACAGGCCGACAGGCCCCGGGGCCAGGATAAGAAGTGCGATGGGTAGTTCAGGCGTCGTCGGAGTCGTGAAGTCCCAGCCCATGTCGTCGAGCATGCCGATGGTGACGGGATCGACCTTGTGTATGGACGCGCCGAAGTTGGTTGACGGGTCCATGAGGTAGTCGGGGAAAGCTGTGGGGTCAAGATGACTGAGGCTGGACCCCGCGGCGAAGGTGCTGGGGGCATACAGTTTCACGGGCTTGCCGCCGTTGGCGGCTTCGGCGTCTGGCCCATCCCAGTAGACCGCGTTCGTGACGTTGGATGAGGAAACGGGCAGGGAGATCAACTGCTGCCCGCTGGAATTGGCCAGGAACTCATCGTAGATCACGGGCGATCCCTCGAACGCGAAGCTGCCGTTGCTGGCGAAGTTGCTCGCGAATCCCAAGCCGTGCGTGATCTCGTGCATGGCGACTGACACGAAGTCAATCTGGCTCGATGTCGGGGCAACATACGGGTTCAGGTCCCAGCTCTGCCCGGTCGACATCCACTGGTTGTAGAAAGTGATCGAGATGTCGGGGTTGCTTGGGTCAAGATTGTAGCCCGCCAGATGGTCGGCCAGAGCGCTGGGGTACCAGATCGACGGGGATGAGGGGCGGAAGTACTCGTATGGCGCAGCGGCGGCCAGCACGTTGCTGGCCGGGCTCCCAGTGCTGGCCCACATGGCGTCGATCGTGATCGTTCCGGTGAAACTGGCCGGCAGATACGTGTCCCACTCGCTCACGGCGTACTCGAACGCAGCTTCGCGCTGAAGGCCGGTGGGGGAGTTGTTGAAGCCGTTCCCCGCTGCGGAATCCCACTCAATCACGAAATCGGCGTAAAGCCTGACGGGGAGCAACGCCAGCAGGCATACAGACGCGAGAACGGCCATTCGGCGGGTGGGGCCACTCATGGTTGCACCCGGGCGGTCAGGAGGTATTTGCTGCCTCGTCGCCACAAAACAGTACCATACGCGGAGAGTTGGGTCAAGAACCTCGCTCCGGTCCCCAGGAACATCGCTTTTAGTCAGCGCCTTCAAAGGGTCGAGGCGCAGGCCGTGTGGAGGGGCCGGACTACGAGCGCAGCGAAGTATCCGGCCCCAGCCGTTCACCTCGCGCGGACGGCTGGGGCCGGATACAGTTGGCGGCCTGCGGCCGCCCAGACCGCCGATACGACTGGCGGTTTCACTACGGGATCGCTGGCTCTGCCAGCGGCACAAGTATTCGGCCCCAGCCGTGCGGGCGCGGCAAACGGTCGGCGCAACGCCCGTCCACGCGCCCCGGTTCGAGGCGGCCGGAGCTTCCTTCCCGCGGTACTGCGTCTCGCCGTCAGTCCGGCTGGACCTTGCGGACGCGGATCCCGGCGGCCACCTCGGCATCGAGCGCGATCACGGTCCTGTCGCTTTCGATGATGAGAGCGGGCTTCGTCTGTCGGACCCTCACCTTTTCGCCGGGGAAAATGCCCAGCGATGTAAGCCTGCCGAGGCGATGCTGCAGATGGCCCTCGGCGTGAGGGGCGCCATGCCCCCCGTGGCCGTGGTGCCTGTGCCCACCCGCTACATGCCTGCCGTGGTGCGGAAGATGCCCGCCTCCCATGAAGGCGATTATGCCGCGCTCACCGGCCTTCAGGTCGGTCAACGGCATGATCGCGGCCTCGACCTCGCGCGCGTGCGCCTCGCAACAGGCCCCCGGCGGGATCGGCCGTCCACGCGGACACTCAGTCGGGTGGCCGAGCAGCGTGCAGATGCTGCGCGTCAGCTCCGGGCTGACGATGTGTTCCAACTCGCACGCGATGTCGTCGTCCTCGCCTAGCTGAAAGTCGAGAACGTCCGTCAAGAGGCGCTCGGCCAGGCGATGTCGCCGCACGACCAGGAGCGCCTGCTCCTCACCGGCGGGCGTGAGACGCACGGTGTTGCCCTCGATCACCGCCAGTTCCCGCTCGGCGAGTGTCCGGGCCACCCCAGGCTCCAGCGCCTCCCAGACCGGGTCGTCCAGGGCGAGGTCTCGCCTCCCCTCCTCTATCGTCAGAACGTACAGCGCTTGGAGGGCTTCCTCCACGGGTGAACCTGTTGTCGGCATCAGCTTGTCATCTCCAAAGGCGCGAGGGTCCGCCGCATCAACTACGGCCCGAACACTTGGGACAACCCCAGCGCGCGAAACACGATGTTCACTACAGCCCCCGTGAGGACGGCTACGGGAAAGATGAAGGCGACGATGGCCGCGGCGGTCTTGAGGCCGCGTTCTTTCACCATGATGAAGAAACTGGCAATGCAGGGCACGAAAAGCGTGATCGTGACCATCGCCACCACCGTCTGCAGACCGTCGAGCTTGCCCCGCAAGCGCATGTCGAACAGCCCCGCCGCGCCGTAGTCGCGCCGCAGGAAGCCGATGAGAAAGGCCCTCGCGGCCTCCGGCGGCAGGCCCAGAAGCCCGCTGACGACCGGCTTGGCGACGTCCTCGATCCACACCAGCGCCCCGAGGCGACTGAGCGCAAACAGGATGAAGGTGCCTAATAGGAAGTAGGGCACCGCCTCGCGCAGGAACCACTCCACGCGCTGAACGGTCTTGACCGCCACGTTTGACAACTGCGGCAGGCGAACCAGTGGAATCTCGATGATGAAGTCGTCGCGCCCGCCGGGCAGCACGCGGTTCGCCAGTGTCCCGACGACGAGCATCTGCAGCCCGACGATTGCGAAGACCGCGATGACCGCCCAGCCGCCGATATTGCCCAGCATCCCCAGCACGACCCCTAGTTGAGCGGAGCATGGCACGCCGAGAGCCAGCAGGATGATGACGATGAGCTGCGACTTGCGGCTGTCCATGATGCGCGCAGTCAGGGTGGCCATCGTGCCGCACCCAAGGCCGAGCACCATCGGAAGGACGGCCTTGCCATTGAGGCCCATCAGCCGGAAGGTGCGGTTCGCCATCACGGTGAGCCGAGGCAGGTAGCCGGAGTCCTCCAGCACGCCGAAAAACAGGAAGAAGAAGCCGACGATGGGGAGCACGATGGCCACCGCGTAAGTCAGCCCCATCGTGATGAGACCGTATTCGCCCACGAGCATATCCTGGATCAGGGGCCAGGGTAGAAGGCGCATGAGCCAGTAATAGGCAAAGGGGTTGATGATGCCGCAAGCCTGTCGGGTCACGGTGAGAGAGGTGATGGTCAGCGAGTAGGGTCTATTTGCGGACGAAGGCATGACCGCCGCCGTGCAGGAGGAGTGATCCGCGCTCGGCTGCAGGAAGCCCTCAGCATGGAACTCGCCGGCTGGCGAGACGCTGCCCTCGTCCGCCGGCGGAGGCGGCTGCCCGGTGTCTGCGGCCTGCGAGGCTCCGTCCTGTGTCACGCGCAATTCGGGCGGTTGCGCCAGCGCCCCGGCGGGCTTGACTCGCCCTCTGATCTGGATCCGGTACTCATGGGCATCGCTGAACAGGGGTACGCGGCCCATCGAGTGCCACGTCGCCAGGACCTGCGCGCCCTGTGATCCGGCCCGCGCCTCCGGGCGGATAGTGACTCCCTGGTCGGTGACAATCGCCGCGACGCCGGAGCCGATCTCGAAGCTATCTCGCATGTCGGAACCGGTAACGGCGTACAGCACCCGTTCGGGGCTGCCGAACACCGAGTTCTCCAGGAAGTTCACGCACGTTCCCGCCCCCAGACGCCCGACGAGCAGGTACATCACATATAAAACGCCCAGCACAATGAGCGTGCCCCAAGCCGGGTGCATGCACGCCGCACTGACGCACTCCCGCAGGCGGGTCGGCGAGATCGCGCGGTGGGTCGTAACCTTCGCGGCGAGGGCTTCGACCTGTCCCCAGCGGCTGCGAGCGACCGCATAGCCGACGGCCCCCTGGAATTCGTCGTGCGCCCGCATGACGCGGGCGGCGACTCTCCCCGCGATCTCGGCGGGTAGCGCGGCCAGCGCCGCCTCGCGCGCCTCCTTCTCCGCAGTCAGCAGCGAGATCGCCTGCCATCGCCGGGCGGATGCGTTAGCGGGGAGAAGGCCGGCGATGTCGGAGGCAGCCGTCTCGAGGCCCCTGCGAAGCTCCAACAGCGGCTTCGCCGGTCGTGCCCGGTGGATCGCCTGGAAGAGCTGGCTGATGCCGCGCCTCTCGATGGCGACGGTGGGCACGACCTCGACCCCAAGGCGCTCCGCAAGGGCGCGCGTGTCGATCTCAATGCCCGCGCGCCGCGCTTCGTCCACCATGTTGAGGCAGACGACGAGGGGGACGCCGAAGTCCGCGAGTTGCGAGGTGATCTTCAGGCCGCGGGTGAGATGAGTAGCGTCGATCACCTGCACGACGACCTTATCGCCGGGGCGGACGAGGTAGTCGCGAGTGACGGCCTCATCCATCGACATAGGCTCCAGGTCGTTGACGCCCGGTGTATCGACGACTCGGCGCGCCGGCCCGAGGCCGCGCAGCCGGCCGGTCGAGATCTCGACCGTCGTGCCGGGGTAATTGGAGACTACCACGTAGGTGCCGGTCAGGAGGCCGAAGATCACGCTCTTGCCGACATTGGGATTGCCTATCAGAAGCACATCGGGGCTTTCGCCCTGTTCGGTCGGCTCATTCTGGGGGCGGCTACTCATCGCACCTGCTCGTACATCGGGCGCATAAGCCCGTGATTTCCACTTTGTGGTGCGTCTCGGCGAAACCGTGCTCGGCGCAAACACGCTGCAAGGCCGCCTCGATCTCGGGGGCGCAGAACTCGATGACCTCGCCGCAGCGGTCGCAAATCAGATGCTCGTGGTGGGTGTCTTCCGCAACAGCTTCGTAGTGGGTATGGCCTTCGGCGTAGATGACCTGACGGATAAGCCCGAGACGAGCGAGCTCGGGCAGGATGCGGTAGACCGTCGCGCGGGAGACGGGCTCGACAGCCGTGTGCAGCCTGGCTGCGAGATCGTCGGCGCTGAAATGGCCCTCCTCCGAGAGAATCTCGGCGATGACGACAGCGCGCTGGGGCGTCAACCGCAGATCGGACTTTGCGAGACGAGATCGAATTTCGGGTGGGATAGCTCTCATGGGTGAAGCGTAGGTCCGGCCCCCTGATGTTCCATTATGATACTGAGACGCAATCTCAATGTCAAGAGCAATAACGCCAAAGAGGCCGCCAATGTTTCCGGTGGCCTCATGGGCCTTGCTGCGTCGAAAATCGCCGTTTGCCTCTCCCCTCCCGGTACGGGAGGGGTGCCCGCGCAGCGGGCGGGGTAGGGCCGTTAGCCGTTCCCCCCTTCCCTACGAGGGAAGGGGGGCAGGGGGGATAGGAGGCCGTTAGCCGTCCCCCTCCCGGCACGGGCGGGGGACGGCCGTTTGGAGGGCAGGGGGGATAGGAGGCCGTTCCCCTCCCGACGCGCTACGTCGGGCTGTTATTGACGCTGCCCGCCTCGATCTCGCGC
>CAYWBK010000050.1:0-21000 GCA_964455745.1 uncultured Armatimonadia bacterium
GGGCGAACGGCGACACGGCGATCCGCAACAGGATTGTCGCGGCCACTGGGGTAGGGCCGTCCCGGCCCCCCGGCGTGCCGGCTGCCTAATGAAAGTCGATCCGCGTCAGGTCTGCCAGTGCGAACTGCCGCTCATTGCCGGCGGCATCCCTCACCTTCACGTTCCCTTTATCTACGGACAGGATCACGCACGGGAGCTTCATCCCGTTGGCCAGGACGATCGTCGCAGGGGCCTCGGTGGGCGCGGTGATCGCGCCGAGGCGCAGGCTCAGAATGTTGGCTCCGGGCACCATTCCCCCGGCGGCGAGTTTGACGATCAGGGGGTCTCCGAGGGCCATGACGAACGTGTCGAAGAAAGCTTCGCCCTTCTTGGTCAGCACGAGGTCCCGCGCTTTGGGGTCGCCCTTCGGCTCGTCATCGACGGTGGCCCGCACGAGCCATTCCAGATCGTTCATCGGCTGTCCGGGCGATCCGGGCGTCCAGGAGAAGGAGTGGCCGGGCGGATCGGGCTGCGTGGTGCCGACGTACACCCCCTTGCTCTGAGTTGCATTGAAGGTCAAGCCGATCCCGAACTGCCGCGGCACCTGGATCGGCGGGATCGGCAGGTCGCGCCAGTAGTCCTGCCCCCGGTTCCACAGCCCATAGGGCAAGGACACCTGGCGCACGATGTCCTTCTGAGCGTCCACGATGTAGACCTGGAAGTCCTCATCCGGTGGCGTCTCCATGCCGTACCGCGAGCCGTACATTTCCAGCCGATTCAGCCACCGACCGTCCTTGCCTGCGTCGAAATAGACCAGGTGGCCACCGCCGCCGAAGCTTCTCTTGCCGACGGGCTGGCCGCCACCGTACTGCAGCACGTCTGCGAATGAAGGCACGACAATGGCGATGACGGCCAGGAAAGCCGCCGCCCTCAGGTGTGTCGCGATGTCAAGAACCCCGCGTCGTGTCATCGGACTTCTCCCCTTCCCTTGAGGTTGTCAATGCACACATACGCCTTCTGGGACGCGTCCTGCGCCCCCGGTGCTTTGCGGCATCGGCGCTCCAAAGCGACTGAGTTCGGGCCGCTCCTCGCAGGCCCCCCGTCACCTCCCTTCGGTCCTCGCTGGTTATCACGCCTCACTGCGTATGGACGCCTGAGGCGCTCCCTGGTTCCCACATTTCCAGCGTCTTTCGCCGTCGCCTTTGTGTCTGCCGCGCGCGTGTGATATAGTCACGGCGTCCGCAACGCATCGCTGTCACGGAGGCACCGTCATGGCAATCGTTCATGTGAACTACTTCAATAAGGCGCTCCAGAAGGAGCAGGCCTTCTACGCGCTGTACCCCGATCACCAGGACAGCCCTGGCCCCTTCCCAACCTACTACCTGCTCCACGGCCTGTCGGATGACTACACCGCCTGGCTGCGGTGGACGAGCATCGAGCGCTATGTTCGCGCGCTGCCGATGATCGTCATCCTCCCCGACGGCGACCGCTGCTGGTATTCGGACATCGAGGGCGGGCCGGCCTACGAGAAGGCTCTGGTCGCCGACCTCGTCCCCTTCGTGGACGGGATGTTCCCGACCGTCGCCGACCGCACCGGTCGCGCCATCGGCGGGCTGTCGATGGGCGGCTTCGGCTCGATGAAGATCGCCCTGAAGCACCCGGACGTGTTCTGCAGCGTCGTCGGCCACAGCGGGGCCTACGCCCGCGCGCGGCTGGGCGAGTTCCCGATCCCGGCGGGGGACGACCCGTTCCTGCTCGCCGAGAACCTCGACAGGAGCATCGCCCCCGCGATCCGCTTCGACTGCGGCACCGAGGACTTTCTGATCGAGCACAACCGCGACTTCCACGCACACCTGGACAAGCTTGGGATCGCGCACGAGTATGAGGAGTTCCCCGGCTCGCACGACTGGGGCTACTGGGACGTGCACGTTCAGGAGGCCATCGCCTTCCACTGCAAGGCGCTGGGGATCGGGGGGTAGGCGCTAAGTTAGCGCCAGAGCCGTCCAAGGAGGGGCCGGACCTACGAGACCGCCAGCCGTTAGGCGGTCTGGGCGGCTGCAAGCCGCCAACTGTATCCGGCCCCAGCCGTCCGCGTAGAGGTAGAGGTGGGGTGTTGTTCGGCCGCCGGAACGGCCCTACCCCGCCCCGCTTCGCGGGGCACCCCTCCCGTGCCGGGAGGGGAGAGGCAAACGGCGATTCCCACGCAGCAGGGAACTGCGCGGTTCTCCCCTCTCCGCTTGCGGAGAGGACGTGGCCGCCGTGGGCGGCCGAGGGGGTGAGGTTGCCGTCCGCCCCGCGGGTTTTCGAGGCAGGGGTATCCGGCCTCTCCACACGGCCCGCGCTGCCTAACTTAGCGTCTATGGGATCGGGGGGGACCGGAGGGCCCTCACTTGACCGGGGCGGAGCGCAAACAGATGACCGCGACAGAACTGCCGCCCGTCGGTCTGCGGTAGGACTGTCGCGGTCATTCATTCTTGGCGGCGGACTACTGGCAGGTCGAGCGCAGCCCCGCCGCTTCATCGGCCCACGGCATCGACAGACGCCAGTTCACGGCGACGTAACCCTCGTCCAAAGCGCCGGTGTCGACTTCCGCGAGATGGTTCAGCATCTCCAGTGCCTGGCCGGGTGTGAGGTGCGCTGCCATCGGTGATTGGCACGGATCGTCTGTGTGTACGACTATTCGCGAAGCCATGATCGCCACCTATCCACGTATTACTCACATTATCTACTTATTTGAAAATAATGCAAGAGTTCTGTGCCCCCGCGCAGATAGGTATTTGACTGTGCCTGGGCGCAGAAGTTTCACTCCGGCACATTGATCGGGTACACCCCGTACTTCTCCCGGCACTCCTTCATCTTCTCCAGGTTCTCCGGCTTGCAGTTGACGGCCAGCGAATGGCTCGAGCCGTAGATGAACCCGCCACCGGGCGCACCCCAGCGGATGGCGTACTTCGCGTCCGCTTCGATGTCCTCCGGCGTCCCCATGAGCAGATGCTCATGCCAGATGCCGCCCCACAGGGTCAGCCGGTCCCCATACTGCTCCTTGAGGCGCTTCATGTCCATCGAGCCGCTGGCCTGGATGCCCTCATACCCGTCGAAGCCCGCGTCGCACATCAGCGGCAGGGCCTCCCAGATGCACCCGCAGCAATGCTTCAGCACCTTCATCCCCAACTCGTGCACCCGGTCGATGTAAGCCTTCCACCACTGCGCGACGTTGTCGGCCAGAATCCTCGGGTTGCCGAACAGTGCCGTCGAGGTCCCCAGGTCCGCGGCCGGCATCAGCGAGTCAACGCCTTCCGTGGCATACCAAGGCAATGTCGCCATGCAGTACTTCGCGTTCAACTCCGCAAGTTTGGGCAGGAGCTCGGGGTACAGCGCCATGTTCAGGTACTGCTCCTCGTCGGTCGAGCCGAAGGACGGGAACCCCATCCCTCCGACGCACGAGTTGATCCAGTGCGTGCCCCCGCGCTCCTTCACGACGTGGCGCATGACCTCCCAGCACGAGTCATCGGGCTTCTGCAGGCCCTCGGCGTCAAGCCGGTCGATCTGCTCTTGCAGGGACTCGATGCTAGGCGGCTGCGCGGGCGGAGTTACGATCTTATATGGCATCAACTGATGAGTCGCCGCGGACACGCGGAAGAGGTTCCCCGCCGTGTCACGGTAGGTTTCCTCGTCCACCTGCTCCAGCGGCGTCGGCCTGCCGTGAACGCTGGGGTTTAGGCCAACGGTGATGATGTCGAAGCCAAGCGCATCGGCCAGGTCGATGATGTCGCGTCTGTAGGACTGGACGATCTCGTCGCGCCGCCCATCCCAAAGGCCGCGGGTCTCCTTGATCTTCGCCTGCACCCACGTCTCTCGCCCCAGCACCATCTCGTAAATGTTGTAGTCGATCGAATGCTCGCCCCACGGGATGAGATCGGGTTCCTCGTGGGCAATGGCCTTCATGACGCGTTCTCGCGGAAGCATGTTGACGTCTCCTCGTATTCTGATCTGTACCGTTTCCCCCTATGCGACGGAACAGCCCTGCATTCTACCAGCAGCGCATTCGGTATCCCTCCGGCGCTGTTGGCGGGTAGATGCCTGCGGCGGCTGGACAACGGTGGCCGGAACCGCCCTTTCGCCGGACGGGGCTCTGGACCTGCCCGTCGCTGCCTATGATTGGAATCACTCGACGAGAATTTGGGGCATCGAGTATAGCAAACAACATTTGTGTTGAAATAACTTCAATTATGTAATATGCTGCAAACAGCAATGATCGCGCTGCCGAGGGGTTCGCGCGTGTTGGAAAGGTGGCCGCGACACATCGGGAGGATACACGGCCCATGCCACGATACGCCTATGATTTGCTGAGCGTCAACGCCCGCGGTGGAGACAGCCGATCGCCTGCCGGCGGCGGAGCGCTGGTGGAGCAAGGCTTGGACCTTCGGGCAAGGCATCCCGTGATCGCGCAGGCGGCGGGCGTCTTGGCGAAGCTCAAGTCCTCGCGGACGGTGAAGCTGCTCACACTGGAGTTCGATGTTGACGAGGACCGCAGGACGGTCCATATTACTCCCGTCGGCATCATGGCCCCGATGGTGCGCAAGCGGGTGAGCTACCTGGAATCTCAGCTCGCCAAGCAGGGGCGACCGTGCGCGGTAATGGACGGCGGCCTTGTCTATAACCTCTATCAGCCCCCCGTGCCTTCGCGCCGGTTCGCCAATGCGTTGGCTCGGCTCGTCGTCCACGGCCGCTATCCCATTAAGCCCACGACATGCACCCTGCAGGTGACAGGCAAGTGCCAGCTCAACTGCTACCATTGCAGCGCGGCACGCTACAAGACGCCTCTTCGCGAGGAGCTTTCGACCGCGGAGTGGCTCGATGCCATTCGCCAGGCACAAGACCTGGGTGTGACGAACATCGTGCTCACCGGCGGCGAGCCGCTCCTGCGCAAGGACATCTTCGACCTGATCGCCTCCGTCGACCGCACTCGCTCGCATGTCTCGATTTTCACCAACGGCCTGCTCCTCACCGACGAGAACGTGGCGCGGCTGAAAGAGGCGGGCATCTACTCGGTGATGGTCTCGCTGGACGACCCGCGCCCCGAAGCGCACGACGGCCTGCGGCGGATCCCCGGCGGCTTCGAGAAGACGGTTGGGGGCCTCAAGCGCGTGGTCGCCGCGGGGATACTTGCGGGAATATCGACCTACTGCAGCCCCGAGGACCTGCAGATGGGGCGCGTCGAGCAGATGATCGAGGTCGCCCGCGGGGTCGGTGTGCACGAGATCACGGTCTTCGACATCATCCCCACCGGCAAGCTGCTGCCCCTGCAGGAGAAGCAGCTTCTGTCCGAGGACGACAAGCGCCGGCTGATCGAACTGGACCGGCACTACAACCAACTCGAGGGGTATCCCCACGTCATCACGCAGGCCCTCATCAACGGCCCTGAGGGGTCGGGCTGCTTCGCCGGCCACGCGCAGTTCTACATGACCGCCTACGGCGACGTGGACCCTTGCGACTTCACGCCCCTGACCTTCGGTAATGTGCGCGACGAACCCATCGCGGATGCCTGGGAGCGGATGCAGGTCCACCCCGCGTACAGGGATCGCTGCATGCACTGCCGGATGCAGGACTCCGACTTCAGGCGCAGGTATATCGACCCGATCCCGGAGGACGTGCTGCTCCCCTGGCCCGCGCTCAAGGAGCTGCGGAACCGCCCGCACGGACCGGGAGCAGTGGCGGTGAAGCCGGAGGCCGAGGCCGTGCCGGTGTCGTAGGGAATATACCCCACCGCCGGAACCACAATAGCCTGCCTTCCGCCCCGGAAGGCAGGCTGTTTCCACGCCATCCATCTACCCCGCCCGCCTCACCCACGCTTGCCCAGGAGCAATACACGGAGGTCCGTCGCGGTATTCGGGACGGATGTAGGCACAGACGCGCGGGCAGGGAACCGCACTCCACTTAACGGCGTTTCAACCGATATAACTTGTATTCATGCAGGTTTTCCGCATAGAATGGCATAATATCGGATAGAACATCCATATTGAACACCCGTGGGGGCGAGAAGGAATCGCACCATGCTAGTCCAATTCAGCGTTGCCAACTACCTGTCGTTCAAGGAGCGCCAGACGCTCAGCATGGTGGCGTCGCGCGACAAGACGCTGGAGGGGAACACGTTCCTGGTGGAGGAGGGCGGGGGCTTGTCGCTACTGAAGAGCGCAGCTTTGTACGGTGCGAACGCCTCAGGCAAGTCGAACGTGGTCAAGGCACTCAAGTTCATGCGCAAGTTCGTGTTGGAATCGGCCGGCGGCCAGCGGGGTGATCCGATTCCTGTGGTGCCTTTCAAGCTCGCCCGTGAGACCGTCGACCAGCCGAGCGAGTTCGAAGTGGTCTTCATGGTCGATGAAGATCGGTACGTCTACGGCTTCATCGCCGACCACGAAAGGGTGCACGAGGAGTGGCTCACTTTGGCGCGAGGGAGCGGCAAGCCGGGTCGGGTTTTCACACGGGACGATAGTGGAGCGGTGCGCCGCGGTGTTCATTGGAATGGCGAGTTGAAGAGGCTCGTCGACCTCACTCGCCCCAACGCCCTATTCCTCTCGGTAGCCGTGCAGTTCAACAGCGCTGCTGTCCGGACGGCCTTCGACTGGTTTGCCAAGAGGCTTAGGACCATCTCTGATCGGCCTGAGGCCGAGTCAGAGATACGGTACTCAAGCGTCATGCTGTCGGACGCCACCCTTGCCGCTGCAGTCACCGACCTAGCGAGAGCAGCGGACCTCGGTATTGACGACTTTTCTGTCGAACAGGTGCCGCTTGTCCAGACGCAACCGTTTGCGAGCATGACGGAGAGTACCCGGAACGCGCTGCTGGCCAGCGTCCCCGCGGCCGAGCCCGACAAGGTGATGGCCTCAGTTGTGAGGGCTGTACACACGCGATCAGACGGGGAGAGGGTGGCTTTCCAACTTGATGAGGAGGAATCCGCAGGGACCGTGCGTCTCTTCGCCCTCGCCGGACCTTGGCTGCACGTGGTCCATTTGGGCACCGTCCTGTTAGTTGACGAGCTTGACTCCAAGCTGCACCCCTTGCTAACGCGCCTTCTGGTGAAGATGGTTCACAGCGCGCAATCCAATCCACAGCTCGTCTTCACGACCCACGATTGCGGGTTACTGGACTCGAAGCTGCTTCGGCGCGATCAGGTGTGGTTCACGGAGAAGGATAGGCACGGGGCGACGCAGCTTTATTCACTGTGGGATTTCAAGGTTCGTAGCGATCAGAATCTGCAGAATGGGTACCTGACTGGGCGTTTCGGCGCGATACCGTTCATAGGGGAGTTCGGCTTTGGCCAGGAAGAGTGACCGCCGAGGGCAGCACCAGACTCGGGACTTTCGTCGACGCGAGCCGTCCCTCAGGCCGCGTGCGAGAGTGTTGATCGTCTGCGAGGGGGCCAAGACAGAACCCCTGTACTTTCGTGCGCTCTGCAAGGACCGGCAACTGAGTGCTGCTGAGGTCGAGATATGCGGCGAGGAGTGCGGCACGCATCCGCGCAGCGTCGTCGACTACGCGGCTCGGCGCAAGAAGCAGGCTCAGCGCGAGAAGTACCCTTACGACGCGGTGTGGTGTGTCTTCGACCGCGACGAGCACCTGAAGATCCACGAGGCGTTGAACCGAGCTGACGACTGCGGCATTCGCGTGGCGTACTCCAACCCCTGCTTCGAGCTGTGGTTGTTGCTCCACTATCGTTACTCGACGGCGCACACGGAGCGCGATGCAGCCGTCTCCGAACTGAAGGGTTACGTGCCGAGCTATACCAAGAGCACAGACGTGTATGACACCCTTCGCGACAAGCAGCCCGCAGCCATCGGGAACGCGGCTCGGCTGAGGGAACACCACGAGGATGTGAATGACGGCCGCCCCGAGAACCCCTCGACGTCGGTGGACCTCCTCGTCACCGAACTCAACCGCCTCGCCGAGCAGTGAGAAGCCTGTCGCAAAGGAGTGCTCCATGCCCGACTCTCGCTACCATCCCCGCCGGATGGAGAAGAACATGCCCTTGCGGGCGGACCAGCTTGCCGTTATTCGCGGGCAAAACTTCCTCACCATCGCCCTATGCAAGGACAATGAGCCCTATCTCGTCAGCCTCAACTATGGGTTCGATGAGGCGGCTATGTGCTTCTATGTGCATTGCGCAAATGAGGGCCGCAAGCTGGACTTCCTGCGCGCCAACCCGCGCGTGTGGGGGCAGGTCGTCGAGGATCGTGGGTATATCGCGGGGGAGTGTTCGCACGCGTATCGGTCGGTGATGTTCGAGGGCGTCGTCGAGTGGGTCGAGGGCCCGGAGGAGAAGCTTGCGGCGTTGGCGCTGATGGTCGATCAGTTCGAGCCGGAGCCGGAGGGCCTCAAGGCGCGTCTGGTCGTGCCGGCGAAAATGCCGGGCACGACGGTGCTGCGTATTCGCATCCTGCATATCAGCGGCAAGCAAAGCCCGCCGCCGGGGAAGGGGTAGGCGGCGGCAACGGCGTTCCCCGGCAGGATTGCCGGGGCCACCGCCCAATCGGTTCCTGTGCGGCAGGATTGCCGGGGCCACTGCCCGATCGGTTCCCGCGCGACAGGATTGACGGGGCCACCGGCGCGTCTCAGTAGGCCCCTGTCTTCAGCCCCACGTCGAGAAGCGCCAGCCAGTTGTCGCGCTCGCGGTCGGTCGCGTACGGCCATCCGAACAGCGTCGCTGTGGGGCAGAGGATGAAGCCGCCGCCCTGTTTGCCGACCTCCACCGTCTCGGCGACCATCCTGCGCATCAGGTCCTCGGGCATGGTGCACAGGTCGTGGTGTTGGATGTTGCCGACGATGCACAGGTCATCGCCGACGCGCGCCTTCGCCTCGGCCATCGTCACATCCCCCATTGGTGGCGGCTCGATGGGGTGAAGCGCATCCACCCCCATCCGCACGAACCCCTCCAGCACCGCGCCGACCTTGCCGTGGCAGTGCACGAGCGCAATCCCCCCGGCATCGTGGATCATCCGGTTGACTTGCCCGTCGGGGCCGACCACCCACTGCTCGAAATCGCGCGGGGACTGCAATGGCGGGATGCAAAGCTCCGGGCCGACGTAGCCGAAGAGCGGCCCGACGCCCTGGGAGATCACCCACTCGGTCCAGTCGCTCACGCGCCGGGTGAACTCGCGGATGAGGTCGTCGATGAGGCCGCGCTTCTCGATGGACCAGATCGCGAAGACCTCGGACCCGGTGAGGTTGTTGAGAAAGTACATCGGGTCCGCCGGGAGGCTGACGATGGGCAGGCCACGGTCGCCGAGGGCGCGGTCCTGCTCGAAGAAGCTTGCGCAGTCGGGCCGACAGGGGACGTAGGGGATCGAGAGGAGCTTCTCAGCGTCGTCTTCGGTCTGGATCGCGGGCTTCTTACAGTATCCGGGCTTGCCCTCGCGGCTGATGTAGTGGGTTTCGGTCAGTTCGCCGGCGGGAGTCGTGTACGTGTAGATGTGCTCGTCGTAGTCGGGCAGCTCCGAGGGGCGGACCTCGCACCTTGCCGAGACCTGTTCGGATGTGGTCAGGAAGAGGCCTGCGCCGGGGCTCCACCAGTGCAGGATGTCGGCGCGCTCGAGATACGCGTCAACGACGGGCTGCACCGTCGGGTGCACGCCCTCCAGCCAGGGGTGGATGCCCCAGGCCCAGATAGGGACACGGTCGGGAATGCCGCCACGGAGGGCGGTCAGAAGGCGCTCCCGGCTCGTCATGGCTACTCCGCGGTGGCGTTGGGGTGCGCGGCGCCTGCGCCCACCTTGGCCTCGATGGCCTCGACGACGGTGCGCAGGACCTTGATGCGCGCGTACTTCTTGTCCTCGGCTTCGACGAGCGTCCAGGGGGCCCAATCCGTGCTCGTCTTCGTGAACATATCCTCGGCGGCCTGCACGTATTGCGGGCGCTTCTCGCGGTTGCGCCAGTCGTCTTCGGTGATCTTCCAGCGCTTGTAAGGGTCCTTCGAGCGCTCCTCGAACCGCCGCCCCTGCTCCATCTCGCTGATCTCCAGCCAGAACTTGCACAGGACCGTGCCGTCATCCACGATCAGCTTCTCGAAGCAGTTGATCTCCCCGAAGGCCCGCTGCCATTCCGCCTCGGCGGCGTACTTCTCGATGCGCTCGACGAGCACGCGCCCATACCAGCTCCGGTCGAAGATCGCGATCTCGCCGCGACCGGGGAGCTTCGTCCAGAAGCGCCACAGATAGTGATGCGCCAACTCGTCCGGCGTGGGGGCCGAGATCGACCAGACCCGGTAGCCCCGGGGGTCGATGAACTCGGTGAGACGCTTGATCGCCCCGCCCTTGCCCGAGGCGTCCCAGCCCTCGAACATCACCACGACCGGAATCTTGCGCTCCACGATCCGCCGCTGCAGGCCGAGGAGCTTGAGCTGCAGGTCGCTGAGCTGGTTGTCGTACTCTTTGGGCTTGATGGAAACGGAAAGGTCGAGCTTCTCGAGCATGTGAATCGCCTCCCGTGGATGTGATCTTTCAGCCGCCCCGCGTGTCCCCGAGTGGGGTGGGCGTCTCGCCCGCCAACGACGCTACTCGCGCTCGCGGGCGGGGTCGGGCCATTCCAGCGTTTCAGAGTGTCGGGACCCGGCATGATAGCCGCCTCGGCAATCGCCGTTTGTCGTCCCCCTCCCGGCACAGGAGGGGTGCCCGCGCAGCGGGCGGGGTAGGGCCGTCGAGCCCCTACCCCCCCACTACGCTCTCCCGGTCCACGCTGTACTCCTTGCCGTTCACGCTGACCCGCGGATCGCCGAAGGCGTGGAAGATGCGGATCCTCTTCGATGCCGCAATTGGCTTGCCATCCAGGCTGCGGATGGTGAACATCGCCGTCGGGTCGTACACTCGCCCGCCGTAGCGCTGCGCGTGGAAGGCCACGAAGGTGGGGCTTTCGATCAGGAAGCCGTTCGCCGGGAGCACGGTGTCGCCCACGGAGTATGTGCGCGGGCCGTAGTTGACCGTGACCTCGACATCGCCGCCGAATCGGCTGCGCTCGACACTGCGGTCGGCGGTGAGGAACTCGTGGTGGATCATCGGATGCTCCGCGGTCAAGCGCTGTAAATGACTGAGCACCTCATAGGTATTCTTGATGAACCGGTCGGTCTCGCACAGGCCTTTCGCCCAGCCCTCCGGCTTCGCGAAACTGACGGTGTTGGCCGCGATCTCGGTGGGCGTGAAGGTGATTCCGGCATCAGTTACATTCACCGTTCCGAGGTTATAGCGCCCGGCGTTGCTTTGCAGCTTGTCGAGGGCGACGCGGCCGCCATCCTTGGTGAGGAGCCCCACCAGCACCTCGCTCTTGCCGAGGGCCCCCGCCGGGACTTCGACCGTGTACGGTCCGTCATCGACCACGGTGCCCGGCTGCCACTGGCTGGACGGCACGGCGAATTGGTGATCGCCCTGGTAGGCGATGCCCTCCGCGCGCGTTGCCCCGGTCTGCACGAAATGGACGAAACAACCGAGGTCTTCGCCGATCTTGCCGTTGACCTGCCAGTGGTACGTGATGTTGAATTTCCGCTCGCCGGCGGCCTCGACGGTTGGGGCCAACGGGACGATCGGCACTCCCTGCGCGCTGGGCTGCTTCCAGTAAAGGTGCTCGCCGAAGTTATAGACCGGCATCGCGGCGTAGATGATGTGGTCGAGGAATCGCTTGGTATCGCCTGCGTTCAGCCGGTCGCTTTGGTGGGTGTACAGCATCGTGGAATCGCCGTAGACCATCGGGAAGATCGGCACTACGATCTGCCTCGGGTCGCCGGAGGCCTTGGCCCCGAAGATGCCCTCCATGTAGTCGGCGTGCGCGGCGGCCCACTCGCGGCCCTCCTCGCTGCCCATGAGGCCAAAATGCTTCCTCGCCTCGTCGCACAGGAGCGACTTGTATTTCATGTCATCGGCCAGGGTCATCGGGTGATCCTTGGCCTCGCACGTCACCAGTGGCCAGGCGAAGACGGTATCGATGAAATAGATCGTCGGCCCGAAGAGCCTTTGTACCTCGGGGAGGTTCTGCGGGCGCTGGGCGAGCTTGACCTGCTCGATGGCGCAGACCTGGTACGATTGTCCGCCGGCCCAGAACCCGCCCATCTTCAGGTTGCCGTGCGCATCGCGATTGATGTACTTCTCATCCCAGGAGGGCGCGTCCTTGTACATGTCCTGGTAGTTGTCGTGCAGGCCGAAGAGGAACCCCGTGTCCTTGATGCGCGCTGCGGCCTTCGCCAGCTCGTCGTTCCCGCCGCACTCGGGGCAGGCGGGGAGGATGTCGGGATGCTGGTTGTCGTAACCTCGGTGGATCCAGCCGGCGAGGACGACCATCGCGCGGTCGATGCCCAGATCGCGGCTCCAGTGCTCGGCGCACTGCGCCGTCTCATCGAACGAGAAGCCCATAGAGGTGCTGCTCTTGCCGCCGGGCGTGCTCGGGACGGACCGGCCGAACACGAACGGTTTGAAGTCCGCCGCGCCGATGAGCTTGTCCACGTTCGGGCAAGCCTTGCGCTTCTGCGCCCAGGTCTTGGTAAGCCCGCGCTCCTGCGCCACCTTCCGGTACGCGAGGGCGATGTCGGAATACGTGCCGTCGCCGAGCGGGTAAATGCTGCAGGAATCCGACGCTCCGCGCAAGATCAGCGAGATGCTGTTCATCCGCCGCCCGGCGACGAGATCGCCCTCCGGCCAAGTCTTGCTGAACTCCAGCATGGTGTCGGGGTGAGGCCAGGCGACCAGAATCGCGCCGCCGCGTTTCACCGCGCCGTACATTGCCATCGAGGTGTTCGCATAGGTCTGGTAGCGATGGATCGAGGGCAGCCCGGAATCGGCGCGGTCGAGCACCCCGAGGCGATCGGGCAGAATCGAGTATCCGGCATCATCGTCGGTGGTGCCCAGCGCATGGTCCAGGATCTTGACCGAAGTCACGCGCCAGGGACCGGCCCCGCCGGCCGTGTACTGGATGTTGAGGCCCGCGGGGTCTTTCACCGGCGTCACCGCGAAGACGACCTTCAGCCCGGTCGGGGTCGCCCCCACCTTGGGCAAGGTGGTCAGCCTGACACCTTTGCCGACCTTGGCGATCTCATCGAACTTGCGGATCGGCCAGGTGCGCATGACCTTGCCGTCGCTCATTTCGATCTCGCCGAAGACGGGCTGCTCGAGGTCCGAAGTCCAGACGGTGTCGCTGACTTTGTCGATGATCTGCCAGGCCCCGGAGTCCTTGTCGACGGTGAAATGATACTTTGGCTCTTCGATGGACACTCCGCTCTTGATGCGGGTGGTGAGCGCCTTCCTGCGCAGCCGCTTGTCCTCCTCGGACAGGGGCGCGGGATAGGACATCGAGGTAGGCGGGGCGTTGCTGTCCACCTTCAGCTCGCCGGCGTATTCCTCGAGAAGCCGCGCGCCGCCGAGATCGGGGGCGAAGATGCCGACATGGACGTGGTAGGACACACCGTCGTGTTCGGTAGGCGCAGGGAACACGTAAGGCCCGTCGGAGATCGTCTCTCCCGGCTCCCAGGCGGAGGTGGCGCGGGAGGGCGGATGGTCCATGCCGAGGACGATGTCCTTGCAGTCGGCATCGGGCCATTCCAGATGCACGAAGACCATGTGATCGCTTGAGGCTTCCCGAGTGCCCTCATTCTTGAACCGATAAGTAACACCGACGAGATCGCCCGGACGAACCGTGCGAGAGGTGAAGTCGACGGACACAAGCACAGGCTTGAAGCCCGGATCGAGTTCGGGCTTGGGAAGGTCGCCCTGTTGGGCGAGGGTAGGTCGCGCCAGCGCGAGGATCAGCAGAGGCGCTACGGCGATCAATGGTAAGGGTCTCATGGCACGGCTCCTGACATGACGAATCGGTGACTGCGGAAGGGAGGTTCGGGGAAGGAGAGGGGATTACCTCCCCCCAAAGCGCCTAATCGGGCGGGGTGACGCGGCGGCGCGAGCGGGCGCGAGCGAAAATGGCCGTGGCGGCGAGGGCGAGGAGGATCACCAATGCGGCGACGGAGATGAGTGCGATCCGGCGCCAGGGGCGGGGAGGCGCGGCGAGGGGATCAGTCGGTCGGGCGACCGCCCAGTTGCCGACGCCCACGCCGTTGCGCCAGACTGCCGCGTAGACGCTCGTGCGCGAGACCTCGGGCCAGCCGTGGTCGGACAGGCGTAGTGCCGCCTCTACAAGGTCAGGGGGAGCTTGGCCGTAGACGGGCAAAGGCGTCCCGTCCGCGCTTGCGGCTCCCGCCGGCGCGTGGCCTGCCGCGCCCGCGACAGGCTCCTCCCAGGCCGATAGCAGCCCTCCGATGGACTGAAGAGAGAAGACCTGCCCGCCGTCGGCGGTACAGGGGCCTTCGATGCCCGTCGTCTTGTACAGCCACACGCCGGAATAGGTGTGTAGGTCTATCTTGCCGAGGCCCTGGAAGCCACTGACGTAGATCGCGTCCGTAGTGATGCCGGGTGGCGTCCCATGCTGATTGAGAAGATGGATGGACGTAACCCAATGCGTTTCGGTCGCAGGGTCGTAGCAGTGAACGCCTTCGTTGCTTACGATGACCAGCTTGCCGCCTCGCGGCAGTATCTGTTGCGGACCGATGAACCCACCCCTTCCTTCGGCGTCGTGACGCCACAGGACCGTGCCATCCGATGCTCTCAGGCAAGCGATGAACGACCCGCTGGCCCGCTTCTCTTCCGCAGCGACATACAGTTTCCCGTCCGACAGCGCCAGGCCGCGCACGTCGTAACCGAGAGGGCGCTCCCAGACTGAGCTGCCGTCACTGAGCTTGAGCGCTGCCACAACCCCCAGGTTCGGTTCGGTGGCTGCGTGCTGGTAGGCGCCCTTCGGTCGAGGCAATCGGCCGGCAGCGAACACGAGGCCGCTGTCATGGCCGGCTTCAGCCTCCGGAGACAGGACGCAGTTGCCACACTGGAACGGCTTCTGCCAGGCGAGCTTGCCGGTCTGCGTGTCCAGGGCGAATACCGGGCCTTCCTCGGCCCCGGCGACGACTCTCCGGCCCGCCGGCAGCGGCTCAGTCGAGTAGGTGCGGTAGTCGTCTCCTTCGATGGTGGCCTGTGACACGACGCTGCCGTTGGCGCGATCGACCACGGCGATGCCGGCCTGATCGTGATGCTCGTACCCCTGCGTCGGTCTCTTGGTGAAGCCGACGAATATCCTGTCGCCGTGCAACTTCAGCCCGGTGACCTCGCCGGGGCAGGTGAAGCGGGTGATGATCTTTCCGGTCTTTCGATCACAGATCACGCCATCCGTGCCCGCCGCCGCAACGACCACGTTGGCATCCATGACCGGGAGGGCGCGGGCGAAGGCGTGGCCTTGCTCCGTGACCACCGCCTGCCAGAGTGAGCGCAGTGAAATCGGGGGGGCTTGCTCGAGGCTGGTCTCCGCTGCCCTACCGGCGGCCGAGGCGGAGAGGGCGCTGCCCTGTTCCGCCGCCTCAAACGCCGCGAAACGCACCGACAAGTTCTGATCGGGCAGGCCGGAGCCCGCGTAGGTCACGGCGGGCGCGTCACCCTCCAGGGCTATTTGCGCTCCGGGCAGCGTGCATTTGGCGTAGCGGGTCCCGGCGGGCAGGCTCACCTGAACGGCCAGTGTCCCGAAGCTGCGCCAGAAGCGCGCCGTGCGCAGAACGAAACGGAAGTCGCAGACCTGGGCTCCCGACGGCAGCACCTGCGACGCCTTGCCCCCAGCGCCCGGCAATGTGACGGCACGCTGCATGTTCACGAAGGAGACGGGCTGGGTGTATCGCACCGAGAAGCTGTTATCGCCCTCGCGGAGCGGAAGCTGGGCGACGACGAACACCATAGGGGTGCCGAGCACCGGGTTGGATAGCGGCGCCTCCCAAAGGGCAATCGGGTCGGGCGACTGTGGGTTGAGATGCACGGCGATGTTGCGCTCCGAGAGCAGGCGCACACGTTCGGCCAGTCCCGGCCCGGAGCCCGGCATCATCGAGTTGCGAGCATACGTGTCATCCCAGTCGTCAGTGACGTAGTGCATCATCCCCCAGATGATGTCCGAGGCGTTTTTCACTCCCAGAGCCGACAGCCTCGCCTCCAGTTGACCCTGCACGCGTGACGAGAGGCCGCCCGTTTCCAGTGTAGGCTCGGGCATCCGGGTCCCTGACGGGCTTTGGGAAGGGCGCTCCCGCCGCGTCTTGAGGTCGGCCCGCGCCTGGGCCATCACGCGCCGCGCGTCATCCACAACCTGCTGTAGCCCCGCGTCGGAGCGTACAAGGCCGTCGATAGTCGAACGCCACGGTTGCTCGTAGGCACGCAAGATGTCCACGTCCCACACGAGATGGGTGCGCACCGCAGAACCATTGACGCGGAAGTCCAGCCCGGCCGCGCCACCGGAGATAGGAAACAGGATGGGCACATTGGTGCGCCCATCCGCCTTCAGATTGTAGTCCACAGCGACCTCGGCCACGCAGAGGGAGTACGGGTCGCCGGGCTGAGAGGCGAACTGGCGCAGTCCGGTCAGCGGCTTGAGAACCACGCGCATCTGTTCGTCGGTCATATCAACCGGCACGGCGCGGGCCGGCATGATGCGGCCCCCGGCCCAGTTCTCCTCGGAGGGGAGAGGATCGGCGGAGCATAGCGAGCACAGCGACAGAAGAAGGCCAGGGGTAAGGGCGAGAGCGAGCCGGGCGAGGCGGAAAGCACCAGTGCGACTTCGATTCGGTTGCGGCATCTTGAGCCGTCCCCCTTCATAGACCTCGGGTTGTCAGTTTGAATCGGCGCACGCTGCGCCGATCACAATCCGATTCGGCGTGGAGAGAGCGGAGTCCTGCCGGCAACGCGCGATGACGACAACTCAGTCTTTGGGAGGAAGAGGCGCGGGCCTGGTGGCCTCTATGTGTCCGTGGGTGGCTTGTCGGCGGCCAGACGCGCCGTGGTCCAGCGTCGCGCCTCCTCTACGAAGTTGCGCGCTTTGCTGAGTACGTCATCGGCGAGAGATGGTGCGATAACGCCGGCTCGCTCATACTCCGTCTCGTTGCGAAGCCTTCGCACGCGATGGAAGTAGGCGGCTTCTTTCGCGTAGTGCCCCTCTTCCACGAGTGCGAGGAAGTCGAAGACAATGGCATGTTGCCCTTCGCCACTCCCTCGACGGAGGCCTTCGGCAGTCATCATGGCTTCCGCAGCAACTCGCGCGGCAGCATAGGCGCTGTTGTGGCGACCGTCGGGCGACCGGTCGTTTAGCGCTGCGTCCGATAGCTCTCGTCCGGCGACCGATAGTAGCTCCGCGACGCGGCGCAGGCGTTCATCTGGTTTGAGATCCAGTGATCGAAGTCGCCCCTTACTCAGCAACCTGCTGTAAGGCACTCGCATCCCCCTTAAGGTAGATCTTCGGACCACGCAGGACCGACGACAGGAACGCGCTGCCATCGTGGAGCATCTGACGGAACTCTGCAGCGCGGTAGACGACCGGGTTGATCTCACGCCCTGTATTCTGCTCTGCTTCGCTGCACAGGTTCGACAGGTGAAGGCTGTCGACATCCCCGATAACCAAAAGGTCGACATCGCTGCTTGCATGATCCGTTCCGGACGCAGCCGAGCCGTAGATGAAGGCGACCGTGACAGGCTCATCGGCAAGCAACGCCTGCAGGCGTGGCAGCACGCCGACGGCGCGCCGGACGATCTCGCGTAGTCCAGGCAAGAGTGGATAGTCTTCGACCAGATGGTATCGCTTCGACCGTCCAACAGTATCGGTACGCAGCATCCCGATGGCCTCGAGCCTCGATAGTTCGCGGCGCACTGCAGTGTACGGAAGCGCCGTCTGCCGGGCTATCTCGCGCACGTGTGTCGGCATCGGGGAGGTCTCACAGAGCCATGCGAGCAGTCGGGCGCGGGCATCGGAGCCGAGCAACTCATCCAGTGCCCGCTCACCCCAGGGTGCCTGTGGCCGCGTCATCCCACTCACCTCGGGCGCATCATACCACGCTGCTGTCATTGAGCACAATATGTGCTCACATGAGCACAATTCGTGCTCAACTGTAGCCCCCAAACGAAAGCGGCGCCTCCCTCCCCGGCGTCGCCGTCTTTGCCGTTTTTGCCGTTTTTGCCGTTTTCTGCGTTCAGCGTTCAGCGTTCCACGTTGCCTCCTCACGGCATACAGCACTTCTTGTACTTCTTCCCGCTGCCGCACGGGCACGGGTCGTTGCGCTTGGGCTGGTCCTTGTTGGTGGTGACCGGCTTCCGACCGCCGCGCTCCTCCACTTGGACCGTCGTGCCCTTCTCCATGTCCTGCACGCCGGGGCCGCGGTCCTCGGTGACGACCTCGGTGAGGAACATCGCCTGGATCATGTCCTCCGCGATGTGCTCGAGCAAGGTCTCGAAGTAGCTGAAGCCTTCTTTCTGATATTGGATCAGCGGATCGAGCTGGCCGTATGCCCGCAGGAACACGGCGTCGCGCAGATGATCCATCTCCTGCAGATGCTGCATCCAGCGGTTGTTGATGATCCGCAGCAGCCAGCTTCGCTCGATCTCGCGCATCAACTCGGAGCCGATGACCGCTTCGCGCTGCGCGTACAGCTCGCGCACGGCGGCGCAGAGGTCCTCGCCCAGGTGCCGCGGGTCCATCTGCTCGAGGCCCTCGCGGGTGACGGCCTGCTCGACGCCGGGGACGGCGTTGCGCAGCGCCTCGTACATGGCGTTGAGGTCGCGGTCCGAGGGGTGTATCTGGGGGCTGGCGAAGTCGTCAACTACGCGCATGACGGTGCGGTCGAGCATGTTCAGGACGCTGTCTTTGAGGTCCTCGCCCAGAAGCACCTGACGGCGCTCGGCATAGATCACCTTGCGCTGGGTGTTCATGACATCGTCGTATTTCAGGGTATTCTTGCGGATGTCGAAGTTGCGCATTTCGACTTTCTGCTGCGCGCGTTCGAGCGACCGGCTGACGATCTTATGCGCCAGCGCCTCCTCGTCCGGCCACGAGCGCATGAACACTCCGAAGCGTTCGGGGCCGAACAGGCGCATCAGTTCGTCATCGAGGGAGATGTAGAAAGCCGAGCTTCCGGGGTCGCCCTGGCGTCCCGAACGACCGCGAAGCTGGTTGTCGATACGCCGGCTCTCGTGGCGTTCGGTGCCGAGGATATGCAGGCCGCCGAGAGCTCTGACCCGATCGCACTTGGCGTCGTGGTCGGCGTCCTCTTTCCGCCCGCCGAGGACAATGTCAACGCCGCGACCGGCCATGTTGGTCGCGATCGTGACCGCGCCCTCCTGGCCCGCCTCGGCGATGATCTCCCCCTCTTTCTCATGCTGGCGGGCATTGAGGACTGCGTGCGGAGTGCCCTCCGTCATGCAGATGACGAGCTTCGCGCGGTAGGCCTCGCGGTCCGCCTCGGTCGTCGAGGCGTCCGCTATCTCGAGCAGTTCCAGGATGGCGTCGAGGTTCGCGGGCTTCGTCGGCTCCATGTCGACGCCGAGGACCCTCGCGATCGGGCGGATGTCATTGCGGTTCAGGTCGTCGATGGTGCGCCGGAGGAGCGTCATGTACTTCTCGCGGTCGTCCTTGGGGAGGCCCTTGTTGCCGAGAAGCGCATTCTGGCACAGCAGGATCAGGCAGTGCAGGGCCACCTTGTCCGGGGCGAGGCGTCGCGAGACGTACTCGGACACATCGACCGAACGCGTGCCGACCAACACCGGCTGCCCGAGGACGTGCACGCGCAGGATGTCCGACACGATCCCGCGGTACTTCGCCTCCAGCGTCTTGAAGATGATGTCGGGGCTGTCTTTGCGGACGACCGGCTTGTTCGTCGGGACGACGACGACCGGCATCTTGTAGATGCTGACGAACTCGCCCTCTTCGGTCTTCGCGGTGCCGGTCATGCCGGCGAGCTTCGTGTACAGGCGGAAGAAGTTTTGATATGTGATGCTCGCGACCGTCTGCCGGGCCTGCTCGACGCGCACGTGCTCTTTGGCCTCGATCGCCTGGTGCAGGCCGTCCGAGTAGCGCCGGCCGGGCTGCAGGTGGCCGGTGTTCTCATCGACGATGATGACCTCGCCGTCCATCACGACGTATTCATCATCCTTCTTATACAGGATGTGGGCTTTCAGCGAGTTGTCGATATGATGTCGGATTTCGAGGTAATCTGGGTCCGAGAGATTAGGGATGTTGAGCAGCCGCTCAACCTTCTCCTGGCCTTGGTCGGTGAGTGCCGCCGAGTGCTGTTTCTCGTCGAAGATATAGTCGCCGTCCTGCGCCTTCATGTCTTGCGAGGGGCGAAGCTGGCGCACGATGCGGTCGATCTGCTCGTAGAACTGCGGGCTTTGCATCGGTCGCCCGGAGATGATAAGCGGGGTGCGAGCCTCATCGACGAGGATCGAGTCAACCTCGTCCACAATCGCGTAGTGCAGGTCGCGCAGCACCAGCTCGTGCGGACTCCAGGCCATGTTGTCGCGCAGGTAATCGAAGCCCAACTCCGAGTTCTGGACATACGTGATGTCTCTGCCGTACATCGCCTGCCGCTCGGGGGCGTCCATCGGCTCCTGGATGTAACCGACGGTTACGCCGAGGAACTCGTAGACCTGACCCATCCACTGCGCCTGCCACTTGACCAGGAAGTCGTTGGTCGTGACCAGGTGAGCGCCCTTGCCTGCCAGCGAGTTGAGGTACAAAGCGATGGTCGCTGTCAGGGTTTTGCCTTCACCTGTTCTCATCTCGGCGATTCGGCCGCCGTGCAGAACCATCGCGCCCATAAGCTGGACATCGTGAGGGCGCTCGCCGAGGGCGCGGCGCGCGGCCTCGCGGGCCGTGGCGAACGCCTCTACGAGCACGTCGTCGAGGGTCTCGCCTTTCGCGATGCGGTCCTTGAAGCGCGCAGTCTGCCCCCGCAGCTCTTCGTCGCTCATCGCCCGTATCTGTGGCTCGAGGGCGTTGATCGCCGCCACTTGGGGGCGCAGGCGAGCGAGGTCCCGCTCGTTGGGATCGAACAGTTTGAGAATCCCGCCTAGAATGCCGGCCATATTCGAGGTGTCACCTTCCAGATCTCACAAGACGCCGCTACCGGACACAGTGCGACGTGTACGCAAGCGA
>CAYWBK010000051.1:0-20972 GCA_964455745.1 uncultured Armatimonadia bacterium
GGCACGGATAACGATCACGTGCCGAGGTACTCTGTTCAGCCACTGTCAAGCACCCACACACATTGAGGAAGAGCCTGAAACGCAAGGTGCCCGTTGCGGTGAAAGCGAACCTACGCACGGGCCGTCGCGTCGGTCTTCTGCGCCCGAAAGCCGGGAGAGCGTGGTGTTGGGAGCAGATACCGTCCGGACGCACCCAGCGCACATCACATGGGGCGCGCCGCGAATCGCCTCTCCCGCCGAGGAGTTACCTATGAAAGCGCTGAGATTCGTCCCCCTGCTCGCATTGGCGGCATCCTTCGCCTGGGCCGATGTGCCGACTTGCACTTTGACGCCGATCGGCAACGAGGGAGCCTATACCGGCTTTGATGTATCCGTTGGCGGGAAGCTGCTGACGCAGGTGCGCTTCTGCTCCAACGACATGCTGATCGCCTCCCGCTTGCGCCGTCCGGCGGCGGAACCGGGGGCTTTGGTCTTCGAGGGCCTCCAGTTCAAACCGGAGAGCGGGGCTGTGCTCAGCCGCGGCTCCGTAGCAGTGCGGCCGGGGCCGGCGTCCGATCCCTATCCGCGCATCGACTTCGCCCTCGCGCTCAGCAGCTTCGACAGCCGCAAATGGGAGAGCGCGCTGGGCGGACAGTGCCCGCTGCATTTCCTGACGCTTTCCCTCGACAATGCCGAGGCGATCCACCACCGGGGTTTCCTCGTGGCGACACCTAAGCTTGATCCGTACACCATGCAGGTCGGGCGGCAGGGGATCGTGGCGAGCACCTGGTCGCGCAACTGGACCTGGGCGCCGCCGTTCGGGGCGTGCCCGATCCCTGTGGCCGGCCTGTGGGCCGCCTCCGACCGGCGCTATGTGGCGTATGACTTCATGGAGCCGCGCCTCACCGACCACAGCGAGAAGTTCGTGGCCAGCGCTTACTGCTGGGAGCAGGGCAAGAGCCGCAACTTCATCGCCCTCGTCACGCCGGCGGCCAAGGACTACGTGAACCTCGCGTACCCGACGACACCGACGAGGATCGAGACCCACTGCCGCCTGTTGTACAATCTCGACCTCCCCTCCTGGCAGGACCCGAATCAGTGGTACCACGAGCGGCTGTGGCGCGTGTATGCCGACAAGCTCCCCGGCGCTCCTGCGCGTAACGACCTCTCATGGCTGCCGGCCTACGCTCGCGCTTCGGACTGGCCCGGCATTCCCGCGATGGGATTGACGTACAAGGTGCCCCAGAAGGACAACTGGGAGACGAACTTCTTCGAGCCGGGGACGATCTTGCCGGGGGCCGGTCCGGGCTGGATCGTGGACCTCTACTATCGGCGCGGAATGCAGGACCAGATCGCCAGTCTCAAGGAACAATTGAAGTATTTCGCGGATAAGGCAAAGTGGTTCGAGGTGAACGGCGAGCCGTGCTGCTACTGGGAGAAACCCCTCGAAGGCAAGCCTCGGATTCGCTACGCAGGCGATGTGACGACGCTGCGCAACGTCTCCGGGTGGGGGATTGCCGACGTGCTGCTGGCGATGTACGAGCATGAGCCGAACCCGGAGTACCTGAAGATGGTGGATGGGGCGCTGAACTGGACCAAGTACAACATCTGCACTCGCAACGACATCTCCGATGTGCCCGAAGCGATGTTCACGATTGGCTGGGGCGGGACGCGCCTGTGCCTGCGCTACTGGCGGATGTTCCGCGATGACCCCGAGCGCGCGGAGAGGGCCAGGATGGCGCTGCAACTCGCGCACTCCCTGGCGTATCGGTACACATCGCTGTTCATGCCCGATAACGCCGATGATGACAACCTCGACGGGACCTTCCTGGTCGAGCCGAACTCGGGGCGGCCCTGGACCGGGATGCCCTGCGCGAATGAGTGCTGCGAGATTCCCGATGAGTTGCTGCGCGTGTATGTGGAGACGGGCGATCCGATCCTGCTGGAGTATGTGAAAGGCATGGTCGCGCGCTGGCACCTGCTCTACCAGGAGGATGACGCCGAGAGCACCGCCACCAGTGACACGAACTTCACCGAGGCCTGGGGGTTGTTCGACGGTTGCGCGATGGGCGGGCGCGACAAACGCGCCAAGTACGGCGCTTTCGGTTACTTCAACCTCATCAAGCCCATCGGCGCAGCAGCGGCGCGGGTCGTGTGCGGGTCGAAGGGCGCGGCGTGCTTCAACCAGCGGGGGATGAACGTGGACATCAGCGATTACCGCGCCACGGGGCCGCTGCCCGGTGGCGGGATGTCGTTCAAGGTGAACTCCGCGCTGGCGGGCGGCTTCGAGTTGGATGTGACTGCGCCGAACTATGAAGTCACCGGCGTTGATGTCCTGCGCATCCGTGGCGGCCAGCAACAGCATCTAGCGCCCGGAAAAGACTACGTGATGCCGCAAAGCTCCCTGTGGGACATGGCGATCCGCGATGTGCGCGACGGCGATACGATTGCGCTGCAGGCATACAGCCCTCAAGCGCCGACGCTCGACATCCGCCCGGTTAAGATGATCCAGGGGCCGCGGGATTACTCCGGGCAGGGGTTCGCGACGGTGGACCTGACGAAGTCGCTCAACTGGAAGCCCAGCCTGGACTGGGACAACAACGATTCCTATGCCGCCTATCCGCAAGGCGACCGGCTAGCCTACGGCGTGCCCTTCTTCCTGATCCCGTCCGAGGCGGCCGGAGGCAAGGCCGGGGTCCGCGACGGGCAGGTGCCGCTGGGGACCAAGGCAAAGGCCGTTGCGCTGGTCGTGAGCGAGATCGGTGATGGTACAAAGATCGAGGTGCGGTACCGGGGCGGGAATACGGTGACTGTGCCCCTGGGTGATGCCGCCGTGGCCTGGAAGGCCTGGCCGAAGTGGTACACGGCGAAACTGAGCCTGGTGACCTGCGTCTGCTCGGGCGAGGAGATTGCGTCCGTGGGCGTCAAGGGCGCGGTGCTATGGGCCATCACCACGGCGCAGTCCCAGCCTGCAGCCCAGACCGTCGCCGCCGTCGCCACGCGCGTTCAGGAGGACCGCCGGCAACTCGCGGCGGAGCAGAAGCGCCAGGAGGAACGCGAGCAGCGCCTCAAGATCGGCAGCGCGCTCCTGCTGACGGCCACGGTGCCGAAGGCGGCCGACCACTGCTTTGCGTATGTTTACTTCCGCCAGGGGATGGAGACGATCCCCCCCGGCGCGTATCTCGAGTATGATGCGATGGCGCCTTTCGACAGTGCGCGCGACACCGTCGGCGTGGACCTCAGCGGTGGCACGCTGGGCAACCTGCGCGACACTGTCGGCGGCACCCACCCCGCAAGCAGCCTCGGCGCGCGCGGCCAGTGGGTCCATCGCAAGCTGGACCTCCGCAGTGTCGCCGGGAAGACCTTCGAGTACGCGGTCGCGGCCACCGACGGGGCTTCCGCGCCCGGCACGTACAAGGCCTATCTGCGCGACATCGCACTGACCGACGGCCAGGGCAAGATTCTGCTGTCGCTGTATGACAACAGCCCCAAGGCGCCGGTGGCCGCACCGGGGATCGCGCCGAACGGCGGCATCCTGGAGATGGAGAACGCAACGGTCACCACGGTTCTCGCGACCAAGGTGGACACGGGCCAGTCTGGCGGGGGCCTGCACATGAGGGACGACATCGCCAAGGATGACTTCTCCAGCTACCCGGAGGGGTCGGTGGGCCTGCCTACATGGACGACGACTGCGGGTACCTGGTATGTGACGAACGGCGCTTTCGTGGGGCGCGACTGCGAGACCGCTGGCTGGCTGGCGCAGGGGGCGTCCGCCGGAGACCCGAAGTGGAAGGACTACCAGCTCAGCCTGCGCTTCAAGATACTCGAGCATGGCAGCGACTGGCGGGATGGCCCGTGGATTGCGCTGCGCGGCGCCAGAGGACAACACGGCGGGTACTCGCTCAATTTCACCAGCCGCACAGTCGAACTGCACAAGTGCGCTCTGGGGCGCACCACCACCGACGCCAACCCGATGGCCTCCGCGCCGTGGCAGCCTGATGACCAGTGGCACACCGTGGTCCTCAGTGTCGTGGGGACGCGCCTCACCGCGATGTTGGACGGGAAAGCGCTGTTCAGCGCCACGGACGACAACACGCTCGGTGTGCCGCCGATCCCCGCCGGGAACGTCATCCTATGCGCCCGGCGCTGGGCAGGTTCAGAGGGGCACACCACGGTGGCGTTCGGTGATGTCGAAATCAAGCTCCTGCAGCCGTGAGAGTGCAGCAGCCAGCAGATCCGGCGGTTCCAGCAACCTCGCGGCGGGGTCCGATCACCGCCGGCGGTTCGCCAGGCGCTCCGAGATCGCCCCTGCCGGGGCATCCGGATTGGCCCGCATACCTGCGGGACTGAGGTTGCACATGAGGTCTATGCGGCCGCCGGTCCGGACCGTGAGTTCGCGATCACCGGCGGTCGGCTGCCCCAGGAAGGCGGCATCGAGTTGGAGCCGACCGCCATCGACGAGCAGCGGACCGTACATGCAGAAACTCGCCAGGTCGATGTCCAGCCCGCCGCCCTGGACGACGACGGCGTTTGCAGGCGTGCCCCAGAAGGTGGTGTTGATCATCCGGGCGGTTGAACGAAGCCCCGGCCCGCACCGAACGTAAGTCTTCTCGCTCGTCGGTGGGACGTTGGCGCAGTTCATCGTCACCAGTTGCGAGTTGATGACATCGATGCCCTGCGGGCTTAGGCCGTCGAACTGCATGGACACCATCGAGCCGTCGGTTCCGTGGCCGAGCACAACGCCGGACGCGCCGGCGCCGTTCTCGGCGACGAAATGAAGCCCGGTGTGTGAACCGAAGACGGTATTCTGATACTGCAGTTCGTCGCGGCAGTCGCCGAACACGAACGCCTCCAGGTTGCGGTACTGATATGCCCACACCGGGTTGCGGCCGGCGCCCATGTCGCTCGGGCCCAAGCCGGGGCAATCGGGGAACGGGCACCATGCCCAGTAATGTGAGTTGAACTGGGTGTTTATGACCTCGCCGCCCACCGAACCGCCGCCCACCGCGATGCCGACCCTCAGCGGCGCGCCGGCTGCGTACTCGATGTGGTGCCCGTCGCAGCGGTAGGTCTTGAAGTCGAGCAGCTTGTACGGGTTCGCTGCGGTGACATTGACCACGTAGATGCCCGCGCCTCGGCCCTGCACCAGGAACGGGTAGGGGACCACGGTGTCATACCGCTGCTCCGGGTAGTAGAACGTCAGCCCACGCAGGCCGCTGTTCCTCTCCATGACGATGGCCGGAGCGCCATTCTCGTCGTTTCGCCCCGCGTACACCTGCACGACGCTTCCCCAGCCGCGGGTGTGGTGTTCCACGTCATATACGCCGCGAAGCTCCACTCCGGGGGGTATCGTGAGGTGGCCGCGCAAGGCATAGACACCGGGAGGCAGCAGCACCACGCCCCCGCCGGCTTTTGCCGCTCGATCCAGGGCGCTTTGTATGATGGAGGTGTCGTCTCCGGGCAGGGCCTGCTTGGCGGCCCGGGGCCTGTCGGTGACCACGAACAGCACCGGCCTGGCTGGAGCCAGCCGCTTGTCGGTTGGCGGGGGGACGCTTGGAATGCTGACGGCAGGGACGGGATCGGACGTGATGCTGACCTTTCCCGACCTGCAGTCGTTGACGATCCGGGCCGGCCCGCTAAACGTCGTTCCCGCGATGGTCGCGGCATTCACCTGGTCGCCCAGGCGGATGTGATCGCCGGGAGAGTCCACCGAGCATCCCAGCATCACGAGGTCCCCGCGCACTCGCTCAACCTCCCCGGCGAATGAGCATTGTTGGAACAGAATTGACTGATCGGCAATGCCGTCGAGCAGCGCCGCTCTGACCCGGCCGCCGATGGCGCAGCTATGGAAGAGGAGCCGCGAGTTGAACGTGGGGCGCGTCACCACGCCGTACTCGCTGCCGTCCAGTGTGCATTTGGTGAACGAGATCCCCGCGAAGTTCGCGTCAGTGATGTCCACCGCAGTGCCGCAGTTTGCGATGGCGAACTGGTACATCTGTCCGTTCGTCTCGCCGAACGCCTTCGAGTTCACCATCCTGACGCCCGTGTTGTAGCCGCTCAGCTTGACGAACGCGCTGTAGATCCATTCGTAGCGGCGGAAGAGCATCCCCGTGCCGTTGGCGCGCATCCAGGCAGTGTGCGGCCCGTTTGCAGTCGGCGCGCCCGGCAAGCCCGAGGAACTCCAGAAATCCGGGCCGAATTGGATGTTATCCACGCGCCCGGTGTCGCTGACGAAGTCGATCTCGATCCCGATCGACAGCGGGCTGCCGTACATGTTGTGGATGTAGTGCAGGTACGAGCCGTAGTCGGTGCGGATCCCGAGGTAGGGGTTCACCAACGTGACGTTCGCCACCGTGCCGCTGGCCGAGCCCATCTGCTCGATGCAGAACGGGTATGGCACGATGCTCTGGGCATCCTGCTCGGGATACCAGATGGCCAGGTCCTTCATGCCGGAACACTGGCGCAGACCGATGAACGGCCTCCCCTCCATGTCCCCGCGCCCCGCATAGGCCATCAGGATCGTCCCCCGCAGCGGCGCATTTGATCGGGGCTGCTCCCACTCACCGCGTAGCGTTACGCCGGTAGGGACCCTCAGGTTGCCCCGGATGACATAGCGCCCCTCGGGGACGAAGACCGTTCCGCCTCCGGCGCGAGCCATGCTTCCCATGGCGGACTGGAAGGCGGTTGTGTCGTCCGTCTTCCCATCGCCCTTCGCGCCGGCCTCCTTGACCGTGCATCCGGCCACTACCACGTCATCCGTGGGAAACCGGGTCGAGACAACTCGCCATTTCACCGGGACCGATGCGCTGCGCACCGTGGGGCCGCCCGTTCCGTATTCGCGGCTGATCTCGTCCGGGGAAAGGGCGCGGTCGAAGATCTCGATCTGGCCGAGGAGGCCATCGTAGTAACCGTTCCACGTGTGAGCATGGCCGATCTGCAGCGGCGTGTCGTTGCTGGTGTCGCCGATGGTGATCGACTGGTAGCGTTTGTCCAGTCGGCCGTTCTTGTACCAGTCGAGCGTCTGTGTGTTCGGATCGTAGGTCACCGCCCAGTGCTGCCAGATGTCTTCGTCCACATCCGATGCACTGGTCAGCATCGCATGGCCGCCCGCCGTGCCGGCGATGCGCAATGTGATTTTCGTCGGCATGTTGCCGTCGGCGTAGATCACGTAGCCGGGAGTTGCATCCGACCGTTTCTTGCTCAGCACGCCGGTCGAGTATTGGTCCTGCCAGGCCGCCGGGTTTATCCAGAACGATATCGTGAATGCTCCTGTGATGTTCGCCTTGCGGGGATCTCGAGCTTCCAAATAGTCGGTCTTGCCGTTGAGTTCGACCGCCCCGCCGGCTGGTCCCTTGGCCCACTTCGCGCCTCTGGTGCCGCAGTCTGCCCCGTTGCCCGTGCTGTCTCGTGCGATCGCGCCCGCTCCTTCGTCGAAGCGCCAGCGAGCGACAAGGCCCTTCTCGATGGGCGGCGCGCTCATCGCCGATGAACCGGCCAAGAGGGTGGCGAGAACAAGCAACGGTGACGAGAGGCGCTTCATCTGGCGAATCTCCTTAATTGTAGCGGGCTGCACCGGCAAGGCGACGAACTCTCAATGGGATGATTCCGCGTCCAGACAGCATCGTCCTCCAGGGGACGGTCGCCCCCATCGGTCCGATCCGGCATGCTTGCGCTCGCCCATGCGGCCATAGTAGGATCCCTATGCCCGACGAGTGGACCGGAAAGCGGAAGGCGGCGCCCGTGGGCCATATTGAAGTGAGGGTCAGGTGATGTTGATGAGAAGCAGGCTACTTCGTATCGCGCGCAGCGTAGTTGCACTCGCCGCCCTTCTATCGCTCGCAGGCGTCTGCTTGGCAGCCGATGCTCCGGCCGCGACTGCCAAGCCCGAAGTCCTCCAGCGCATGCGCCAGTTCCGCGCGGGGTTGGCGAGGCAGTCCGACCACGCCGCAATCCAGGCGGTGAGCTTCCCTCATGGCCCGATCGGCACTTACGAGAAGCTGGAGGTTGCGTTCGACGTTGATGCCACATACACGAACCCCTTCGATCCTCAGCAGATCGCGGTCGATGGGCTGCTACGGCTGCCAAACGGCAAGGAAGTGACGGTGCCGGCATTCTATATGACGCCCTACGCGCCGACGAACGGCGTGACCCAGATGGAGGCCTACGCCAACTATAAGCCTGCCGGTGAGCCGGGCTGGAGGTTGCGGTTCGCTCCTCCCCTGCCCGGCGAGTACAGCTTCCGAATTCGGGCCGTCGATGTCCTGGGCCGGCGCGCTGAGGCAGGTCCGTTCACCTTCTCCGCGGTGCGCTCCGCCCGCCCCGGTTTCGTGCGCGTCGCCAGGGACAACCCGCGGTACTTCGAGAACAGCGCCGACGGCAGCCTCTTCTTCGGGACGGGGGTCAACGTGGCCTGGACCCGCTGGCAGGACCCCGGGGATCCGGTCGCCTGCTACGAGTATTACTACCGTAAGGCTCGGGGCCAGATGACCTCGACGCGCGTCTTTCTGTGCCACTGGGCCTGGCTGGAGTGGACGCCGCAAGTGGGCGACCGGCCGGAATCGGCCTGGCCGGGCTATGGCGGCGCGGGCTGGTACAACCAGATGATCGCAACCTCGGTCGACCGGCTGCTCGCGCTGGCCGAAGGCCAGGGCTTGCGGGTGATGGTCGTCACCGACACCGGCGACGAATGGTTCCCGACCCCGGACGCCTGGGGCTCTCACCCATACGGCGTGGCCTATGGCGGCCCCTGTGCAGCGCCTGCCGAGATGTTCACCTCTTCCGAGGCGCGCAGGCTGTATCGAAATCGGCTGCGATACATCGTGGCGCGGTGGGGCTATAGCGACAGCCTGTGGGCGCTGGACGCCTGGAATAACTGCCAGGACCCGGGGCCGGCTGAACTCGCGTGGCTGCGCGAGATGCGCGACTACGTCCACGGGCTGTGCAGCGGCTGGCGGCCGCTCATCTACGGGAGCAACTACCGCTTCGCCGCCAACGCGATCTGCGACTATGCCCAGACCCAACTGCCGCTTGCGCCGGATCGCCCAAACGTCACCCAGGAGTGCTACTATACTGACGATCCGGCGTGGTTCAGGCCGGTATTGCGGCAGCAACTATGGGAGGGTCTGACAGAGGGCCTCGCCTCGATCATGGTCTGGCCGCATACGTTGGTTGATAAGACGGATGCCTGGCAGGATTTCGCTCCCGTGGCCAGGGCCGCAGCGCGTTTGCCGCTGAACCGCGGAACATGGCGGCCAGCGAAGGTCGAGATTACGGCCGCCGCCGGGATGCCCCCGACGGCGCTGCGGGTGGTCGAAGCCCGGCCCTACGGCGATGTGCCCGACTGGGGCATCAAAGCTCCCAAGAGCCGCTTCACACTGGATTTGAGCCGGTCAGCCGTGTGGCTGGAGGGGTTTGGCACGACGCTTTACGGTGACCGACCGGGCCGGGCCGAGTGGCGCAACCCACCTACGCTTGTGGTGGACCTGCCGGTCCCTGGGCGCTTGTTGGTTGAAGTGCCCGAGATCGGGGCCGGCGACCAAACGCTTACGATCACCATCGATGGGAACCTCGCCGCCGGCCACACCTTCAGGGCCGGACGCCGGGAGTTAAAGGAAGACGAAATGTGGACCAATGCGCCGCTGGCGGCAGGGCATCACGAGATCGTGTTGGACAATGGCGAGCGCGGTGGCGACTGGCTACATGTGCGCCGGGTGCTCCTGACCGTCAACGACACCCACGCCCAGGCAATCGTGTCTGCGCAGGCCTTGACCGACGGCCGCCAAGGCATCGCATACTTGCGCAACTGCAGCCACGATAGACTGTATCGCCTCGCCGGCGGCGGCGAGCCGCTGACCCTGACCAACGTCGCTTTGCGGCTGACGGGCGTGCAGCCAGGCGCCTGCAAGCTGACCTGGATGGACCCGGCGACCGGGACGTGGGCCTCGCCGCAGACCGCCACCTGCCGCGACGGAGCCCTGGCGGTCATCTTGCCCGAACTACGCGCCGATGCGGCTCTGCTGTTCACTCGCTGATCTGCCCGGTGACAAGACGCCTCGCCACCAGTGGCGGTAGGAACCCGGCTGGTAAGTGACGAAAGGGCAGCGCGGCCTCGTCAGCAAGGTCGTGCCGCCTCAGCATCAGCAAACAGAGCGCTCCGGGGTAGCCGCCCGCCAGCCTCGTAAGTTCGACCGTCTCATCCCCCTCACAGAGGGGTGGTTCTCAGTTCCAACATGGAGGCTGCTCTGATGAGATCATTCGCTTGCCTATCGCCGATCGTCCTCGTCGTCGCGCTGCCGGCAGTGGTCTGCTCGGCAACGCAGCCCGCCTTTGAGCTGAAGGTCGGGAGCGGGACGTTCTACCACAACGGTCAGGTCGAGGCCGCGAAACCGTATGCGGATGCTTTCGGACCCGGTCTCGACGCGGTGCCCCTGCCGGGGTCGCAGGGCATCAAGAGCCGCCTGTGCTGGACATGCGCCGATGTGCCGGAGGGCGACTACTACCTTGGCGCGCTGTTCCTGTATCCGCTCTACCTGGGCTTCAACGAGTTTCTCCCCTCGCGAATTCACCTCTACGTCAACGACCGGTTCGTGCGCTGGAACGGCCACACCGAGCCGGCGCGGCCCGAGAACGCCGCCGAGATAAGCCAGTACCAGGCCGAACTGCGCGTCGACACCCCCGTGCATTTGCGGCCCGGCGATACGATCGAGCTTCTGTATCCCTTTGGCTGGGACCAGGTAACCGCCGGGCCGGTGCGGCTGTATCGCACTCCGCCGGACGGGGAGCTGTTCAGCCTGTACCAGTCGGACTTCGGCAAGCCGGAGCAGATACGCCTCGACGCGGCCCTTCAGGACACCCAGCGCGACGGGGATGTCGTTCGTCAGCCGATCCGATTGTACAACTACTGCGCCCGCCCCCGAGCCTACAAGATCGACGTCATTGCGAAGGATTACATGCAGCGCATCCTGCTATCCAAACAAGAGCAGATCACGCTGCAACCGGGTGAGCAGGCGGTTCGGACGTGGGAGTTCCGCATCGGCGATGAGCCACGCGTGCGGTTCAACTTCACCGCCTCGGCACCGGGGCTGTGGCCGGACGTGCGACTGACGAAGTTTTTCACCCAGGACACGCGCCAGGGGCCGCGGCCGCAGACGTGTCTCAACGGCGAATGGGAGACCTGCCTGGTGAAAGCCGCCGATCCCGGCGACGCTCCGCCCGCGGACGCCGCGTGGTCGAAGATCATCGTCCCGTCCTTGCAGTCGAACGACGCCGCGCACTGCGCCTGGTATCGCAAGACCTTCACTCCTCCGAGCTATATGAAAGGCGAGCGGATCGTGTTGCGGTTCGACCAGATCCTCACGGAAGGCTGGGTCTATCTGAACGGCAAGCCGATCGGGCACGAGCTGCACGGCTCGCAGCCGTTCGAGATTGACGCCACGGACGCGGTTAGGGCCGGGCAACCGAACGAGCTTCTCATTGCGGTGCGCGACTGGATCGCGTATTCCTCGCGGAACATCGACCGCGTGAAGCGCGGCGAGGCCCCGATCTTCAAGGATTGCATGACTGATGTGGCGGGCTACAATGCGGCGGCGAATCACGGCCTGGGCGGATCGGTATGGCTGGAGGGCAGACCGGCGGTGTCAGTGGATGATGTCTTCGTCGTCACGAGCGTGCGCCAGAAGACGCTGCACGTGCGGTACCGCCTCGCAAACACGACGGCGGCGAGCCGCAAGGTGACCGTGTCGCCGAGCGTCCTGGACGCCGGGCAATGCGTGATGAAGCTCCCGGCGCAGAGCGCGGAGGTGCCCGCGAACGGCGTCGCGACGGTTGAGACTGAGATCGCCTGGCCGGACGCGAAGCTGTGGTGGCCCGAGCGCCCGTATCTCTACATCCTGCAGACCGACCTCAAGCCCGACGTTGGCGCGGCGGACCGGCAGATCACGCGCTTTGGCTTCCGAGAGCTATGGATCGACGGCATCTCGTTCATCCTCAACGGCACGCGAGTAAAGATTCGCAGCCAGTGGGCCGGGGGTGCCAGCGGGACGTCTCAGGCTGAGGGCAAGTGGCAGATCGATCAGCGCCTCGGGGCGATTTGGGACTGGCAGATCAAGTCGATGCGCGACCGCGATGTGCAACTCGCTCGCACCCACATGCAGGCCGGGGTCACAGAGGCCACGGACATCGCCGACGAGACCGGCCTGATGCTTAAGGTCGAAAGCGAGTGCAACCAGGTCAACTTCACCTTCGACCAGACCTTCTGGAAGTCCGTCATCCAGCACGAACTGCGGGTGATGAACGCCTACAAGAATCACCCTTCGGTGATGATGTGGAGCGCCGGGAACGAGAACATGTGGGGATGGATCTACCAGGGAGAGGCGGCGAAGGTCCTCGGCAATCGCTGGCAGATCAAGACCGTCAAGGCGATGCACGACTTCGACTTGATGAAGCGGCCCGTCGAGTGGGAGGCGGACGGGGACCTGATGGGCGGGTTGGACCACCAGGCGCTGCACTACCCGCGCGAGATCAACCAGTTCCCCGATTTGCCGAACGCAGCATGGTGGGGGCCGCTGGACGGCAAGACCGTCGTCCCGTACTCGATGGGACCGATCACGCTGGGGAGTAAGCCGCTGACCGACGGCGAAGCGCACTGGCCCGCCGTGCTCAACCGGCCCCAGGGGGCCTCAATCATCGTCGGCGACGAGGCGTACCTGGGCGGCAATCGCTTCGCGAAGGCGTGGATGGAGTCCTCGCGCTTCTTTGTCAACGGCTACCGCGATGTCGAGTTTGCTTTGATCGACATCTATAACCCCCTCAGTCTCATCGCTCCGCAGGCAGTCGTCATCAAACAGGAGGACCGGGCCTTCTTCGGCGGGCGGACCCTGCAGCGAAACCTCAACGTGCACAACGACCTGCGCAGCCCGGCCGAGTTCGTCCTGCGCTGGAGCCTCGCGGGGCGTCAGAAGCTCGCGGGAGACGAGGTTCGGCTGAAACTTGCGCCGGCGGAACTCAAGCGTCTCAGTCTCAGCGTGCCGCTGCCCCGGGTGGCGCAGCGAACCGAGGCGACTTTCCGCGTCGAACTGCTGTCCGGGGGCGCGACGGTGCATACCGAGACACGGCAGTGGACGATCTGGCCGCCGCTGCAACTCGGAGCTTCCACGAGCGCGAGCCCCGCGGTCTATGATCCCGGCGGGAAGCTCGCGGCGCTTCTGAAGCGCCGGAACGTCGCCTTCACCCCCATGAAAGACCTCGGCGCGCCGGAAGGCAAGGCGCTCCTCATCGGGCCGGATGCGCTCAAGCAGGCGCCTGAGGGACCCTGGCGCGAGGCCCTGGCGGGATTCGTGCGCAACGGCGGCAAAGTCGCGATCCTCGAGCAAACCGAGGCCCCCGACTTCCTGCCGACTCCACTGGCCCTCAGCCGCAAGACCCGCACGACGATGGCCTATGTCCGCGCCGCCGATCATCCGCTGGTCGCGGGGCTCAGGGACGACGACATGCGCTGGTGGGCGGATGACCAGTACGTCAGCGCCGACAACTATCGCAAGCCGCTACGGGGCAACTACGTGCCCGTCGTCGATGTCGGCACAATCGACGGTATCGTCGAGGCCGCGGTCATTGAGGAGTACGATGGCAAAGGCGGGTACCTGCTGTGCCAGATGCCTCTCGTCGAGAAGGCCGAGACCGCGCCGCAAGCCGGGCAGATGCTCTCCAGTCTCCTGGGGTATCTCGCCTCGGGGCGCTGCTACCGCACTCCGGGCGGCACGGCGCTTCTGGCGTCGGCGGACTGCCCCCTGCGCAAGGCCCTCGATGACGCGCGGCTGGTATATGAGGACCTCACCGGCAAGCCGGAGCAGCTCGCCTCCGGGCGCTTCAAGGTCGCCGTCGTGGACGCGGCAACCGGCCTGCAGGGGTCGGAGGCGGCGCTGAAGGCCTTCGCGAGCGCCGGCGGGCATGTGCTCGTGCACCGGGTCTCGCCCGCGAATCAGGCGGCGGTAGAGGGGCTTCTGGGCATCAAGCTGCGCCTGTTCCCGCTGGAGCATGAGCCGGATGATAACCAGAATCACGTGTTCCACTACGCGAACGCCGGTCTGATGGGCGGGGTCTCGAACCACGAACTTTTCTGGGGCAGCAACAACTACCTGGCCGAGTATCGGCACGAGGGATGCTGGTGGTCGGGCTTCCCCGGCGGGTTGCCGAAGGATGAGTACATCGCCGACTCATACTGTTACCCGTCCGACGCCGACCTGGGCCGGGCGACGAGGTTGACCTGGCCCTCGGCCCTGCTGCAGGTGCCCTATGGCAGCGGGTACTTCGTCGTCAACCAGACGCGGCTGGAGCAGCCGGCGCCGGATTGCGAGGTCACGGTCAGTCGCCTGCGAGCGATCCTGCTCACGAACCTGGGCTGCACGATTCGCAGCGAGGGCGGGGCGGCGATGGCGCGCAAGCAGCGCCTCCAGCAGTATGAGTTTTTCACCGTGGACCTGGGGCCACATGCGAACCGTGGCCTGAAGGACGACAAGGCAGCGGGTCTGGTCGGATGGACGAATCAGGGCGAAAACGACATGCGGGCGCTGCCGACGGGACGGCAGACGTTCGGCGGCGTGCCTTTCTTCATCTCCTCGCCGAAAGCGGCGGTGGTGCTGTATTCGGAGTCGGCGAACAACAAGGACCTGCCGAAGGAAGTCAAGGGGATCAAGGTCGGGCGGCGAGCGGATGCGCTGTTCTTCCTGCACTCAATGGCCTGGGGCGCTGAGAAGCCCTTCAAGTATCGCGTCAACTATGATGACGGTACGAGCGAGGAGGTCCAGGTCTACGGCGGACGGCAGGTCATCGACTGGTGGGACGATACGAACCGATACATGGAAGCGATGGCGCGCTTCGGCACGTTCATCGCCTGGCAGGGCGACAACCCGATGCACAAGGGCGTGACCCTGGTGGCCTGGGAGTGGGTGAACCCGCACCCTGAGAAGCCGGTCCGCGACGTGGACTTCTGCACATCGCCGGAGAACGGCTACACCACCGTGCCCGTCCTGGCGGGGATCAGCGGGGCGGTGCAGCAGGCGACTGAGGGCGTAGTCGTGGACGTCATCGGCACGGCGGGCATCAAAGTGAAGTTGGGGGCGCTGGTGCAGGATGTCTACTACACCGGCACCACGGGCATCCCGGCGGATCATCCATACTATGCGAAGGCGGTGGCGGCGCACAAGGCCCTCGTGGTCGGGCAGAAGGTGCGCCTGGTGGATGACGTGATGACCCAAAACACCGCGGGACAACGGATCTCTTATGTCTACACGGGCGACATCTTCGATATCCACAGCCTTGTGAATGCGACGATCATCGGCGACGGCCTGGGGAAACTGGGCAATTTCGAGGGCAACAACCGCCACCGGATGTATCTGGAGAACCTGGGCTTCATCGCCTCGCAGCGCAAAGTGGGGATGTGGTCGGTGGAGGTGAAGTGAGATGATGCGTCTCGCGCGGCCCGACACACCGATGTTCGCAGGACTGACTGCGGCGCTGACCGCCGTTGCGGTCCTGTGCGTCATTGCGGCGTGGGCTGAGCCTGTCAACCTGCTCCCGAATCCGTCGTTCGAGCGCGTCGAGCCGCCGGTTCCGAGGGCCGGCGTCACCGTGACCGCCGAAGACTGGGTGCCGACGACCTGGGACATGAGGGGTGACTGGGGCGCGACCGTCACGTGCCCCGACGATCCGGCGCAGGCCCACAGCGGTCGGCGGTGCGTGCGGCTGAAAGCCGATCAGGGGGTCGGGCACATCATCTACGGGCCGCTGCCCTGCCCGGACGCGCGGCCGTGGACGATCCGCCTCTGGGCGCGCGGCAGCGGGACGCTCCTCGTTCAGGGCATCGAGTACCTCCCGGACCGCTGGGAGCGGCTTCCGGACATGCCGCCGGTGCAGGTGTCCGACGCCTGGACGCAATATGAGCTTCACGTGACCCCGCAGGCCGAGAGGCGGCAGTGGTGGCTGGACATCGCGACCCAGGGCAAGAGCGATGTCTGGGTGGACGACGTGTTCGCCGGATATGAGGGGGCGGCGAGCTTGGGCCTGCCCCCCGACAAGCCTGTGGGCAAGGACGACAGCACGCTGCTCTACCTGGACTTCGAGCAGCCTCTTGACGAGGACGCCTTCTATATCGGCGGGAAAGCGGGGCTGTCGGCGGACAACGAGGGACGCTTCGGCAAGTGCCTGAACCTGGGGGCGGACGGCTACGTCGCCTGCTCCGCGAACGAGAATGTGGACCCGGCCCAGGGCACGATTGAAGTCTGGTGCAAGTTCCTCACGCCGGGGAATGACGTGGTCTTGCGGCCTATCGTGAGCATTCCCGGACCGGAGGGTATGAGCCTGCACAAGGACCAGTATTCGCACATCTCGTTCGGCTTCAGCAGCGGCTGGGCGACGCTCTCCAACGCCACCGCGCTGGGTTACGCCGATCGCTGGCAGCCGGGTGTATGGCGGCACTTCGCGGCCTGCTGGGACAAGGACCTCATGCAGGTGTTCGTGGACGGGAAGCTGGTTGCGTGGTGCGACAAGCCGAAATTGTCGCGGTCTTTGGGGCCGGAATTGCGCATCGGGGGGCCGGACATGCAGATCGCTGACCTGCGTATCTCCAAGATCGTGCGGTATCGGCAGGCGGTGCCGCCCCTGGCGGCGAGATAGCGAGCCTGCCACTTGTATCCCGCTACGGGGATGCTTTCCTTCGTTCTCGCCTCCCCGCCATAGAGCTGCGGCGGCCACCGCGTGTGGCTCTGCCGGATGCTGAGTACCTGTTTGGCGACTGTTTCCTCAGACTATGTGGTAGCGCGATTTATCGCGCCATATACGGGCCGAACTGCTCTCCGCCCATTGCGCCGTCAACTGCGAGCGAGCACTCCGTCGAAGTCGAAACGTTGGTAACTATACGACGTGATCCGCGCGATAAGTCGCGCTGCCACATGGTCTGAAGGAAGTGTCGCTAAACACATACAACGCTGAAGCATTCGGCTGAGGGTCCCCGCCTGCGGCGGGGCCGGGCGTTCTGCGGACGCGACGGCATGGAAAGCGGCCACGTGCGTGATGCGGTCTGTTCAGTCCCGCTCCGGCGGGATACAGCTACCCATAGAGGTAATTGCAGAAGTCGCTGCGTCGTCTGTAGGAGCGGTCTCCAGACCGCGATTGCCGTTAATACGCCGCGATAAAGACATGTTTTCGTCTCCATAGACGCTATTTTGGCACACTATGGGGTCCGGTCGCATTGCCGGGCACAGCCCGGCGCGGAGAGTGCTCCTACAGACTTTTGCAATTGCCTCCATACACATTGAGGAAGAACCTGAATCGGGGTAAGTAGCAAGCGCTGCCAAGGCGAGTACGTACGGTGTGGCGTCGGCTCCTAACCTGGATATGGTCCCTTTCGTCTACACAACGCGGAAAGCATCGGGGGCCCCGTCGGTGTTGACAGGGCCCCCGAAGTGAGCGTACAGCATTGCCTACCAGTCCACGCGCTCGAACTGCGGCAGGTGCGGCTGGTTCTTCTTCAACATGGCCTTGACCATCTTGCGGATCTCATCGAGCGACAGGACGGCTGCGGATAGCGGATCGTGCGCGACGGCCTGGAAGACCAACTCGGGATCGCCCTTGATGGCGGCCTCGACGGCCATTTCCTCGACGGCGACGCTGAGGCCCGTGAGCGCCTGACATTGCGGCGGCAGGTCGCCGACGACAACGGGCTGCAGGGCCCCACGGGTCGCGAACACGGGCACCTCGACGCAGCAGCGGTACGGCAGGTTCGTCACGAGGTTGGTGTTGGGGACGTTGCCGTTGAACTGGAACGTCTCGCCGCCGAGCCACGCATTGATGATCGAGGCAGCATACTCATGCCCGCGCTTGAGGTCCAGCGGCGCGGGGTTGTCGAGCCACGCCTTGATCTCCTTCTGCCAGCCCTTCTCCATCCCAAGGTAGTGCTTGACGATGTAGGCATACTCGCCGGGGTTCCAGCCGACGCCCTCGCCCTCGCTGCAGTATTTCTCGATGAGGTCGGGGCGCTTGCGGAACCACCAGTTGTACTCGGAGTTGTGTCCGCTGGACTCGGTGACGTAGTAGCCGAGCGCCAGGAACATCTCGTTGCGCACTTTCTCGTGGATATAGACGCTCTTCTTCTTCATAGCCTTGCGGATGAGCGGATAGGCGTCCTCGCCCTTCCACAGGTACTTGACGAACCACGAGAGATGGTTGATGCCGGCGCAGACGTAGTCGATCTCCTCGATGGGTGCGCCGATCCAACTGGCGAGCATGTGGGAGGTGCCCTGAACGCTGTGGCACAGGCCGCTGATGTTGACCTTCGTCTCACGCTGAATCGCGCGGCACAGCATCGCCATCGGGTTGGTGTAGTTGAGGATGATCGCCTTCGGGCAGTACTTCTCGACATCGCGGGCGATATCCAGCATCACCGGAATGGTGCGCAGCGCGCGGAAGATGCCCGAGACGCTACGGGTGTCGCCGATGTTGGTGTTGACCCCGAACTTCATGGGAAGCTCGATGTCGTGGCGCCACACCTGCACTCCGCCGGCGAGGATGGTGATGAGGATGGCGTCCGCGCCCTTGAGCGCCTCGGCGCGGTTGGTGGTGGCTGTCACTTTCGCGGGATACCCGCCCTCACGGACGATGCGCTCGACGGCCTGCCGGCTGTAGTCGAGGCGCTCGGGGTCGATGTCCATGAGCGCCAGCTCGGCGTTCTCCATGCGCGGGAAAGTGAGGATGTCCTTAACGAGGGTGCGGGTGAACCCAAAGCTTCCGGCTCCGATAAACGCGATCTTTGGCATGCAGATCCGCCTTTCGACTTGAATGGGGAGGTGTGGCCCCTGAGGGCGTCAGTGGCAAACGGGCGGCAGGCCCGCCGCTCGCGCAATTGTAAGAGTGTCGGCAGGGAGAGTCAACCGTTGATGACATCGCCGTTGATGCGGCGCGTTCTCAACGGGTGCTCCTTGGCCTTCCCGGCGCTCCATGCGTTCACGTCAATCAGAAGCCGAAGGTCGTCTTCGCGCCTGCGTCCCACCCATCCCAGAGGTAAGCCTCGTGTCGTCCGTCGGCGATCACGCGGAACGCATACCGTGTCTGTTCCTCGTAGAATTCGCAAAACGCCCCGGTCTTGTCCATGCCGCCGTTCATCTCGTGCGCTTCGGCCGGACACGGCGAACCGCAAAAGTGCCTGATCGCGCACCGTCCGCACGGCTCGATGTCCTCGACCTTCCGGCCCGTGACCAACTGGAACGGTCGGCTCGCCAGCACATCTTCGATTCTGTCCGTGAACAGGTTGCCGCCTTTGAAGTCGGGCAGGCCGATGAACTCGCTGCACGGGAACAAATCCCCGTTCGGGGCGAGCGCAAAGAAGCACCGACCGCCCCCGCAAGGCGAAATATCGCACATCAGTCGTCTGGCGGTGGGAGCGATGATGGCGAGGAGGATATTGGCGAAGTTGGCGACCGGCAGCTTGCGGCCTGTCTGCTCGTAAAGTTCGTAAGTGCGATCCAGTGCCGCAAGGAAGTACTTGGCCGCCGCCTGATCGGTCGGCTTCACCTCGCGCGAGGGCGCCAATGTGCAGCGCACGACGTTCATAAGGCACGTCGGTACCTCGCGCTCGTGGAAGAAATCGACCAGCTTGGTGAGGTGGCGCAGATTCTCGTTCGTTACCGTGCAGATGACGCTCCAGCCGGCATATCCGCGCAGCAAGTCCATCGCCCGGACCACTTTGTCGAATACCCCGCTGCCTTCCCAGCTCTTTCGAGTGCGGTTCGCGACCGCCGGTGTCGCGGCATCGAGCGACAGACCGATGGCCACGTTGCGACTCGCAAGAAACTCGACCGCGTCGGCGTCAAGCAGCGTGCCGTTTGTCTGGATGCCGAAGCGGAAGTCGCTGCCAAACTCCTCGATTCCGGAGAAGACCGCGTCCCGATTCAGCATCGGCTCCGCCCCGTGGAAGACGATCTGCGGGAGCGAGCCTTTGGGCACGACGCCGGCGAAGTAATCCCGCAGCCGCGACAGGCTGTCGCGCACTGTGTCGGCGGACATGTGCTGGCCGCCCCGGCGCATGTCGTCAGGAATGTAGCAGTAGGTGCAGTTGAGATTGCACCGTTCTGTTGGGTTGAAGTAGACCGCGGAGGGCAGAAGCCCAAACCGCAGTGCGTTCATCTCGTCGGCGAAAGCATGGGCCTTCTTCTTGTAGGCGCTCACGAGCTTGCCATCGGTGAGCACATCGAAGACAGCGTCGGCCCGGACCAGCGACCAGAAGGCGGTGTCAGGGTCGACCACCGCGAGGTAGTCGGCATGTCCGATGTCGATGACCTGCAAGCTGGGGCCATTGCCGGTGTTGACGAAGCGGCCCCGCGAGGGGGCCGCTCCGCCGAAGTTCGGGGACTGTGTCTGGTCGGCCATTACTTGGACTTCCCGTCCACGAGGATGTAGTGAGACAGGCCGGTCCCGGTGGCCTTGCACGACTTGCGGAATGCAATGACGGTCTTTTTCACAGCGTTCCTCTTTCTCCCGCCTGAGCGGGGATGTGCGGGAACCCCGGAATCGAAAAAGGGTCCCGCTAGACGCAAACGCGCCTGTCGAGACCCTTTGCCATCAGGTCCGTGAAGTCTACAGGTTCAGCAGGTCTTCTGGCTCTCGGGTCATCAGCGCCTCACAGCCTTCCCGTCGGGTTGTGACCCCGACAGTGACCGGCTTTCGCCTATGTGAGACGCCTCTCCGATTACAGCGGCGGGTCCGCCACGGAATTGCACCGTGTTCCGGGATGCTGCACCGAGCCAGATCATAAACTGGACGCTGCAGGAAGTCAAGAATCCGGTCGTCTTTGGGGTGCGTCTTTCAACTGTAGGCAGTATGACTACGCCAGTTGTGCGGCCCTGCTCGGCAATGAGATGCGATGCGGAGAAATGGACGGCGATGGACCACGGAGACACAGACTCATTTTCCGCACATTGACAATTGGTGTTTCGGATGGGTTGAGC
>CAYWBK010000052.1:0-20964 GCA_964455745.1 uncultured Armatimonadia bacterium
GCCGTCGCCTTTTCATCGTTCCAGAGTGCCGGAACCCGGCATGACGACTGCCTCGTCAGCGGCAGCGACCAGGGCATCCTCCAGCCGCCGGGCGACGCAGGCGCGATGCCGGTCAAAGTGGCGGGCGTGTCGCCGGTCGGCGCCTTCGTGGCCCACGTAAGGGGTGGCGCCGCATGATCGCCCTCATTCGCAAGGAACTACGCGAGATCATCTGGGTGCCGCTCGGCTTCGTGGCCTTCATGGCCGCGGTGACTGGAATCCTGTATCTGCAGCACTCGTGGAGCAATATCACCGTGCAGATCTACGGGGCGGGCATGTGGCTATTTGTGACGTACATAGGCTGTGAGGCCATAGCCGGGGACGGCACGCGCGGGTTGTCCGAATGGAGCTATCGCTGGCCTGTCTCGCGGCTCAAGTGGTGGTGGGTGAAGCTCTTGACGCGCGCGGTGGTCGTTGGTCTCGTCTTTGCCGCGATCCACTGCGCTCAGATGGACCTGTTGACTCAGCACGCGCGCGACGCATCAACGAATGGGCTGCGCAGCGCGCTGAGCACCCTCAGCTACTGGAGCCTGTTCAGCGGCGTTCTGAGCCTCGCTCTGCCTTTCTTCGCTTCCAGCGTTACTCGCACGTCGGTGCAAGCCTTTGGATTGGCCGTTGGGCTCGCCCTGCTCTCTGTCGTTGCATGTTACGTCCCTGTGGCAGCATACGTGATCGCCCATCATGCGGCTATGGAGCCACCACCGCTGTATCTCTTCGTCATGCCGGGCGCGTTGTGGAAGCTGTCAGCGCTTGTAGCATCGGCGTATGCCTTCGCGAGGCTGCCGGCTCTCGAATACGGGCGCAGAGCAGGTCGGGGCCTGATCACTTTCTTCGCCTTGGCCGTGCCGTCCGTAGTTGTCGTCATCGGCTTCCCGTCCATCTCAGACACTTTCATCAAGCCTGTCCCCCAGGGGATATCGCAAGCTTGCATCAGCCCCGATGGCCGCCAGATCGCTTTCACTGACGGACCTTTCGCGGCCGGTCTCTGGCTCGTGAACGCGGACGGGACGGGCCTGCGTCGCATCTCACGGGAGCGCGCCGTGGCGAACGACCTCGTGTGGCTGCCCGACAGTCGCCGCATCCTGATGCCTACGCGGGCGATGACGACGCAGCGGCGGTCCGACCGGCGGGGGGCGTCCGCTACGTCGACGGGCTCAGAGGCGGTGCAATGGAACGTGCTCGACACGCAGACGGCGAAGCCCGCTCTCCAGCCCATCTATACAGGACGGGAAAGCGCGCGGCTATCGCCCGGTGGCAAGTACCTGATGATCGGCGGCCAGTTCATCGACATGGACACGTGGCAACTGCAGGGGAAGGCGGTAGAGCCGAACTACTCGCCTTGGCTTCTAACGTGGCTGCCCGATGACAGCGCGATCTATGTGCGGGAGCACCAGGATCGCCCCTATCGGGAACAGCTCAAACGCATCGCAGTGCCCTCCGGCGAGGTCACGCCCCCCGAGCTGCCAAACTACCCCGACGCACGGCAGCGTTCCGTTCCTGTGCGGCCTCGGCCCCTCTCGGATCGTACCGACTGGTTCTGCGAGGATCGCAGTGAGTGGGTCAACCTGCCGCCCGACAAGCAGCCGCTGATCCACTCCTCCCGGCCCTCGCCGGGGCCCAAAAGCACATTGATATACACACCGTATACTTACCATCTCAGCCGCCGCCAGATACCGAAGTTCCGCGTATATCAGGTTGACGGATCGCAGCACTACCTGCTGGAGGGCCTCGAACCGATCGACAACGGACTGTCTCCTCAAGGCCGGTATTGCTTGATGAACGTGGTGGACGGGGTCACCGAGCACGATGACGCCGCGCCCTGGTACACGGCTTTCGTGGATATGCAGACCGGCAAGATCGTCAGCCGAGTGACCTTGCCCGGCGCCACGCCTGGCGACCAGGTGGAGGGCTTGAACTGGTCGCCGGACGAGCGCTATGTCGTCATGGACATACAGCACTGGGGGGCGGGCCAGCCCGGCAGGGAGCTGTACTTTATCTCGGTCGCCGGCGAGTTCAAACAGGTCAACCCCGGCAATCTACAGGCCATTGGCCCCGAAGTGTTGGCTGGCTGGACTTCCGCCGATGAACTGGTCGTGGTACGTGAGGAGAAGGAACTTGTGGCCATCTCACCACAGGGCCAGGAGCGGGTCATCCTCCAGGTGCATAGCCGGTTTGTAGACCAGATTACAAATGGGTTGGGCAGCGGGAAGTCATCACAGCCACAGCAGGGGAAATGAACCGTGAGGACGCTTCTGCTTAAGGAGTTGCGCGAACTGCTGCTGCCGGCCCTCCTGGCCTTCGGCGCGATGGTGCTGTTGGCGCTGGCGGACGTTCATACGAACCGATACCGCCCGCAGGACCTGGGCACCAGCCTGTGGTTCTACGCGGTGCTCAGCATCGCGCTGGCGCTCTTCGGCGGCGCCAACGCTATCGCTCGCGAGAGCCGCGAGCAGCAGGTCTTCCTGCTTTGCTGGCCGCTCAGCCGCCGGGCCATCTGGGCAATCAAGGTTGCCGTGAGCGCCGGTCTTCTTGCCGCGGTGGCAGGGCTGGGCTACTGGTGCTGTGTGGCGATCATCGGACCGCAGGCTCGGCAGATGCTGCTGGACGAACTGGCCGGCCCGGTTGGCGCCGATATGATCGAACTCGATTTCATCGTTATGGTGGCGGTGGCCTACTCGCTGGGGCTGATGTGGTCGGGGCTGGTGCGTTCGGCGCACATGACGGTGGGTCTGGCGGGGCTGACGGCTGCGGTGTTGAGCTGCGGCGACGCCCTCGCCCTGCGCTGGGTATCGCAACGGGTGCCGCCTGCTGAGCGCTCGTCTCTGGCGCTGTCGCTTGCCATCTGCCTGGCCGCGGCGGCGCTTCTGGCGGCGTGGGCGGCGCACGTTCGGCTACCGCTGCTGGAGACTCGAAAAAGACTGTGGGTGTGCCTCGCGGTACTGCTGGCGCTGACGGTGCTCTCCGTGTCCGGAGTGGCTGTCGCAGCGGCGATCCGATGGCGTCCCTGACTCATCGTTCGCGTCTGGAATATAGGCTCACGTTTGAAAGGCTCGTCCTCAATGTGTGTGGGTAGATGCCATGAACCGGTCCTGGCGAGAGCGGTAGTCGCCTGCACTGAGTAAGCCGTTGCCGTTGCGTCCGCCAGGACGCTCGGCGCGAAGCGCCCCTCAGCCGGGCGCTTCAGCGCTCGGTTTTGGGCCGGTAATCGGGGCCGTTTCCGTCCGCCAGGACGGGTGGCCGAAGGCCCTGCGCCCGCGTCATCGACGACTTGGGCGGCTGCGCCGCCACCCGTTCTGGCGGACGGGAAGGCTTTTGTGCGGCGAAAACCCCGGACGCTGAAGCATCCGGCTGAGGGACCCCGCCTGCGACGGGGCCGGGCGTCCTGCGGACGAAGACGGCACGGATAGCGACCACGCGCCCGAGACGACTTGTTCAGCCAGTGTCAAGATACCTACACACATTGAGGAAGAGCCCTTTGAAGGAGAAGCCTCTTCGTGCGGCGAATTGACATGGACACTGACACCCGCGCGCGGGACCGGTGTCCTGCCAGAAGGGCGTCAAGCGACATGTTTTCTTGAAGGGAGCGGAACCGCGTGAAGATGCGAGAGGTCTTGCTGGTCATTGTCGTCGTGGCTCTGATTGCCAGTTGCCTGCAAGGGTGTCTGTTCGGCAAGAAGAGCGATGAACAGTCGGACAAAGGGGGCGCAGACGCTGCCAAGGCGGGTCCTGGCGGCATGAAGGGCGGGCCGGGTGGCGGAATGCCCGGTGGACCTGGCGGCGGAATGCCTGGCGCACCTGGCGGAATGCCCGGCGCTAAGGGTGGCGGCGCGCCCGGTGGACCTCCAGGCGGTGCCCCTGGCGCTGCTCCGGGAGGTGCCCCCGGCGGCGCACCTGGTGCCGCTCCCGCAGCCGGCGCGGCGGCTCCGGCAGCCGGCGGCGCAGACGCCGCCGCGAAGGTCACCGAAGCTATGGGACTCAAGCACTCCGGCGACTACACCGGAGCACTGAGCAAGTTCGGCGAAGCGCTTGCCGCTGATCCGGCCAACGCCGACGCCATGTACGGCACAGCGTGGATCCTCGCCGAGCAGGGCAAGAAGTCGGAAGCGAAGGCCCTGTTCGAAAAGTATCTAGCGGCCGGAACGGACGACAGCAAGAAGAGCGAAGCCAAAGCGGCTATCGGCCGACTGTAGACGGCATAGCGGACGCATCGGGAGCGACGGGCTGCGGCCCCCGGCACGAAAGCGGGGGCGAGTGCCGTCGCTCCCTGGGTTTTGGTTGCCGGCTTGTGCGATCACTTCCGGGAGGCCGGTTCGTCATGCGCAATCTGTCGCTATTTGTCGCGATTTTGCTGTTGATGGGCGCATTTGTGCAGTCGTCCTGCGCCGCTGTCATCACCTGGACCAGCATCGGACCCGGCGGCGGGGGCTGGATCGAGTCCATCGCGACGGACCCGTTCGATCCCGCGCTGCTCCACCTCGGGTGCGATGTCGGCGGCTACTACCGCAGCGCCGACTTCGGCGGGCACTGGCGCATCCAGAACGCCGGACTGCAGGACTACTTCGTGCAATGCATCGCGGTCAGCCCGGTGGATCGCGGGCTCATCCTGCTCGGCTGTGAAGGCGGCATCCACAAATCCACCGACGGCGGGAAGACCTGGTTGCCGCGACGAGACGGCTTCCCCGCCCTCGAGAGGTACGCGTTCTCAGCGCCCATCGGTGCGCTCACCTTCGATCCCGCGCACTCGCGCGTCGTCTACGCCGGAATCGGGAGGCCGAGGTGGGGGAACGGCGGAGCGGGGGCCATCTACCGCAGCGACGACGCGGGCGAGACGTGGCGGCTGTGCCCGCGCGGCGACATCCCGGCTGACGCGATCGTGGGCGGGCTGCAGGTTGCCCCCGACGGCTCGTTCGCTCTCGCCGCGACGGACAAAGGCCTCTTCCGCTCCGAGGACGGTGGGCGGACCTGGCTCGAAAGTGACGCCGGCCTCACGCACAAGCACTGCGGCAGAGTCGCGATCAGCCGGTCCGCGCCCGAGGTGTGCTACCTGACTATCGACACGCTGGCTCGCGACCAGGAGCCGTTCGACGGAGGCGTCTACAAGAGCGTCGACCGGGGCCGGACGTGGGTGCGCAAGTCGTCCGGACTGGCAGACCGCGTGGGGCCCAAGGGCGGGCCATATCAGCTTTGCTCCGGCTACCGCGAGATCGTTATCTCGCCGACCGACCCCAATACAGTCTATGTGGGATCGACGGCATGGGTGTCGTCGGGGTTGTACAAGTCCGAGGACGGCGGGGAGCGCTGGAGCGCGACCGGTCCGGTCTCCGACCAGCCGGGAATCGACTACGGCTGGATATGCCAGTGGGGCGCGACGGTGGAGTGTCTCGCGATATCGACCCAGCGGCCGGATACGCTGGTCATCGGCACCAGCGGCCATGCGTTCGTGACTCGCGACGGGGCGAAGACCTGGCATCAGGCGTACTGCACCGAGTACAAGGACGGGCGCTTCGCCGGCAACGGGCTGGAAGTCACTTGCCTCAACAGCATCACCTTCGATCCCCGGCGCAAGGAGCGCGTCTACTGCGGCTACTTCGACATCGGCCTGCTCATCAGCGACGACCTCGGCAAGACCTTTCGGCGCTCGGCGCAAGGCATGAAGAACGCCGGGAATACGTTCACCGTGCTCGCCGACCCGGCGGTGCCGGGCAAGCTGTGGGCGGGGACAGGAGAGTGGGGCGCGAACGTCGGCGATGTCTGCCGGTCCGTGGACGACGGCCGGACGTGGACGGTAGTCGGCAAGCCTGAAACCGGCCTGCCCAACGGCCAAACCCGGACGCTGCTCCTCGACCCGGCCAGCCCGCCGAGCGCACGGAGGCTGTACGTCACCGTGAACGGCCACGGGGTCTACATGAGCGAGGACGGCGGCACTTCCTGGCGCGCGGCGAACGAGGGCCTGCCGGAGAAGGCGCGCGGTGGCATTGCGGGCCTGGTGATGAGCCCGGGCACGGCGGGAGGCAAGCCCGTGCTGCGCTGTCTCCTCAGCGGGAAAACCGAGGACGGCAGCGGCATCTACGAAAGCCCCGACGGCGGCGCGTCGTGGAGGAAGGTCAGCACGCAGGGCATCTTCGGCGACTGCAAGCAGCTTGTAGCCGACCCGAAGAGTTTCGATACGTTGTATGTGTGCCTGCGCGAGACGCAATCCACCCCCGGCGGCCTGTGGCGCAGCGCCGACGGTGGGCGGACGTTCGTCCAGCTCTACGACTACCACTTCGCCCAGTGCATGGCAGTAAACCCGCGCAGCAGTTCGATCCTGTACCTGGGCCTCACCGACCACCCCTACCACGACGGCAACGTGACGCCGGGCCTTCTCGTGAGCCGCGACGGCGGGAAGACTTGGCAGCCGGAGAACACCGGCCTGACCTCAAGTCATATCAGCTCGATCACGGTCGACCCGCACGACCCGGGGCTGATCGTCGTCGGAACGGGAGGGAACGGGATGTTTGTGGGGAGGGATGACCGCTGAACCCGCGTCCTCCTCGCGAGGTCGTCCGTCACGACTTGGTTCTGCACCGCTGCGGCGCGGGGGCGCAAGCTCCCTAACCGGGGTCAGTTGCAGGCTCCTGCTCGCCCCCGCCACCATTGGTGTCATTCAGCTTCGCGAAGATCAGGGCGGCTCGCACCTGTGATCGCTTCGGCTCGACGCACATGGTGTCGAGTCCGTCAGGGGGCGTCTGACCCAGATTTTTCTCGCCGCAGAAGCGACTGAGGTTGTGGAAGATAGGCTTGTTGAGTGGCCATTCCCACATATCGTTCCCCAGCAAGTACTTGCCCGCCCCAAGTTGGCTGCGGCACTCGTCGGCATCCTGCAGGGCGCGCCATAGGGTGAACCTTGCCACCTGTTCCAGCATTTCGTCGTTTGAGTGAAGGTAGTTGTCTGGCTCATCAGGCTTGGACTTCGGGTTGGGGTTGGTGATGTGGAAGGTGTCGTAGCCTTCGTCCAGCACCAAGGCATCACTGCATCCGAAGAAATCGTACATGATGGTCGTGATGCCTTCGAGCGTGTTCCCGACCCGCCCAGACAGCCCGCCGGACGAGAGGCACACCATCTCATCCGCATTCCCGCCCAAGACTCCGAAGGGGTAGACATTGTGCGGGTAGAAGATCTCGACCGCATCGGGCCCGTAGCGGCGGTACTCGCCGCGAGTGGTTGGGGATTCCCGCGACACGCGATAGTGACGTGCCTCGAGGGCACGCTGGAGGTCGTCCCAGCGCACTTCCACGTTCAGTGCCTTGTCATACAGCGGAACCACTATCGGTGAGCTTAGTGCTCCTCTACGGGCGTTGAGGTCGGTGAACAATATGTGTTCACCGAAATTGACCTCGCTGATCGACAAGCTGCCCCTCGCCCCATAGGCAGGAACTCGGGGAAGGTTGAACACATGCCTCACGTCCTGGAAGCGGTCGATCACATTCGGCAGGGCAATCTCGCGCCCGCGCTGGACGATTGGCTTCCCGGACAAGGCGAAGTCGATGTGGCACGTGATGTCACCTGGATCGATCTCCTGCTTCTTGAGGTCGCCCCCGTGCGCGTTAAGGTATTCCTGGTCGTCGATGCGTGTCTGGAACCCCTCATGCAACAGATCGACGAACCTCAGGTCAATGAACTCGTACCGCATTCCGTCGGTCCGCTGTGTCCACCGCACCAAGCAACGGTAGCTACGCTCGTCGATAGGCTCTTTGAACGCGGCCGCCACGCCCGGTGTTGCGAGTCGACAGAGACGATGCGAGCCCTGGTCTCGGATCAGGGCTATGTGCCAAGGGTTCATCGTCAAGTCCCCGCAACTCTGGACGCCGATGATCCTGTATCTGCCATGATGCCTGTTGCAGAACTCCCTGACGTGGTCGAACAGCGTCCACGTGCCCGCCCGCTGGATGTGCGCGTTGTCCGTGTCGGGCAGCTCATCACGGGTCATCGTCGAGCACACGCTTCGCGTGGCGAACTCCACCGTGTGCGGGTCGCGCATCCGTGGCAGTGTGAGTCCGTCCCGCTCGATCCCTGGTCCGTAATTGAAGGCGGGCGAAACAGAGACGAACAACTCCTCGCCACGTTTCGGGAAGACCCTTAGGTAACCGATGTCGAAGCTCTCAGCGTAGGACATTGCTGGCCTTCCTCCGAGCGTAATGGACGCGCTACCGGCAGGTTTGCGCGCATCGAGAACCCTGGAACGCCAACCCGGTCGACAGGTCCGTCGCTGGCGGCCCGGGCCGCCGGTTGGGCAGTTTCACTCCGAGCATCACGAACGGCCGACGACCGGAAGCAACTGGACTGCTGGGGCGTGCGACCCGTTGCGGGGGCTGGTTGGCGGACGCATCGCGCAACTACTGCGCACCAGCATCACTGGCGCACGGTTCCTCGTCAAAGGGCCTGACGCCTCCGCACGCCTCTACTCCGCCCCCACGAACCTCTTGAACCGGTCCAGCAGGTCCTCGGGGGGATCGAAGTCCGCCATCTCCACCGGACGGGCCTCTACGGTGCTCATGTAACCCGCGAGGATCACCAGCCACTCGTCCAAAGACACCGACAGGTTCGTCGGCGAGGGCTTCGCGGCGTCTTCGATCCAGTCGAACATCGCGTTCGTCAGGCCCGCCTGGCCGAGGATGTCCTCCGCTGCGTAGTCCTTCTCCCCCTGCTCGACCGTCCCGTCCGGCAGCGACTTCTCCCAGCCGTACATCCGCCAGTGGCGGAAGCCGTGGGTGCCGTAGACCGCGCAGCGCTTGTGCATCCAGTTCACGCCCTCGTTGAACTGCGGCGCGCCTTCGCCCGCCTGCAGCGCGCCGCGGATGCCGCCCTCGAAGGTGATGAGCGACTCGGCGGTTCGGGGGCTGGGGTGGTGACCGTTGATGTCGTCATAGCCGGACGACGCCCCGAAGACTGTCTGGGGCTTCTGGTAGCCGGCGAAGGCGAACATGAGGTCGAGCACGTGTACGCCTTGCCCGTTCATGGGGAGGCCCGAGGAGGCGTCGATGAACCGCACCTCACCGATCTGCCCCTCGGCGATCTCGTCGAGGAACTGCAGCACCTGCGGGTGATGGCGAAGCTGGTGGTTGACTGCGAATCTGGTCTTCGAGGCGGCCTCCAGCGCGCGCAGGGCCTTGTAGTCGTCGGCGCCGATGCAGGCGGGCTTCTCGAGGATGACGCCCGGCACCTCAGCCTCGGATAGCAGCGTCATCAGCCCGACCCGAGCGGTCGGCTGGGTGCACAGGTGGACGACATCGGGCTGCACCTCAGCGAGCATCTGCTTGAGGTCGGTGTAGCGTTCCGCGACGCCGAACTGGTCGCCGAAGGCATTGAGGCGCTCGGAGTCGAGGTCGCACAGGGCGACAAGTTCGCCTCGCGTGACGTGCTGATAAGCGGCGGCATGACCGTGGGCACGTCCGCCACAACCGAGAATGGCGCAGTGGTAACTCATGGTTGTCTCCTGTCCGTGTGGCGCGGTAGCTAGGGCAGCAGGCCGAAGCGGCGCGCGGTGTCGTCGAGGGGCTGTTCGAGGTCGCCCTCCGGGGTGTCAAGCGGATTATTGGGATGCTCGGCGGGTGCCGGGCGCGTCCCGCCTTCCAGCAGATCGAGGTACTGTTGCAGCAGGCGCAGGTCCTCGATGGGCACGATCGCGGCGCGGTCTTTCCCTCGGCGAGAGATGATGACTCGCTGCCTGCCGAAGGCCACATCGCTGATCGTGTCCGCGAGACGGCTGCGCAGTTCGGATACAGTCATGCGCACGGGAGAGCCTCCCCCATTGCGAAACGGTTTGTACAGAACGTACAATTCGGCAGTTTGAGTCCCTCCTCGCAGCACGACAGTGCGGGCGAGGGCAGTCAGGAAGCGGAAGGTGAGACGCCGGCGCTCGACGGACTTCTCGGTATGACCTGCCACACAATCGTCCTCTCACCGCTTCCGCCGAACTCGGCAACTCGAGCGACCTCGTCGGCGTGCTGGGCAAGAACGGGCTCGACGATGGTGCTCAAAAGATGCGCGCCCCAGCGGTCATCGAAGACGCGGGAGGACTGAATGATGTATGTCGGCCGGGATGCGGCGTACGACCGGATCATCTCCCAGCACGCCGCCGGGGAGGCCGTGTCTCGGATCGGTTCCCAGGTGGACAACCTGCCGCTGATCAGGTACGGCACAAAGGGGCGTCGGCATACCAGAACGGCATCTTGGGGGGCAGACTCAGCGTACCAATGCGCGGCGGCGATGTATGCCACCATGTCAGGGCCGTAGACTGTGTAACGCTCCGGTGCAGACCAGGCAAGCCCACGAGCCGCCAGGTTCTGGGCGACCTGATCGCGGATCGGAGACACACTTTGTATCGCCGCAAGCGCGAGAACCATGACTACGGCTGCAGGCAGTAGATGGTCGGCGACACGACGGGCCATCCGGCGGCAGATGTCGCCCACGCCAGTCAGCAGGTACAGGCCGAGAAACGGCATCAGATGCAGCGAGATGCGCGGCTCCGCCGCGTGCATATCGAAAACCAGGTATGCCCATGTCATCAGCACATAGAAATGAGCCGTCGTGGGCCATCTGCGTGCCGACAGCACAAGCCCCCAGAGTAGTGTGGCAAAGAGCGCGTATTTCACCACACGTTGGGGCGATAGCCTGAGGGGTATGTCTACGGTCAGCCAGAAGTCGCGATCACCCCAGTCGATGGCGTCTGGGGAGATCGCTTCTTTCGCGGGGGCGGTTCCGGCCTCGTCCCCGGCTGTCTGCTCACGGTTTCCCAGCGACGGCAGGCAAAGCACAGCATCGACCATAGCCCTGGGCTGCCGGATCAGGTTCATCCTGACCAAGGCCCCAGCCCGGTACAGGCGCTCGGCCGCTGATGCGCGCTCTCCGCCGAGAGCCACAGCGAAATGCTCGACGTAGCTGCGCTCCGTCTTGACAGTGCTACTGTACCATAGCCAGGGAGCGAAGAGTGCCGCAGCCACACAAACTGCGATGAGTCCAACCACCGGCTTGCGACGCAGCAGCGAGAAGACTAGCATGGCCGGGAACAGAGCAAGCGCGGTGGGACGCATGTAACAGGCCGCCGCGATGGCCACCCCTGCGAGACCCGCTAAGGCGTTGCCGCGGCCGGTGCGAGTCTCCCTCAACGCCACGTCGGCTAAAAGCAGAGCGGCGAAGGCCGGCGCCATATACGGTATGTCTGAGCCAATCTTGCTCGCGTGGGAGATCGCCGTCGGGCTGAGCACGAAGGCCAGCACCGCGCCTGTCTTGAGCCAGGGGTTGTCAACGCTCTGGAGAAGAAGACACGCTAGTACGGCTGCGATGCCAAAGCAGAGCACTCCCAGCGCCTTCGCGACCAAAACGGGGTCGAGTGGACCTCTGTCGCAGAGCGCGAGGATCGCCGGATAGCCGATGATGCGCTCTTTCGCGAGCCGTTGGTCCGGGAAGCACGCGTACCGATAGCCTTGGTGGTTCGCCAGTGCTCTGCCCAGAGCCATGAACTCGGCGCCGTCGCCCGGCTCAACCTCGGGACCGTACGCTAATGTGCCTAGCGCGACAGCCAGAAGGCCGAGGATGGCCCACAACGCCACGGTCCGGCGAGGGGGAGCTTGGTCCGAGGGCAACGTCATGGGGGTCTCCTTAACGTGATGGCCCTGGGCTGGAGGGTTGAATGCGGGCCATTGCCATTGTCTCTGCGTCTAGTACGCGCCTCTTGTGTTCAGCACGACCGCGACGGTCTTGAGGAGGATCGTGATGTCCAGGAGCAAGGATTGGTTCCTGATATAGTAGAAGTCATATTCGATGTTGTCAATCAGCGGCAGGTCCTTGCGGCCCAGGATCTGCCACAGGCCTGTCATGCCCGGTTTCGCCTCGAGTCGGCGGCGTTGCCAGGGGCGGTACTGCTCGACGAGGAACGGCATCTCCGGGCGCGGGCCTACGAGGCTCATGTCTCCTTTCAGGACATTGAAGAGCTGCGGCAGCTCGTCGAGGCTGAAGCGACGCAGAAAACGGCCGACCGGCGTGATGCGTTCGTCCCCTGGGTCGGCGGGCGAGGGCGCATAGGGGTCGGCATCGCCATACATGGTGCGGAACTTGTACATCGTGAACTCGCGTCCACGATAGCCGATGCGGGTTTGCTTGAACATGGCGCTTCCGCCGGTCTGGCGGCGGATCAGCCAGGCGATGAGCAGCATCGGCAAGGCGGAGACCGTCAGGAGCACTGTGCCACCGACCAGGTCCATGATGCGCTTTGTGAACCGCTTCCAGGGGGGGAAGTCGCGCGCCTTCAACTCCACCACCGGCAGGTCCGCCACTCCCGAGAACTCGGTGTTCGCGGTGAGCACGTCGAGCGGCCCGGCGATGAGGTGGAATTCCACGGGGAGCCGCTCGCAGCTTTGCACCGCGGTCATAAGATCGTCGGTGGAGATGTCAGGACGCGCCACCAGCACCTCGTCTACCTGATGGTCGCCGACGATCCGCGCGAGGTCCGGCAACTGCCCCAGCACTGGGAAGCCCTCGATCTCGTCCACGCCCTCTTCCAGGTCATCGCACGCGGACACGAAGCCGATCGGATCGTAGCCGAATGTGCCATACTCGCGCATCCGGCGTGCGGCCACCCGGCCCAAGTCCCCACATCCGATCACGACGGCCCTCGCTGCCATGCCCCCTCTGGTCATTGCCCATCGCCGATAGCCGCCGAGGGCGAAGCGCAGGGCGCAAGCCAGCGCCGTCGCGAATACCCAGAACATGGGGAGCATCGCGCGGGAGTAGCTGATCTTGCTGAGGAAGGAAGCCGCCGCAACCAGGAGGGTCGCCAGGGACGCGGCACGGGAGGTGGCTGCGAGCTGGGCCAGGCGTGAAACGAAGCGGCGGACCTCGTAAAGTCCGAGGGCGTGGAATGTGATCAGCCATAGGGCCAGCACCCACGGCAGCGCGTGCGAGTAAACCGTTATCGGCTGGTGCAGGTTGGAGTGGAAGATGTGGGGGAACCAGTGCCGGACCGCGTAGGCGGCCAACAGCCCTGCCGAGCACGCGGCGATGTCCGCCAGCGCAAGCAACGCGACGAACCGCTGATCGAAGCGACGTCTTGTCGGGCCGGAGTTGTGCGCCATGGCGGTAACGGCGGGTTCGAGCCTCCGACCCATTCGTTGAGAGTGAGATGACTTTCGGGTCCGGCTATCCGCTGTCGCGGAGGGGTACAGGTATGTGCGCGTACCCCTCCGCAACCGGGTCGTGCGAGATGTCGCCGAGGGCTACAGGGTCTCCTCGACCAGCGGCAGAACGCACTTGTCGATGCACTTTTCGCTGCCGTCGCAATCGAGCCCCTTGAACAGGCGCCAGACCTCGACGTGCTCCAGCTCGTCGCCGGGAGCAAGGAAAGTCAGCGGGCTGAGGGTCTCGACCTCGAGCATGTTCTCGTTCGTGAACAGCTCGATGGAGCAGCCGCCATCCGGGTAGTCGCCCTCGGCCTGGTATTCGAAGGTCTTCACGAACAGGTACTCTCCGCGCAGGTACGCGAGCCAGCCGTCGTCGTTGTTGATCCCGAACTTCAGGCGGTCGGCCTTCTTCGCGTCCTGACGCATGGTGAGGTACTTGTCGCCCCAGGTCATGCGCGGGTCGGACATCTTCGTGTAGGGCCACAGGATCAGGCTGCGGTTCGGCAGGAATCCCTGCGGGTCGAAGCTCGTCGGCTGCGGGCAAATGCCGATGCCGCCAGGGGCCATGACCGACAGCGACCACGCGGCCAGCTCGATCTCCCACGGGCCGGCGTTGTGCACGCGATGGACGATCTCGACCGCGTTCTCGTCGGCGATCACGCGGATGTCCATTTCCTTCTCGATCCCCGTTCCCGGCTCGACGGGCTGGAGTGTGCGCAGATACCCGCCGACTTCCTTCGTCTTGATCGGCTTGTTGTCGGGCGAGTAGGTGCGGGGCATGACCTCGGGCGAGTGCCAGAGGCGGTGGCCGCCGTAGAGCGTCCACTCATCGCCCCCGGTCTTGCCGAGAGTCTCGGGGTCGTTCCAGAACAGGTTCTCCTCGCCGGCAAAGCCGCAGAAGATGATCCGCGGGCCGATGTCGGTGGTGACGACGACGTCGATTTTGCCGTTGCTGAGCTTGATGCAGTTGGGCCATCCGGCGTATGGGGTCTTTGACATGGTATGGTTCCTTTCGGTTCAGGTTCGGTGACTTGGTGTTGATGCTATGTAGCGAGGCTCTCCAGTTTCGTGAGCCAATCGTTGAAGTGCGGGCACTTGGAGCGGATGACGGACAGGCCGATATGTTGGGCGATGATCGGGCCTGCGGCGGCCTTGTCGTAGCTAGGCACGGCTGCCTGGATGCGCTTCGATGGCGGGTTGTCGTTGTCGATGTACTCTGGGTTGGCGAATTCGTCGGCAACCGCCGACAACGTGCTGACACCATCCTGTGCGTTCGGATAGCTGATGACAAACTTGCTCGGATCGGTGAATAGCAGGGCCTCAAACTCGTGCACTTGGATGTACGGGATGAACCGATGGTCAGCGATGTCAACCCCGAAGGCATCCTCGATCTGCTTCGTCCGCGCGTACGGATCGGCGACGGCGCCCGGCGGTGTGTAGCCGGGAAAGCACTTCTTGAGAGCATATAGGTCCAACATGGTCGTACACGCCCTCAGGTGCCGGACATGCTGCTTCATGGCGTTCAGGGTCGCCTTCCTGACTGCCCCGTATGGCTTGATGCCATTGAGCTGGATCGGGATGACGAGACAGTCGCCTGAGGGGCAGAGGTACGGGCCGAGCACATTGCGGACGAACATCTCCTCCGTCTGGCCCTCGACGACGACGATGAGCGAAGTCATCGCGATGGCCTCCCCCCGAGGACGTTCATTTCCCAAAGCTCGCCCATCGAGTAGTCCTCTAACCAGTCCGCCAACTCCTGCGAGTCCTTCCGCTCGAATGACGACTCGCCGTTGTGATGGTTGACCACCACGATGTCCTCCGGCTCGAACTCGTCCACCAAGGCTGCCGACTGCGTCGCCACAATGATCTGCGTCGAGTGAGACGCCGAACGCAGCAGTCCGGCCAGCACGCTGAGGGCGTAAGGGTGTAGGCCGAGTTCAGGTTCGTCGATGACGAGGAGCTTGGGAAGACGCTCCTCGGGCTGCAGGAGGAGCGTCGCTAGTGCGATGAAGCGCAGCGTGCCGTCGGAGAGCTGGTGCGGGCCGAATGTCTGCCCACGAGCAGCATCACGCCAGTTGAGCATGATGTACTCGCCGTTGGCACCGGATGGTTCTAGTACGAGATCGCCGAGGAACGGCGCAGCGAGCCGGATCGTGTCCAAAGTGCGCCCATAGTAGGGCGGGTGCTCCCCTTGGAGCTTGTACAGGTAGGCCGCGAGGTTTTCGCCACCCGACCACAGGTAGCTGCGCTCGGCAATGCGATTGGTCAGGCGCAGACCGGAAGTCGACGTGGTGTCGTTGAAGTGGTAGCAGCGGACATCGGTCAGCGCACCGAAGGCTCCGAGGGCATTCGGCGAAGGCGGTTCACCGTAGAAGCCAGCCGTGAAGGCACCCTCTCGTCGTCCAGGCCCATACTTTCCCACCCATGGGGTAGTCTGAAGGTCGCTGAAGCGCACTTGCTCTTCGTCGAAGATCAGCGAGTCGGGGTCTGCGTAGGCCAGTGTGACCTCATACGCCATTCGCCAAGCGTCGCCGTGTAGGTCGAGCGCGAAGCCCATCTCCGGCGTGACCTTCGGCCCGTAGTGCAGTACTGAACTAGCGGCTCCCGACAGCCCCACATACCGCTGCAGACGTCCCTCGCCGATGGCCCGCAGCAGCCGGAAGAACGACACCAAGTTCGACTTCCCCGAGCCGTTCGCTCCGATCAGCACGTTTAGCGGCCTCAGCTCCAGTTCGGCGCTGCGGATCGACTTGAACCCCTCTATCTTCAGGCGCGTAAGCCCTTGCATTTGCTTCACCTCGTCCACCTACATCTCCAACGCGTTCACGACCCTCGGCTCGGCTCCCTTGTCGAACCTCAGGGTCACGATTTCGTGCTTCTTCAGGTTGCCCTTCCAGGTCTTCTTCCAGCACTTCAGGCCGACCTCCACCTCGCCGCCTTTGCCGTCGGTCTCGTACAGGCGCACGATCACGCCCTCGCCTTTGACGGTCAGGAAGCTGTCGGCGCGCTCTACGACATGGTCCTTTGCCGCCGACCTTGAGGATGCCGCCAGCAACTGAGAATACCACGTATGCTACACAGTGCTTCGCCAGATGCGTAGGAAGGGCTTCTTGGTTTCGCTTACACGCGCGAAAGGAAGCTCAATCGTCTCCTCGGCCTTGAGCCAGTCGCAGGCATCAAGCAGCCCCTCAAAGAGCGGGTTGTAGTACAGTATCCTGATCGTCCTCGGGGAGGCAGCGATGCTCCGGCGGATGTTCGCGAGCACCTGGCGCAACGTCTCCTCTCCGAACGGGTTGAACAGGAAGTAGGCGGTACCTTCGCTGAGGTCCGCGATGGCCGCATTCCCTTGTACGATCTCGACAGGCGTCAGCAGCCTTGCCTTGGCGGCGTTCTGTTTCGCGAACTCAGCCATTTTGGCCATCAACTCGACCCCGATGACCTTCCGAAGACGCATCCTGCTGGCCACGTAGCAGACAACCCGGCCGCGACCGCAGCCCAGGTCAACGAAGACGTCATCTGGCGCGATGCTGCGCAGCACATGGCTCAACACGCCATAGCTTGTTGCTTGCGAGTGGTGGGCATCAGGACACTTCGCGAGGTCCGCATCCGGCACTTCGTCTAGTGCGCGCGTCTCGATGCCGAGGAAGTGGTCACGTAGCCACTCATGGATGTGGTGGATAACCTTGCGTGGCGGGTTGCCTTTCAGCTTCCGGCGGATGCTGCTTATCAGCGCTGCAACACCTTCTCGCAGAACCATCGGCGCATCACCTCCTAGGGGTATATGTCATCCGCTGGAACTGGAAAGCGTCTACTCGCGCGACGGTCTGAGCTTGCTGTTGAGGCGTCGTAGTGCGGCGGCCCCGATCTCACCGAACAACAGCCGGGCCATGCCGCGGCGGCTGGGTGCCACGATCACGTCTAGTCGCGAGCGAAGCTCCCGAGTGTATTGCGTCTTGTAGTGCTCCCCGACGGCCAAGAAGTTGGCCTCCGACGCACCTTCCTGAACGCCCTCCCGCATTGCCTGGACGAACAACAGGTGAGATGGACTATGGCGTGCATACTCCGGCGCCCATGCAGGCGAGAGCAAGTACACTCGGTCGCGGTAGACAAGGAACGGCTCGATCCCGATAATCCGGGGACCGATGGATAGCGTCATCAGTTTCAGCCAGCCCGCCTCAGCAAGACGCCGCGTGGAGCGCTCCAGGAACAAGCGGCAGTCGGCGTTGAGGAAGCGGCTAGGGGAATGGCCCGCTGCGCGCCTGCGGATATTGAGCCTGACGTACTCGTCCAGATTCCTCGTGATCTCGTCGGGGTCGGTGATGCACGCGAAACGGTGCTGCGGCTGTTCGCTATCCAGCCGCTGTTGCGCCTGCCGGACAGTGCTCCTGAGCTTGCGTGAACTGAGGCCCTCCACCACGCGTTCGGGGTCTTTGGGGAGGGGGACCACCGGTGCCGCCACGCCAGCCCGGATCAGCGTGAGACATCCGTCGCGCGTGAGATGTTGAGCCATCTTCAGGATGCCTTGCGGATCGGCGGGCATACGCAGAAGCTTGACACAGTCCCACTCGTCGCGGATAGACTCCAGGTACTGGAGCGTAGCCTCGCCAACCATCCCACAATCGTCCGAGGCGCACAGCATGACAAGGTCGAAGCCCCAGGAGTGGCCGTAGGTGGAGGCAAACCCAATCTGCCGCTTACTGAGGTTACGGTCGGGACGCAGGCTCAGGAACAGCGGCAGGATGCCGATCAGACGACCATCGCGGGCACGAACGGTGATGCAGCGGATCGAGCCGTGGTCCTCGTATGTCTCATACCACGACATCATCCACTCCCAGGTCATGAACGGGCTGGCTATCGTGGACGCGCTCAGTAGTAGCGCCCGCCATTCGTCTCTGAGAGCATCGACCTCTGATGCAGAGGTCAGAACGCTCGTACTGAATGCGGCGGCTGCCTCAGCGGTCTCCTGCCTTGCAGTCGAGGTAGCTGCAGTGAGTTCCCTGATCTTGGCTGACAGCGCCCGGGACTCCTCGATTAGCTCAGCAATGGACTCGCCGCGAATCTTCGCTTCGCCGATTCTGCGATTCAGGGCTTCACGCTGCTCGTGGAGAGCGTCAATACCGGGAGTTGCATCGTGCATGTTGCGGGCTCCTGCAATTGGCGTCGAAAGCATCGGCGCGCTTCCGCGAGGGTGCTCTACCTCAAGCCCATTGCGCATCCGATCGGCGTTGCCCTCGCGTCATGGCGCCGGCGCCATCAACAGGGCGACGTACTGCGCGTGCTACACGGTGCTTCGCCAGATGCGTAGGAAAGGTTTTATCGAACGCGAAAAGCGCGGCTTGATCGTCTGCTCCGCTGTGAGCCAGTCGCAGGCATCAAGCACCTCCTCAAAGATGGGGTTGTAGTACAGTACCCGGACGGTCCTCGGCGAGGCCGCGAGGCTGCGGTGGATATTCGCGAGCACCTGACGCAGGGTTTCCTCTCCGAAGGGGTTGTACAGATAGTAAGCAGTGCCTTCGCCGAGGTTCGCGTTGGCCGCGTTCCCTTGCACGATGTCGACAGGCGTTAGCAGCTTTGCGTTGGCCACATTTTGCTTCGCGCACTCGACCATTTTTGGCATCAGTTCGACGCCAATGACCTTCTTCAGACGCATCTTGCCGGCAACATAGCAGACAACCCGGCCGCTGCCGCAGCCCAAGTCAACGAACACGTCATCTGGTCTGATGCTGCGGAGCACATGGCCCAGCACGCTGTAGACTGTTGGCACTGAGTCCTTGGCGTCGGGGCACTGGGCACGGTCAACATCGGTCACGTCGGCCACCAAACGCGTCTCAATGCCGAAGGAGCGATCCTGGAGCCACTCATGGACGGGTTGGATGATGAGCCTGTGCAGCCGACGGCCCCGAAAGCGGCCTCCAAGCCTCCCACAGGTACTGTTGAGCAGGGATGCGACACACTCTCTTAGAGCCATAGATGCCTCGCCTCCTTGGGCTGCCATGTCACTTGTCGGACATGGAAGGCGCCCGGGCGCGCGACCGTCTGAGTTTGCTACTCAGGCTTCGGAGAGCGGCGGCCCCGGTCTCCCGGAGCAGCAACTGGGTCACGCTGTGGCGTCGGGGCGCGGCGATTACGTCCAGCCGCGGACGAATCATCCGCGTATAGTGCGCTTTGTAGTGCCCTCCGGCATCCAGGAAACTGGCTCCCACGGCCCCCTCCCGAACGCCCTGGCACATCGCCTCGACGAGGAGAAGATGCGATGGGCTGTAGCGCGCGTACTCCCGTGCCCACGCAGTCGAGAGCAGGTGTACGTGGCCGCGGTAGATGATGAATAGCCCGAACCCGACGGGTCGGGGACCGATGGACAGCGTCACCAGCTTCAGCCAGCCCGCTTCAGCGAGGCGGCGCGTGGAGCGCTCCAGGAACGCGCGTTCGTCGGCGTTGAGGAGGCGACTAGGGGGAAGGCCCGCAGCAGCGCGCCCACGGATGTTCAGTCGGACGCATTCGTCCAGGTGCCCCATGATCTCATCGGGAGCGGTGATGCACGTAAAACGGTGCTGTGGCTGCTCATTGTCCAGCCGCCGTTGTGCCTGCCGTATGTTGCGCTTGAGCTTGCGTGAGCTAAAACTCCCTACAACGTTTCCGGGGGCTTTGGGCAGAGGGACAACCGGCGTCGCCAAGCTGGCCCTGGTCAGTGTGAGACACCCGCTGCACGCGAGACTCCGCACCACCTCCCAGACGCCTCGCGAATCGGCGGGCATACGCAGAAGCTTGACGCAGCGCCATTCGTCGCGCATGGACGCCAAGCATTGCACCATAGCGTCGCTAACCTTGCCGCAGTCATCGGAGGCACACAGCATGACGAGGTCAAAGCCGGATGAGCAGCTATAGTTGGATGCGAATCCAATCTCCCGCTTGCCGAGGGTCCTATCGGGGCGCAGGCTCAGGAACAGCGGCACGATGCCGACCAGACGACCATCGCTGGCGCGAACGGTGATGCAACGGATCGAGCCGTGGCCTTCGTATGTCTCGTACCACGACATCATCCACTCCCAGGTCATGAAAGGGCTGGCTATGGTGGGCACGCTCAACAGCAAGGTACGCCATTCGTCTCGGAGGGCATCGACCTCTGATACAGAGGTCAAAACGCTAACGCTGAACGCAGCGGCTGCCTCAGCGATCTGCTGCCCTGCAGTCGGAGTGGGCGCGGTGAGTGCGCTGATTGTGGCCGATAGCGCCCTGGATTCCTCAATCAACTCTGCAACCGACCCGCCACGAGCCTTGACCTCGCCGACTCTGCGATTCAGGGCTTCTCGTTGTTCGTAGAGAGCCTTCATATCGGGAGTTGCATCGCGCATATTGCGGTCTCCTGCGTCCAGCGTGGTCAACCCGCGCCGTAATGCCAATAAAGGCGTGCGCCTCGGGACCATCCCATGTTCGAGGAGTCGGCGCTCTCTTCGACGTCAGTAGAGGCAGTGCACCGTCCCTGCTCACGGCGATCCTATGAGCATCGTGATGCTCGTGGTGTCCTATATAGAGCCGTGCTGAGCGACGGGAAAGGCCACGCGGCCTCTATGCACATACTATCACTACGTGCGTCGAAGCCGATGCCCCTGGCCCCACCGAGCGGAGTGACGCTGGTGAAAGGGCCGAAACTGCTCCCTTGCTTACATCCATAGCGCGTTCACAACCATCGGCTCGGCGCCTTTGTCGAATCTCTGACTCATTTTCCGCACATTGACAGTTGATGTTTCGTTTGAGTTGGTCCCGTCG
>CAYWBK010000053.1:0-20835 GCA_964455745.1 uncultured Armatimonadia bacterium
CCACACCTGGTACGCGAGGACGATCGGCACGAAGATGGCGGCTACGACCAGCATGATCGTCAGCGTCATCGGGCTGCTCGAGGCATTGAAGGCCGTGAGGCTGGCGGCCGGGTCGAGGCGCGAGGGGAACATGTTCGGGTACAGGCCGATGACCCCGAAGAACGTCGCCCCGGCGATGGTGACTGCGGAGGCCGCCCAGGCGCTCCAGGCCTTGCCCTGCTCGAGCCACACCCTTTGGGCCAGGAGCGCGGCGACAGTCATCAGGACCACCAGCCACAGCACAGGATGTGTCAGGTAGTTTCGGTACAGCGGCGTATTGAACCACGAGGCGATCAGGAAGATGACCGCGACGATGAGCAGCGGCGGCCACAGCTTGCGGGCGGCGGAGACAGCCTGCCCCCGAAGCTCCCCCTCGGTCTTTACGCCCAGCCACAGCGCCCCGTGGACCGCGAACAGCAGCAGGAACAGCGCCCCGCCACACAGGCCGTAAGGGTTGAGCAGCGACAACAGCGTCCCGTGGTAGCCGTCCGCCGCGAGGGGCAGGCCGCGGAAGATGTTGGCGAAGGCTACGCCCAGGAGGATCGCCGGCAGCAGGCTGCCCACGAACAGGCAGCCATCCCATAGCCCGCGCCAGCGAGGGGCGTCCACGTGCTGCCTGAACTCCGACGCCACACCGCGCACGATCAGGGCGAATAGGACAAGCATCAGCGGGGCATACAGGGCGCTGAACATCGTGGCGTAGACGCGGGGGAAGGCCGCGAACGTGACGCCGCCCGCGGTGAGCAGCCACACCTCATTCGCGCTCCACACCGGCCCGGTCGCCTCGTGCATGAGGCGTCGGCGAACGTCGTCCTTGCCCAGGAAAGGCAACAGGATGCCCACGCCCAGGTCGAAGCCGTCCGTGACGAAATAGATGGCCCACAGGAGGCCCCATAGGAGAAACCAGATCGTCTGTAGCATCAGTGCTTTCCCCTTTCCTCAGTGGTGTCTGTTCCCGAACTGGCGGCGATTTGCCCGGCTGCGTTCCCCGGCAGTGGAGCCGGAGGCGGCATCGGCCCCGCCTTCAGTGTACGGATGATGAGCCAGAAAGCCAGTGCGCCCAGCAGCCCGTATACAAGGACAAAGCCGATCAGCGTGATGAGCACCTGGGCGGGATCGATGGGCGAGGCGGCGTCGCTGGTGCGCATGAGGCCGTAGACAATCCACGGCTGCCGGCCCACCTCCGCGACCGTCCAGCCGGCCGCGTTCGCGATGTACGGCAGGGGGATCGCCCACACCATGACCGTCAGATACCACCGGTAGGTTTCAAGCCGCTTGAGTAGGAGGCATCCCAGGCTTGTTGCTGCCACGAAGAACATGCCCAGTCCGATCATTACTCGGAAGGCGAAGTGGGTCACCGTGACCGGTGGCCGGTCTGCTGGCGGGAAGTCGCATAGCCCCTTGACCGGGGCGCTGGGGTTGTGGAAGGCGAGCATGCTGAGCGCGCCGGGCACCGGGAGGATGGTGATGCGGTTGGTGGCATGGGCCTCGTCCGGGATCGACAGCACACTCAACGGAGCATACGGGCAGGTGCCCCAGTGCGCTTCCATCGCCGCGAGCTTCGCCGGCTGGATGGCGGCCACGTCCGCCGCGTGGAAGTGCCCCTCGAGTATCTCGCCGAAAGAGAAGACGAGACCGAGAGCAAGGGCCAGCCGGAACGACTTGAGGAACACATCCCGGTGTTGCCCGCGCAACAAGTGCCAGGCGCTGACGCCCATCACGAAGAACGCGGATTGGATGTACGAGGCGCTGAGGGTGTGGATGATCTTGAGGATCGCCGTCAGCTGGGTGATGACGGCGACGAAGTCGGCAAGCTCGGCGCGACCGTTGTGGACCACGTACCCGACCGGGTGTTGCATCCAGGCGTTGGCGGTGAGGATCCAGACCGCGGACAGACTCGACGCGCCGGCTACGAGCCATATTGACACGGCGTGCGCCTTCGGCGAAAGCCTCCGCCAGCCGAATGCCCAGACGCCGATGAAGGTGGACTCCAGGAAGAACGCGGCGGTGGCCTCGATGGCCAAGAGCGAGCCGAAGACGTCGCCCACATAAGCCGAGTAGCGGGCCCAGTTGGTGCCGAATTGAAACTCCAGAGTGATGCCGGTGACGATGCCGACAGCGAAGTTAATCAAGAAGATGCGGCCCCAGAATCGGGCCATCCGCAGGTAGTCCCCATCGCCCCGCCGGACGTAGAGGGTCTCCATGATGGCCACGAGAATCGACAGGCCGAGTGTCAGTGGCACGAACAGAAAGTGGAAATAGGTGGCGGCGGCAAACTGCATTCGGGACAGCAAGACGACATCCACTGCACCTTCCCTCCCTTCATCATGCCCCGTGGTTGGGGATCATCACCCTTCTGCCGCGTGGGCCGTAAGACAGGCTTCCTGCGCCGCGAGGTCCGCGAAAGTCACGGCTGCCAACTCCGCGTACAGCGTCTCTCGCGCCGCGTCGAGCACACGGTGAACTGCACAGATCGAACTGCGCTCGCAAGCCTCGGGGCGCACCAGGCACTCGTTGAGGGGCGCCTCTTCGCCGGTGGCTTTCACGACCGCGAGGAGCGTCAACTCCTCCGGCGGAACCGCGAGCCGCAGGCCGCCGCGAGCGCCCTGGGTGATCTCCAGGATGCCGGCGTGCTTGAGGTCTTGCGCCAACTTGCGGAACAGCGCGTCGGGGATTTTCATCTCCGCGACGATGTCCCGCCGCCTGACGACCGCGCCGGCTGGCTGCTTCGCCAGATGAAGCACGCACCGGAGCATGTAGTCGGTTACTCGGTTCAGTTGAAGGGCCATAGCGGTTAGGGGAATTCAATATGAGACTTATTAAGTCCTATATACACCCTGGCTGTTCGTGAGTCAATATCCATTCTGCGTGCGGCGGAAGCTTCCTACCCCTGCCGCGCTCTGCGCGGGCCGTTGCCCCAAAAGGCCCGAAGGGCCGAAAGAGCTTAGCCAGACTCGCAAGAGCCTGGAAGCAGCCCCCTGAATAGGAACAGCCCGGGAAGGGGGGCGGCACAAATGGCGCAATGTTGTCGGCCCTGTGTCGCCCCTTCGGGGCTCATTGGTATGTTCTTGACGGAATCCAGGGGCTGGCGCCCCTGGCCAAACTCCGACGACCCCTCCGGGGTCTTACGGCAACGGCATGGACCAGATCATTGCGTCCCATATGCTCGGAAATGTGGGTGAAGCATAGCCGTACCGAGAGGGCACGCGGAAACGGCGACCTCGGCCCTGACCGCTGATTGACCCCGCCACGACGGGATGCTACACTCGGAGTGTTCCGCCATCCTATCCTGCAAGCGCGAGGTACCGGCGTGGGTCAACTCATCGTCATCGAGAAGTGGGCTGAGAACCTCGACGAGGTGACCGTCAACGAGTGGCTGGTCGCGGAAGGCGACGCCTTCAACGAGGGCGACTCGCTTTGCGAGATCATCACCGACAAGGCGACCTTCGAGTACGAACTCGACCGGGACGCCGTGCTCGTCAAGACTTACTGCAAGGCCAAGAGCGTCGTCCCGCTGGGGTATGTGATCGCTTTCATCGGGGAGGCGGGGGAGACGCCGCCTGAAGGCGTGGAGGAAGAAAACGCTCAGCTTCTCGCCGAGCATCAGGCGAAGGCGGCTCTCGACCTGCAACTCGACCTGGACACAGCGCCGGCCCGTCCGGCTATACCCGAGAGACGAGTCCGGGCAACTCCGGCGGCGCGCCGGGTGGCCCGCGAGGCGGGCGTGGACCTCGGAGCCGTCGCCGAGTGGGCGAACGACGACCGCGTGCTCAACGAGACGGATGTGCAGGCGTACATCGAAGCGCAGCGGCCGGGTGAATGAGAGTCTATTATTACTACGCCGGTTGTGCGGCCCTGCTCGGCAATGAGATGCCCTGCGGAGAGATGGACGGCGATTGACCACGGAGACACAGAGGGCACAGAGAACGGCTGAGAAACGGCCGGCCTGCCCCACGATAGGCGTTTGATAGACGCTCAAGGATGGTGTCGTTCTCTGTGCCTTCTGCGTCTCCGTGGTCAATCGCCGTTCGCGCTTCATCTTGGGATACGGTCAGCCTCTGACAAGATCCCGAACGTTTGGCCCGCCGGTTGCCAAAGCGGCGTAGTAATGCGAGGCCGAAGCGGCAACGGCGCCGTTGACTTTGTTCATCCTGTGTATACATGGGAGGGGCGTTTGCATGATCGATATCGCCATTTTGCGTAAGCAGCCCGAGTTGGTCCGTGAGCTTGTTCGCAAAAGGGGTTCGGGGGTTGATGTCGAGCGCCTCATTTCAGTAGATACCGAGGTGCGGGCCATACAGACCGACTTGGAGCGCCTGCGGCATGAGCGTAGGAACCTCGCTGCCAACGGCGATAGATCGCAAGCCCAGCGCCTTCGGGATGACGTTGCCGAGTTGGAGACAAAGTTCGCAGTTCTCCGGGATGAGCGTGATGGTCTGTGGGCTCTCTTGCCAAACCTGTTGCCCGAGGATACCCCCGAGGGTGAAGACGACGCGGGAAATCTCGAGATAGATCGGTGGGGGGACCTGCCGGAGTTCTCGTTTACGCCAAAGACTCATGAGGTGATCGGCGCTGAACTGGACATCCTGGACCTCAAAAGAGGAACTCGGACTGCTGGTGCAGGATTTTATTACTGGAAGGGCGACGGCGCACGCCTGGCTTGGGCGATCTTCTCGCTGGCCCTCGACTTCCTCTCAAAACGCGAGTTCGTCCCGATGATGACACCGCAGGTAGCCAGGAGAAGAACCTTGTTCGGCACTGGGTATCTACCTTTCTTCGAGGAGGAAGTCTACAAAATCGCCGGCGAGGATCTCTGTCTGATCGGCACGAGCGAGCAGACACTCGTCGGATACCACGACGACGAAATTCTGGCCGACACTGATCTCCCGCTCAAGTACACGGCCTTTAGCGCCTGCTTTCGCACGGAGGCAGGCGCGGCCGGCAAGAAGTCACGCGGGGCGTTCAGGGTGCACCAGTTCCACAAGGTTGAGCAGATCGTCTTCTGCCGCCCGCATGAATCCGAAGAGTACCATCAGCAGTGCCAGCGCAATGTCAGCGACTTCATGCGACTGCTGGAGATACCCCACCGCACGGTTCGAGTTTGCCTGGGAGATCTGGGCGCTCCCGCGTACAAGAAGTATGACGTCGAGGGATGGTTCGCGGGGTTCGGCATGTATCGCGAAACGCATTCCAATACGAACCTGCTGGACTATCAGACGCGCCGCCTCAACGTGCGTTGCCGCGGTGCCGAGGGTACTTTCTTTCCCCACACGATCTCGGCGACGATGATCACTGATCGCGCGGCGTTGGCGATTCTGGAGAACAACCAGCAAGCCGACGGTTCGGTCGTGATTCCGGACGCGCTGAGGCCGCTTCTCGCCGGACAAAGAGAGATAGTCAGGAGGCCAGGCCCATGATCGATCTTACCGGCAAAGTGGCGCTCGTAACCGGCGCTTCTCGGGGCATCGGCCGCGCAATTGCGATCAAGCTCGCCGCCCGCGGGGCCGACGTGGCGGTCAACTTCGTCCGTAATGTTGACGCCGCACGGGAAGTCTGCGAGGAGGTTGAGGAACTCGGCCAGAAGGCACGCCTCGTGCAGGGCGATGTTCGCGACCCGGGGGCCGTCAAGGCCATCGTCGCCGACACCAAGACGCACCTCGGCGGGCTGCACATCCTCGTCAACAACGCCGGCCTCGTGAACGACCAGTATCTCGCGTTTATGAAGCCCGAGCAGTGGGACGAGGTGATCGGCGTCTGCCTCACCGGCGCGTTCCACTGTCTGAAGGCCGCGTCGAAGGAGATGCTGCGGGGCAAGTGGGGGAGGATCGTCAATATCTCGTCCGACGCCGGGTTGATGGGTGACTGGAAGCGCGTGAATTACAGCGCGGCGAAGGCAGGCCTGATCGGCATGACCAAGGCCGCCGCGCGCGAGCTTGCCCCTCAGGGAATCAACGTGAATGCGGTCGCGCCGGGGATCATCGAGACCGAGATGACCGCCGACATGGACCCCGCGCGTAAGGAAGCCCTGCTGAAGATGATCCCCCAGGGGCGCTTCGGCAAGCCCGAGGAGATCGCCGGGCTGGTCGCCTTCCTATGCTCGGACGAAGCGTCCTACATTACCGGGCAGACATTCGTGGTGGACGGCGGGCTGAGGATGTAGGACGGTTCGCACTCTTGGAGGAGGTCATTGCGGAAGTTGCCGAATCGCCAGTAGGAGCGGTCTCCAGTTCGCAACCGCCGTCGATATGTCGTCATAGTGCCCCGCAGTACATACACATCGCTACAGGCGCTATTCGGTCATATAGAACGGCCTGATCGCACTCTGGAGAGTGCTCCTACAGGTTCCCGCAATCGCCCCTGGAAGGATACCCGATGCACAATACAATGCTGCGTGAAATCCACGAGCAGCCTGCGTCGATCGAGGAGACCCTCGACACTGAGGGCGCTCATCTTCGGGAGTTCGGCGCCCAATTGCGTGCCCGGGGCGTCCGACACATACTCCTCGCCGCTCGCGGCACCTCGGAGAACGCCGCCACCTATGCGCGGTACCTGTTCGGCATCGTGAATGCCGTGCCGGTAACGCTGGTGTCGCCGTCGCTATTCACAGTGTACCGATCCGAGATGGACCTGGGGGATGCTCTCGTGCTGGGAATCTCACAGTCCGGCGAAGCGACCGATGTGGTGAATGTGCTCGAGTATGCCCGGTCGAAGGGCGTCTTGACCGCCGCGTTGACGAACACCGCCGCCTCTCCGATCTCGGAGGCGGCCGACGTGACGCTGCTGACCCATGCGCATGAGGAGCAGTCCGTCCCCGCGACGAAGACGTATACCACCGCGCTTGCGGCCATGTGCGAGTTGGCGGCGAACTGGGCCGAGGATGCCTCGATCCGCGAGGTCGTGCGTCGCGTGCCGGACTGGATGCGCGAGGTCTTCGCGATGGAGCCGCAGATCGAGACCCGCTCCGAGCGATACAGGTACATGGAATCGTGCGCGGTCCTCGCCCGCGGCCCGAACCTCGCGACCGCTCAGGAGACGGCGCTGAAGCTGATGCAGACTTGCTATGTGGTGCCCGCTCCGTATAGTTCGGCGTCCTTCCCGCACGGTCCGATTGCCACGATTGCGCCCGGATTCCCCGTGTTCGCATTTGCTCCCAGCGGCAAGAGCTTCGATGACATGCAGCAGGCCGTTGTGGCCCTCAAACGCCGCAAAGCCGAACTCATCATCATCTCCGACAGCGCGCAGCTTTGCGCCGAGGGCACGGTATGCTTCCAGTTGCCCTCGGCAGTCCCGGAGATCTGCTCGCCGATGGTGGCGGTGGTTCTCGGTCAGCTTTTGGCCTACCACATCGCCCTGCACAAAGGCATCAACCCGGACGAACCGCGGGGACTGCATAAGGTGCCGGGGGCGACGCGGGGATAGATGCGGCGCTCATCGGCCCCTGCTTTGCGGGGTAGGGCGGGACCACCCCGCGCTCGGCAAGACCTGTGGCCGCTAACGCGGATTTGAACAGGCCTCAAGGCGCGCGCGTAAACGCCGAGTAACAGTTTGCGTGCTGTTTGTCACGTGCCGCGCCGAGGTGGATGACATTTGTTAAGAATCCGAGGAAGGAATCTCCGCGCTGAAGCGGAATAGTCTTCCGTCAGGCCCGCCGAGACGCTCACTTGCGCGGGCTTTGGTTCGCCATCCCTCGATAGGCCTTCCGGCTGGAGAGCCGGCAGGTTGCGTGGAGACGCAGCACGAGCGGCGAGTGGTCGGCCCAACTTTCGTGCTGGATGCACCGGACTCCGGTCCGTTTGCAGGCGCCACACACACCCCATGTAGGGAGGGATGACGTATCACGAAGCTGCGAGTCGTACTTCTGCTGTTCGCTCTGCTGCTCCCCCTTGCGGCACGGGCGGCCCTATCCCCCGACGAGGTCGATGCCAAGCTCAAGGAGTTAGACGCCAAGATCGAGGAATGCACCAAGTGCAAGGCTGAACTTGAGGCGCTCAAAGCCGAACTCAAGAACAAGCCCGCCCCCAAGCCGTCGTGGACCGACACCATCGCGGTCAACGGCTACTTCCAGGCCCGCTATGAGAACCGCAAGTACAACGGTTCGGGCGGTTTCAGCGACTTCTTCCTGCGCCGGATGTATCTCAATGTCGTTGCGACCCCGAACGACCGAACGACGGGCGTAGTCACCTTCGAGCGGTCCGGCCCTGATGATCCGAAGATCACGATGGCCCAGGCCTTCGTCGGCTACAAGCTCAGCGACGAGTACAGCCTTCGCTTCGGGCAGGCCACGAACAACTTCGGCATCGACGCCGCCCAGACGTCCAGCCAGCGCATCCCCTTCGACCGCGCGCTCGCCGCTGAGGGTAACACCCTCCTGGGGCAGCGCGGTCTGTGGTGGCGCGGGTGGTACGACCGCGGAATCTGGGCGATCCGCCAGGCCGACGGAGAGTTCCCCCAGGTCACGATGGGCGTCATGAACGGCCAGTACGCGGACCGCAGTGCGCCGGGCCTCGATAAGACGGTAGAGGCCGATTTCAAGTGGAAACCCTCGTGGGGGTACTTCGGCGCCAGTGGGATGAACGGTGAATACCTGCAGCGGACCGCCTCGGGAGACGCGGTCGACGGCATCATCAACCACCGCAAGGCGGTCGATTTCTACGTGTTCAAGAATCCGACGCCTTTTGGCGGTCAGGCGGAGTGGATCAACGGCACGCTACCCGGCCTGTCGGCAACGACCACCGGCGACCGGCGCTTCTGCGGCTGGTACCTGCAGGGCGTCTACGACAAGGGCGGCAACGGCTTCCCCTACGTGCGTTTCGAAGAGTACGACCAGGACAAGGACGTGCCGGGCATCTACCGCGCATGGCACCTTGGCTACAAGTGGCGGCTCAATAACTGCAACCAGATCACCGCGCAGATCGACCGCGGCCATAACGGCAACGAGGGCTTCAACGGGGCCGCAGGCGGGGCTCCTCTTACCAGCGTTATCGGTCCCGTCGACATGTATGGTCTGCAGTGGCAGATGTCGTTCTGACGAGCCATCCTCAGTTTGCCCACGGAACACAAAGGCCCGTCGAGGGATCTCGGCGGGCCTTGTCATTGTCAGGTCTGCATGGATGGCGCGGCCGTCTACAGCATGCTCTCCACATGCTCTCGCAATCCCTCCACCACCGGTGTGCTCGGGACCTTCAGCCCGTGGACCGCGAGCTTCGCAAGGTCGTAGATGCGGTGGCATAGGAATGGGGCCAGTTTGGGCTCGGCCTCGAGGGCTTCCGCGACCGGCGCTTCCTCCACGCTCAGGTCCACGTCCAGGATGTCGGCGATGATCCAGTAGTATTCAACCGACTGGATGATCTCCGGCCCGGCGGCACAGAAGATCTCATCGAAGGCTCGCTCGTTGCCGAGGGCGCTAAGAATGACGTCGGCGAGGTCGCAGGCGAAGATCGGTTGCTGGAGGAAGTGGCCCCCGCCGATCAGTCGCAGGGGTTCACCGGCCAACAGGCGCGCGATGAGCTGCGGATCGCGCCCGTGGTACGGCAGGCAGCCAAGCTGCGACCCCGGCCCGTAAATGTGGCAGGGGCGCATCACGGTCCACGGCAGCGGGCTGTCGCTGTCAAGCAGGACTTGCTCGCACCGGCGCTTCTTGCCGCCATAGTCATCGGCTGTCGTGTAGGGGCTGTCGACCGGCTGCGGGAAGCGCCGCTTCGCGGGATCGAAAACGAAGTCCGACGAGACGAAAACGAGTTGGCAGGCGAGGCCGGTGAAGACCTCCAGGTCCTGGGCTGCATCCTCCGGCTCGAAGCCGATGCAGTCGACGACCATGTCCCATTCCGCGCCCGCCGCCGCGATCGCTGTAGCGAACGCCTCCCGGTCCTTGCGGTCCGCGACGATCCCGGTGACGCCTTCAGGCAGCGGCCTTTGCCCCCGCGTGGCGGTCCAGACGCGATGGCTTTGCGCGATCGCCTGCCGCGCGAGCGTCCCGCTGAGGAACCCGCTGCCGCCGATGATGAGGATGTCCGCCGAAGTCGCGCGAGCCATGGCTCGTATCTCCTTCCCCCGCCTGGGGCGGGCGTCTCGCCCGCAGCCGTTCGCCTCTTCCCTCCCATACCCGCCTGCGGCGGGTCCACGGGAGGGGGTAGCGCGCCGTATCCGCCGCAGGCGGATCAGGCGGGACAGGGTGGGTCGTTGCCGTTCCCCCCTCTCCTGGCCGCCGTATGCTAGGAGAGGGGCCGGGGGTGAGGCTACTTCCTCAACTCCTCAATCCGCTGCACCATCCCATGCCGCACCTCATCGAGGTCCGCCGAACGCGTGTCAATGCCGTCCAGCCATTCCAACGCCTTCGCGGCCTTCGCCTTCTGGGTTGCGGAGCCCTCGCGGCTCGCCTTGTCGATCAGCAGCCGCAGGACGGTCGCGTACTTCACGTCGTCGATCCCCATGCGGAAGCCCTCAATCGCCAGCGTGCCGACCACCCCATTCGTCGTCGGATACGCCAGGCAGTGATCGCGGTAGGTGTCGTCATCGAAATCGTTCCACTGGGTGCCCGAGGAATCCATGAAGCAGTACGTGTTCGTGCCGTCGTAGTCGAGCCTCCACAGATACAGCCCGTAGTTGCGGCGATAGACCGCCGGGTCTTCGATGGGCGTTTGGGGGTGGCCATAGTTCCAGATCTTGTGCCCGCGGTTGTGCCATTCGACCGCCGGTTCGCCGGCCGGGTCGGCGCAGCGGTTGAAGAGATCGAGGACATCTCCGACGGCTTGCAGTTGCCCCTGGAAACCGGAGACAATCACCTTGCCGCCGGCCTCGTGAACGGCCTGCCATGCCACGCGCTCCGACTTGAGAGTGTCTCCCGTCGCTTCGTCGATCCCGTAGAAGTAGACGCCCGTGAACCCGTACTCGGCAGCGATGCGGATCGTCTTGCGCACGTTTTCCTTGAGAGTCTCGAGAGCCGCCGGATCGGTGGGCGCGCCGATCATGCCGGAATCGCCGAAGTACAGCGGCTTGCCGGCCAGCCCGATCTTCTTGGCGATGGCCAAGTGCTTGCGGAAGAATGGCTCGTCCTTGTAGACGATGTTGGGCGACCAGATGACCGTGGGGGCGATGATGTTGTGATCGTACATCATCTTCAGTTCGGCGCGGAACTGCTCTTCGCTCTTCATGTTGTAGCTGATGCTGCCCGCGCCGGTCGGGTCGAGCTGCCCCCAGTAGTACAGGCTGCCGGTGAAGTCCTGGGTCAGGTCATAGTGCGTGCGCGGGGGCACGAGGGCAAAGGGCAGGACTTCGAGTGTAAGGCTCACGTCGCCCAAAGCCTGCGTCCCTGCAGTCAGCGCAATCTTCCCCTGGTAGCGGCCCGGCCTCGCGCTCGCCGGCACCCTCACGCTGATCCAGACCTGCTTGTTCTGGCCCGCAGGCAGGTCCGTGGGCTGCAGCGCGGCGGCATCTCGGACCGGGAAGTCCGCGAGCTTGTAGGCGAAGCCCCAGGCAGGCTTCGGCGGCGTCGGGTCGTCGATGGGCACGTACCGCGCGCCCTCCGGGAACGCCAGCTTGAGACTGTTGTGCTGCCCTTCGAGGTCCACTTTCAGAAGGCCGTCATCGTTGAGCAAGAGCTCCGCCACCAAGACCTTGTGCGAGCGGTCCTGTGCAACACCGTACGGGGCGCTGCCCGCCTTGTACCAGCATTTCACCCACTTGACATCGACCGCGCTCGCCGGGATCGTGCCGCCGGGGCCTTTGAGGTCCGAGACTCGCGGCATCACCCCGCTGACGGCCTCAGGCCCCCACAACACGAGGCTGCCGGGGCGCGTCTCGCCGGGACAGGCGGCAAGCTGCAGGCCGCCCAGCGCGGCGCCGGGTAGGTCGGGGCTGTACGGCAGCACCATCTGCGAGGTCACCGGGGTCGTGCTGTAGGTCAGCAAGCGCCGCGTCTTCACGCTGCCCCGCTTGAGGCCGTCGATGGCCTCGCTGAGCCGCGCGAGATACGTCGCGGGGCGCTCGATGGCCTTCTGCAGTTCGGCGGAACCGGGTTCGAGCTTCGCAGCATCCGCGACTTCGGCGCGCATCCGGTCGGCGTAGCGCGTAATCAGCGGACGCCAGGAGTCGGCGACGGGGTTTTGGGGCAGGGCTGCGGCTTGCGCCGGCAGGTTGCGGCCGAGGTCCTCGTACCGCGCAAGCTCCTGCCGGGCGACGGCCAGAACTGCGCCTGACAAATCGACCACCTTGATGTCCGAGATCAGCGAGGTCGTGTGCGCCTTCGGCTCATGGTGGAACCAGATCGTGATCGCTCGCGTGTACGCGGGGAACCAGTCGGACACCAGCATCGCGTTCTCAGTCCACTGCGGGCCGGTCTGCGAAGGCTCCTGGTGCGCGTAGGGCTGGCCCTGCTTGCCGTCTTCGCCGAAGAAATCTACGCGCAGATACGGCGGCGCAGTCCCGGAAACCAGGCGCGTCTTCCAGTACACGGCAATCGCATGGCCAGGGACAACCGGGATGTGCGCATTGAGGACCATATTGACGTGATCGGCCTCAATCGAGGTGACGGAGACGCATTTCCCGCCGCCATCGGGCTTGTCCACGATGGTCCAGTCATTGCCGTGGGTCCAACGGTCGAGGTTGCCGCTGAAATCCTCCTTGAACAGGACATCGCCGGGCGCATTCGCCTGCCCTAACTTCGGCAGAAGCGCCTGGACGATCTCGCGGGTCGTAGCGGCTTGCACGAGGTGGGGAGCGGTTGCGGCGAGCAGCGCGATCGCGAGCGTCACTATTATGGACTTGCAGCGCATGGTGGATCTCCTAGCAGAGTGGGTTGCGATGGGAGGGCCTAACCCTCGCATCAATGCCTCGTTCCTGGCCCGGCGCGGTAGGAACCGAAAACAAGATTAACCACGAAGACCCCAAGGCACTAAACGGCCAAGCCGCCCTGCCGGGGTTCACATTGCCGTCTCGTGTCTTCGCGTCTTCGTGGTCAGAACCGTCGCTATCCTCCTGCAATCCCCAGGCTGCTGAACGCGAGCCGAACTCTATGATGCCAGCCCCAACAGCCTCCGCGCATTCCCGTCTGCGATGGCCTCTTTCATCTCCGCCGGGATCGGCAGGTCGGCGAGCCACTTCATCTGCGGCACATGCTGGTGGACGACGCAGTAGTCCGTCCCCCACAAGAGCTTGCGCCAGTGGCGCTCGATGAAACTTAGAGCAAAGTCAGGGTCGCGGGTCATCGCGTTGTTCCCCGAGCCGGCGGATAGATCGCAGTACAAGTTCTCATACTGGTCAAGCAGCCGGTCCAGCGCCCCGCCGGGCTTGATCGGCGTCGTCGGGTAGGTGATCGTGCGGTCGTCGTCGCCGGAGATCGCGGACCAAAACCCCGGCCCATGCCCGCAGAACTTCACGTTCGGAAACTCCTTCAGGCAGGCCTCCAGCCGCGGCAACCCCGGCTCGTCATAGCACCCGAGATCGTCCCCGAAGTCGAGCGGAAGCCCGTATTCGTCGCACTTGGCATAGATGCGCTTGTTGAGCGGATCATCGAACTTCAGGCCGTTCACATGCTCGCCGCAGCCCCGGCACCCGTGCGCCTTCACGAAGTAGTCGATGAAGGCCTCGATGGTCGGGTAGCGCGGATCGACGCAGAAGAAGGCGATGAACCGCTCGGGATAGCGATTGCGCGCCGCGACGACGTCCTCAGTCAATGAGTACCCCCACCCGCCCTCGGGGCTTTCCAGCGGCAAGAGCACGCTGATGTCGATCCCGTGCGTGTTCATGAAGTCGATGAGGGCTTCCGGGGTGAGCGGCGGCCGGTCGGGATAGCTCTCCCGCATGAGGTTGCCGATGTGGCCGTGGAAGTCGATCATGCGCGGTCTCCGTGGCTCAGACGTCCAGCGAAGGCAGGTTCTCCAGAAAGTCAGCGAAGGGCGCAAAGCACTGTGGGCACAGGTCGGCCAACTGCCGGTAGCTGACGCCGCTCAGGATCATCGGAGCGTCAACTGTGTCTCGGTACCGCTTGCCGCAGTTCTCGAACAATTTCTCGACGATGCGCTTGGGCGGAACGTCGTGGTCTTGGTCCTCCACACGCACCGTCCACGTCCGCGTCAGCGCCTTGCCGCCGAGGCGCGCCTGCAGTCCATCCGGCACGGCCAGGAGTAGCGCTTCCAGGTCGTACTTCAGGCAAAACGGTCGCAGGCGTTGGAGCAGGCGCTCATCGCCACCGCGCCCTCGGACCTCAAGTGCCTGCTGGAAGAGCTTCATACAGCCGGCGGCCATCTCAACTGGTGTCTCGTGTGGGAAGCCCTTGTTCCGAGGGTACAGGTCAGGAAGAAGCGCAACAACCGCGTCCGCATCATTGGCGATGATGTCAGCCGCCCTTACCGGGCCCCGCGTCAACAAGGATGTCTTCCGATCTCCCGCCGGGGCCTCCACGAACCTGATGCTGACACCCTCTTCGAGCTTCCGCTCCACGATAGGGGCCAGGAGCGCACCCAACGCTGCTCTGTCCGAGGGACCCTCCACGTAGATGATGGCCTTCACGACAAGGCCTCCAGTTCGTCGGTCCGGTGCATGATCTCGAGTTCCTCGGCGCCGAAGTCTGCGAGGCTGGCGCTCAGCGCGGCTGAACTCGCAGGTTTGACGAACTTAGCCTCGCCTCGGTCCTTTCTGAGCACGGCGATCTCCGATAGATCGAACTGCATCAGGAAGTACGAAGCATGTGTGGCCAGGAGCAACTGCGTTCGCTCACAAGCCTTCTGGAACAGCCCCGCAAGAATCGGCAGCGTTCGGGGGTGGACGCCCTGGTCCGGCTCGTCGATGCAGACCAGCGACGGCGGGTTCGGCTGCACGCAAAGCACGGTCCAGCAGATGAGCCGTAGAATGCCATCAGAGACGTCTGCGAGGCTGAGGTCTGAATCGACGCCGTCTTCCCGCCAGAAGGCGATGACCTCCCCCGGACCACCGCGAGCCTTCACCGACAAGCCCTTGAAGCCGGGGATCGCCGACCGAAGGTGGGTCTGCAATTCGTCGAACACCGGCGGGTGCTCGGTCATCAGGTAGTGCAGGACGGAACTCAGGTTCCCGACGTCCTCATGCAGCACCGGCTCTTGCTCAATCGGCACTGACTTGCGGATTTTCTCGTGGGCGATGCTGAACGAGCTGTAGAAGCGCCAGTCCCGTATGTATTCCCTCAGATTGTGCAGCGTTACCATGGCCGGATTCGTCATGGCGCTGAGAGCGAGTTGATTGGGCCTTCGTAAAGCGACTTCCTGTTCGCTCAGCCCCCCGAACTCGGGATCCCTGACCACGCCCTGACGCTCTGTGATGTCCATAAACAAGTAAGGGGTTGGCCCACCCTCGGGTGGAATAGTCAGGACGCGCTCGGAGGAGACGCGGGTTTTTCCCAGGGGGCCTTGTAGCTCGCCCTGATAGCATACTGGGAACTGGCGGCTGAAGTCGACCTCAATGCTCCACCAGAATCGCTCAGGTCCGGGGTTGTGGAATACCTGCTGACCGATGGACCCCGTTACGATCTCGGGCGGAATGTCCTGGTATAGGCTGTCGCGCAGGAACTTCAGGAACTCGAACAGGCTTGACTTGCCGGAGCCGTTGGCTCCAACGAGGACCTCAAGCGGCCCCAGCCGTGCCAGGAAGTCGCGGAACGGCCGGTAGCCCTGGATTTTGGCAGACAGGAGTCTTGGCTGAGTCGACATGTCACACCCTTTGCGCATCAGGCTGAAACGTGGTCCTCAGCCTGATGTGGCGATGGCGCACTATTCCCCGTGCGATCCGCATTCCCTGCCTTCACGGTGCGCGAGGGTCGTGTGACCAGGACGTTCTCGCGTGCTCCGGGGAGGTGTCCTCGCCGGGCAGGGCGTTTTCATTTAGCGACGAATCAGTTCAATATCTGAACTATATGCCATTATCAATCTCATTCTGGGAGAGAATAACAAAATGCCTGAACTTTCAACTAAGACAGCTATCGTGACCGGATCGACCGCCGGCATTGGCTTCGCCACCGCGCTCGGGCTGGCGGAGAAGGGGGCGCGGGTCGTCGTCAATGGGCGCACCGCTGAGCGCGTCGAGGCAGCCGTGGCGCAGATTGGGCAGCAGGTACCGAAAGCGCAGGTCAGCGGCGTCGCGGCCGATCTGTCCACGGCGGACGGCTGCATGGCGCTGGTCGCTCAGGTGCCTGAAGCCGACATCCTGGTCAACAACCTGGGCATCTTCGAGCCGAAGCCGTTCGAGGAGATTCCCGACACCGACTGGCTGCGCTTCTTCGAGGCCAATGTTATGAGCGGAGTTCGGCTGACCCGGCACTACCTCCCCGGCATGAAACAGCGAAACTGGGGGCGGGTCATCTTCGTCTCCAGCGAATCCGGCGTCCAAATCCCGGCGGAAATGGTCCACTATGGCGTCACGAAGACCGCGCAGATCGCTCTCGCCCGTGGCATTGCCGAGACGTTGAACGGTACCGGCATCACCGTCAACAGCGTCCTGCCGGGGCCGACCGCCTCGGAGGGCGTTGCCACCTTTGTGGACCGGCTGGCGCAGGAACGCGGGGTGAGCTTCAGTGAGATGGAGCGCGAGTTTTTCACCTCCGCCCGCCCCACATCTCTCCTGCAGCGTTTCATCCAACCTGCGGAGGTTGCGAATTTGATCGTGTATCTGTGTACGCCAGGGGCCTCCGCGACCACCGGAGCCGCGCTTCGCGTCGATGGCGGCGTCGTGCGCGCGGCGCTGTAGGGGCGCCTCACTCGAACATCCGCAGGTACTCCCCGTGCGGGGTTACTTCGATCACCAGGTTTGCGGTTCATCATTCATGCCGCTGCAACTTCGCGAATCCATAGGATGCCCGGACGGATCTGCGCTCCGCCGTTGGCCGGCTGCTCGATGCGGATTGCTCGCACCTCGGTCGGCGCGAAGGTGTGGCGCAAGAAGCTGCGCGGCGCTCCGTCATCTACGCACGCCAGCTCCTTGCGCCCGGCGTTGGTGATGCCGATGATGCTGTATCGGCGTGAGGCGTACATCCTTCCGCCATCGAGCGACCAGTAGATCGACACCTCCCGAACGGTTCGAGGCCCGGGCAGGTCGATCTGCAGCCAGTGCGGACTGCCGTTGTCCGCCGAAGCCCATGCCTGCTCGGTCCAGTGCCCGCTGGCGTCGATTTGGCCGTTGATGGTGGTCCCGGGATTGTACCCGTCGAAGCTGGAGTCGCAGGTGGCTTTCGCCCCCAGCTTCGCGAGCGCCGCGTCATCCGCAGGCAGCGGCGGCTCGTCGTAGTAGGTTATCTCCGACCGGGCCATCTCCGTGTCGTCCGCGCACGCGCGGAAAGTGAGCGTCCGCAGCAGGCCGTCGAGCGCCCGCCGGACGCGCACCGTCAGCCGCGAGGCTTCGGCGGGGACCGGCTGTGAAGCGGGGGTGACCTCGGCTTCAGGAGCGGCGCTTGCCTGGAGCGTCAGCGGCTTGTCGCCGGCCTTGCGGTCGATGGTCACGATGTACCGGCGAGCTTCTGCATCCGAAGCCCCCTCTTCAGTCTTCATCGTCGCCGCAGGCTTGATGGTGACGCTGGCCGTCCGCTCGACAATCCACGGCGGCTGGCCCGCAGGCGTCAGCTCGAAAGTCGCCCGCACTGGCACGGTCTGGGGCGCGAGGCCCTCCAGAGTCAGGCGGTCGGTCGCGCCGTTGGTCGTCTCGGTCTCCCGCAGCGGAGGAAGCATCTGCACGCCGTCCGTGCGGGAGACACTCAGCGGTCGAACCTGCGCTCCGCCCTGCGGCGTGCTCTCGGCGACGAGCGTCAGCTTTTCCCCCGCGTATCCCGACCGTGGCCCATCGATGCCCAGTTTCGCCCCGGCGACCAGTTCCGCGACTGCCCCGAGCGCCTGCCGCGCCTGGACGATCTCCCGACGGCTGCTGAGCGCAAACAGGTCGTCATCCGCGCCTTTCACGCTCGCCAGCGCCGCCTCCAGTTTTTGCCGCCAGTCCGGCAACTTCGCCAAAGCGGCCTTTGCGTCCGCCGGAGACGCAAGGGATTGGATCAGCGCGGCGATTTCCGGCGTCTGGCTGTCCTTGCCTCGCACCCGCCCGGCGTCGACGGCGTGCGTGCGCGCCCTCTCGATCAGCCACGGGATGACGGCCTCGCGCGCGCAGATGCGGACGATGTGCAGCTCCCCGTTGCTGTGGGTGAACGGGATCGTCCACGCGGCGCCCTTCCACTGCATCGGCATTGGCGTGAGATTCACGGCGTCGAAGGCGGCGAGGTCCCTCCCGAGGCCTATGAGAGCCTCCGGCTGGATTGTCAGCGTCTGCTCGACGGCGGCTTGCGGGGCGCGCACGGTGAAATACACCGCTCCCTTGCCCCCGAAGCGCTCGACCCGCGCCCCGCTCGCCAGCGGGACCGGCTGCCAGCCGGCCTCGGACAGCTCCTTGATCGCCGGCACATAAGCGTGCGTCACATCCCCGTACTCTTTGTATGCCTCTTGCACGAACCGGCCTGTCGAGGGGAACTCGCCCCATTGCGCGGCGTTCAGGTGGTACTTTTCGGCAATGCTACGCTGGTCGAGGCCGTTGAGGTTCATGAAGTTGAGCAGCACCAGCGGCTTGTGGTACGAGCAGGCGCGGTAAAAGAACAGCGAGTCCTCGCTCTGGAACTCGCTGCTCTCGATGCCCGGCACATCCGACACCAGATACAGCGGGAACGCCTCCAGGTTCACGTGGATGTTGGTGAAGATCGACTTGCCGAGCGAGTGGTAGCGCTTCTGCAGGGCCTGCAGGTATTTGTACATGGCGAACCGCCCTGCCGCGGCGACCTTGAAGCTGCCCGGCTCGTAGGTGAACGGCTGGCTGTTGGCCGGCCACTGATCGCGGCGGCAGTTGAGCACCCCGTAGATCCAGGCCGAGACCGAGTCGATGTACGCTCCGTCCACCTTCGGCATGTCGCGGAACACGCCGTCATAATAGGCGAATTCCCCGGCGGCGACGGAGGGCTTGTCTTGTGTCGAGGGGATGTCGGGGTCGGGGTTGAGGGTGAAGCGCAGCAGGTTCATCGGCACATCGGGGCCGACATCGGCGCTGAGGTTGTCGGTGATGAAGAAGACATACTCGCCCCGGCCGTTCATGGCCGCATTGTCGCGGATGTACTGCAGATCGCGGCGCTTCTCGTCCTCCTCGAAGCCGGGGTTCTTCACCCAGTTGACACCCGGCTGGCCCGCCGGGCCGATGCGCAGATCGTCGAACCACGCCTTGCCGGTGTGATTGCGCAGCAGGCAGTACACCCGCAATTCCGCGACGGGCTTCGTCGGCTCGATGGCGCACTTGCCCTCCTCCCAGTCGTGCGTGCCGGTCGCGAAGGTCGCGGTCTGGCCGAACAGGTACGTTCCGTCGGCGTAGACGACATCGACATAGACCGAGTAGTCTGCTCCCGGCGCGCCGTCGACGCCCTCTGCCCGGCTGAACGCCGACACGGAAATTGGCTTGCCAAACGGCGGATTCAGCGCCACGGTTTGGCTCCCTCCGACCCAGGCCTTCGTGCCGCCCGGGTCGGCGAGCAGCGACCGCGCGCCGGAGTGCTTGACCTCCGTGTCGAGCGTAAAAGCCTGCTGGGGCAGCCAGCCCTTCGGGGTGACCTGCTTCTCCAACTCCTCGAAGCGCGCCATCGCCTCGGCGTAAGTCTTCGGATTCTTGTTCCCCGGCAGGCTGATCGTGTACGAGGAGGACTCGCGATAGGGGAAGGCGCCCATGCCGCGGTCGTGGTCCTGCTCCCATCCGCCCGGCCCGCCCTCATGGTAGAAGAAGTGCTGCGGGTTCGGCAGGTCCGGCGTCTCGGCGGCGAAGAACCAGCCTCCCTGGCGCTTCTCGAAGGGCCGGAACTGCTCGGGGAAGAGCGCGTAATAGCGCTGCAGCGCCGAGCGGAAGTGCCACTGCGGATCGGTGCGATATAGGACGCAGGTGAATGGCGCGCGCATCTGAAGCTCGGGCCGCGCGGCCTGCGTGAACCCGAATCGATAGCGAAGCTCGACCGCATCCCCCGCCTCGCGGAAGTCGAAGATGGCGAGTTTGTCCGGTGGAACGGCCAGGGCGAGGCAGTCGTCGCCCGCTGGCCCGGTTCCCTCTCGCGTGGGGCCGGCGTCTCGCCCGCCGACCCTCAAGCTGACCACCGGGAGCTTTGACAGGAGCTTTCCCGGGAGCAACAGCGGGTCATCCGCCATCGTGCTGACGGGTATTTTCACCCCATGCACGCGGATCACGAGGTCGGCGATGGTGTCTTCGGCGCCGGAAGCCCGCACCTCGCCTTGCAGCACCAGCCGGCCTGGAGCCGCCGACCACGCGCCGGTTACCGTGAAGCCGCTGCCGAGCGGTTTGCCATCGCGCGGGTCGAGGAGCGCGGTCTCCACCGTGACGCCGGGCAACGATTTGCCGTCGAGCGACACGGACTGCAGCGCCGATCCCAAAACATTGCACCCAAGGCCATCGTCAGTGCGAAGGGGGGCCGCAAAGGTCGGCGTGCACAGCAGGCCGAGCAGCGACAGGTACAGGAATGCTTTCATCATGCGGAAGCTCCATTCAAGGGTCGATACACGCGAGGCTCTTAGGAAGAGTAGAGAGCTCTTTCGGGAGCTCTTCCTCAATGTGTGTGGTAGATGCCATGAACTGGTCCTGGCGAGGGCGGTAGCCGCCTGCTCTGGGTAAGCCGTTGCCGTTGCGTCCGCAGACGCCCGGCGCGAAGCGCCCCTCAGCCGGGCGCTTCAGCGCTCGGATAGCGAGGTCCCGGCCCTCTCCGCGTCCGCAGGACGCTTGGCGGCGTAAGCCGCCCGGAGCCGTTGGGCACGCGGG
>CAYWBK010000054.1:0-20756 GCA_964455745.1 uncultured Armatimonadia bacterium
TCAGGAGCGCCCGACTTCCCAGACTACCACAGAGGGCACAGAGAACGGCTGGGAAGCGGCCCGCCCGCCCCGCGATAGGCGTTAAGAGACGTTGCCGTTCTCTGTGTCTCTGTGGTCAATCGCCGTCCATTCCTCGGCAGGGCATCTCATTGCCGAGCAGGGCCGCGCAACCGGCGTAGTCATACTACCTACAATTGAAAGACGCACCCGTGCCGACTTGCCGACTGAATGCAGGAACCGCCTGCGACGAGGAGAAGGAATCACCCGTCCGCCGGGAAGCGCCTCCGAGGTGAGCGACATGCGCCCTGTCACCGTTCTGTTGGCAATGACGTTGGCCGTTGCAGTTGCCGCTTTGGTCGTCGGGACGGCATTCCGCGCCGGCGCCCAGGATGGCAAGCCGAACGCGTTCGCGCAGTGGAAACAGGGTCCGCCCTCCGATCCGAGCTACTTCCCGATCGCGGTGTGGTGCCAGGGCCCGCAGAACGCGCTGCGCTACAAGGCTGCCGGGATCAACCTGTATGTGGCGCTATGGGACGGGCCGACCGATCAGCAGCTTGCCGATCTGACGAAGGCGGGGATGCCGGTCATCTGCGGCCAGACCAAGGTCGGCCTCGCGCACATCAACGACCCGATCATCGTCGGCTGGATGCACGGCGACGAGCCCGACAACGCCCAGCCGATGAAAGACCCGGCCACCGGCAAGGACACGTGGGGGCCGTGCATTCCGCCGCAGAAGATCGTCGATGAGTACAACCAGATGCGCGCGGCGGACCCATCACGCCCCGTCATGCTCAACCTCGGCCAGGGGGTGGCGTGGGACCAGTGGTACGGGCGCGGCAATGGCGCGCAGCTCAGCGACTACGAGACCTACGTCAAAGGCGCCGACATCGTCTCGTTCGACGTCTACCCGGTCGCCAGCACCGACTGGAAGGATGGGGCCGAGCGGCTGTGGCTGGTGCCGAAGGGCGTCGACCGGCTCGTCAAGTGGACCGAGGGGCGCAGGATCGTCTGGAACGCCCTCGAGTGCACGCGTATTAGCGGCCAGGGGCAGGCGACGCCCGAGCAGGTGAAGGCGGAGGTTTGGATGTCGCTGATTCACGGCTCGACGGGCCTGATCTACTTCGTCCACCAATTCCAGCCGAAGTTCGACGAGTGGGCGCTGCTCGATGACCCGGTGATGCTGCCGGCGGTGACGGCGATCAACCAGCAGATCCACGATCTCGCCCCGGCGCTGAACAGCCCGACGGTCGCCGACGGCGTGCAGGTGACCTCGTCCAGCCCAAACGTGCCCATCGACGCGATGGCCAAGCGCCTCGGCAACACGACATACGTGTTCGCCGTCGGGATGAGGAATGCCCCCGCGAAGGCCAGCTTCACCGTGCGCGATCTGCCTGCCGCGACGAAAGCCGAGGCCATCGGCGAGGGCCGCAGCGTCGGCGTGACGAACGGTCAGTTCACGGACGACTTCGCGGCATACAGTGTGCACCTGTACAGGATTAGGGGGTAGATTGACACCGACCGGAGAGCGCCGTCGCCGTTTTGTGCTTTTGCGTCTTCGTGGTCAGCCTGCGCCGTTTGTGCGGCCCTGCTCGGCAATGAGATGCCATGCGGGGGAATGGACGGCGATTGACCACAGAGACACAGAGGACACAGTGAACGGCAACGTCCTTGAGCGTCTATTGTGGAGCAGGTGGGCCTTATCCCAGCCGTTCTCTGTGCCTTCGGTGTCTCCGTGGTTCAATGCCGTTCGTCCTTCATCCTGGGATACGGTCAGCCTCTGACAAGATTCCGAACGCTTCATCTGCCGGTTCTCAAAGCGGCGTAGCAATGTGTAGGGAGGCTTGGCCGTGGGCGGCTTGATGCGGCGGGCTAACTGGCCCCGTGTCACGGGCTGTGTTGCTCTCTGCTCTTACGGTTTCTCCTTTCACTGCCGTGGCTTTTTGCCGTGGCGAGCTACTCCGGAGAAACTGCCATCCCTGAAGGGAGCGAGGCTGAGTCGCCCTACTTCCACCGCCGCATCAGTAGGCCTTTTCGTCATGGACTTATAGGCCGGCCTTACCCCGTTTTGCGGGGACGACGTGGGACTTTCACCGGTCAGTGCAATCGGCCATTTTCCATCGGTGCCTCACCCAGCGCCCCGGCGGTCCTGCCGTGATAACCGCGCACCTGCGGCAGGGGGAGAAGGGGGCTTCTCCCCATGCTTCACCTGTAGGGGGAAGGTCGGCATACCCGCCGAGGCCGAAACGTGAGACCCCTGAAGGTGTCGCAGCCTGGCCTCTTCAACCGGGGCTCGCAATGGCCCAGGTAGGATCAAACCCGATCGAGGGTCGCATCGTTTGTGATTGAGCCGTTGAGAGGACTCCCATGTTCTTGCCCCTCCTCGCTCTCCTCGCCGGCGCCCCCGCTCCCGATCCGACGTACCTGGCGATCCTGGACAGCCCAGATCACTTCTCTGCCGAGTTCCCGCAGAAGGCCCATGACTGCCCACGGCAGATCGCCTGGGGCACCGTGCTTTATACGCTCACCACGCCGCTCGCCGAGCTTCAGCGCAACGTCGAGGCGGCGCTGGACACGTCAGAGAAGACCGGCTACCCGGTGCTCATCCATCTCGATGACTGGAACTTCCCGCCGCCCAGCACCGACCCGGACTGGGTGGAGTGGACCGCTTTCCCGAAGCCCGGCGAGACACACGGCCCGCTCGTCAAACGCCGCTGGCTGAACTGGGGTTCATGGGTGGTGACCGGCCCGCCGCCGAACTATGAGAGCCCGAAGTTCCGCGCTTTCATGCGGTCGCAGCTTGAAGCCGGCGTCGCCAAGCCCATAGCCCAGCGTCTCAGTCGGTGGCGAAACGAGGGCCGGGCAAACCTGTTCGCAGGGCTTGTCGTGGGCTGGGAGTCGGGCTACTACTCTTTCCCGCCCCCGGTGCCCAACCCTCGCCCGACCGCCGGGAAGGAAACGTTCCAGGATGACGAAGTGGTCACGACCGGGTACGCGGCGCTGACTCGCCGGGGCTACACGGCCGAGCGCCTCGCCACTGAGGCGCGTGCGCGCCATATCAGCGAGAAGGACCTGTTCCGCGAGCTGATGTGTCGCGTGGTCCATGACTATTCGGAGTACCTATGCGGTATCTGCGCGCGCGCCGGCATACCCACTGACCGCATCTACACGCACTATACCCCCGCAATTACCGCATCGGCCCCCGCCGTCGCCGCCGCCGATGGCCGTCTCCTCCCGCTGAGTACGGCCGTGAACTCATACTCCCGCCCTGGCTTCACCATGACGCGGGGCTGGGCGGACCTCCCCAAAGTGGCGGATGAGATGCGCAGGATCGGGCGCCGGGAGTGGGGGGCGGTCGAGCTCGAGATCGTGCCCGGAAGCCGGACGGAGCAGGAAGCGCTCGAGCAGTTCGACTGGCTGACACAGCGCGGCGTGCGTGTGATGTGCGTGTACGGCTGGTGGGAGGCGGAGGGGCATCCCTTCGCCGTGCGTGGCACCGGGGCGGTCGCAGGGATGAAGCGCTGGCTGGAGGAAAGCCCGACACCTACAAACGGAGCGCACCCGTAGATGCTCGCCCCGCTTACCTACCTCGGCGGCTCGAACAGGTATATCTTCACATACGCATCGGGAATATCTTGCCCCAGGAACAGGCCGCGCCACTTGCGCTCGGTCGGCGTGTAGGGCATGAAGGGCGTCACGGTGACTTTCGAGGCCAATGGCGTCAAGCGGTCGATAACCCCCTGCTGCAGCCGCCGCGCCTCGGCGGAGCCGCGGTCTCGCGCGATGAGCCACAAGCGGCAGCCGCATTTGGGCCACTCGTCCACCGGCGCGAGCAGTTCGGGGAAGTAGTCGGGCCGCCCGTCGATGAAGTTGGGCAATGCCGCGTAACGCTTGATCGTGCTGTCGTAGTACGCCACCGCGATGTCATCGGGCCTTTGTTGGCGCTCAATGGTCGCCCCGATCTCCCGCCACGGCACCACGAAGCTGGGGTTGAGGAACTGCCGCCCGTGGAAGCAGTTGCCCAGGCCGTACAGGTCTGCGCCGAACAGGATCAGCACCAATAGCACGCGCAGTGACCCGCGCCGAATCTGCCGCAGGCCGGAGGCCATCGCCAGATAGGCCAGCGGCGCGGAGAATAGCGAGATGCGCGTCGCGCTCGCGAGAGGCTCCGCCGGGGCCGCGAAGACGAGGATCGCCGCCGAGGCGACGACGACCACGGGCCAGGCCCCGGCGATGAGCGCATATCCGGGTTTCTGCCGCCGGGCCGCCAGCCCCAGGACAAGCGCGACTGCCGCCGCGGCCAGCGCCGGGAGCGTCACATACAGCCGCCAGGGATCGGTGGTCTCCCCAAGGGCCAGCGCATACAGGGGCAGGGCCAGGCGCGAGACAATCCTCATCGCCACCGAGCTTTGCAGGCCCGTCTCGATCGTGCGGATGAGGATCGGCTCGCCGCCCATCCCGTGGACGATGATGGCCGCCGCGACGGCGGTCGGCAGGACGCAGAGCGCGAGGCGGCCCAGATGCCGGTGGCGTCGCGCCGGCGGGATCAGCGCCGCGAAGAGCAGGACTGCAAAGAGCAGTACCAGCATCGCCGCCGCGCTATAGTTCGTGAACAACAGCGCCAGAGCGCCGGCGGCCAGGGCCGTCCAGTGGCGGCGGCGTCCTTCCTGCAAGACCAGCACCGCGCAATAGGCCACCGCCAGCGCCACGGCGGTGACCATCGAGTAGAACCGGGCCATGCGGAAGTACAGGATGACGTAGGGCGAAAGCGCGAACAGCCACTGGCCGAGGATCAGCGCGCGGTGGTCGAGGAGGCGCTTGCCGATGGCGGTCAGCAGCCAGAAGGCGGCCAAAGCCCAGGGGATCGAGAAAGCCCGCAGCGCGAGGTCGCCGTCGCCGAAGATCAGCTTCCAGCCGTACAGCAGCACATAATAGGCCCGGGGGTGGAAGGGATCGTCGGTGTAGACCCAGTGGCTGACATGCCCGGCGCTGACGATCTCGTCGGTCCAAAACTCCCGCGCCCCCAGCGCCAAAGTCAGCAGCAGCGCATACACCGCGAAAGCGATCCAGGAGAGCGCCAGACACCCGCGCGCATTCGGGCCGCGCCACTCGAAGCTGGCGCGGAGATCGACGCGGGTGCGGCCGTGGGGGGGAGGCGAGAGGGTCATGTGGCCGGTGAGCTTCTCAGGTCAATGCGAACCTCATAGCCATGCTCTTGGAACAGATACACCAGGTTGGGGCCGTCGATGAGGGTAAGCGGCTTGTCCTTCGCGAACTCGCGGGAATCGTTGCCGTAGTGCGAGGTCGTGACGAGAATGCCCTTGGCTGCTCCCTCATTGATCACTGTGCCATAGAGGTCCCTGACGGCGGCTACCGGCACTACGTTGTTGTAACGTTTCGCCTGGATGACGAACTTCCCGCCGCGGATAGGGTCCGGGTCAAAGGCGATGGCGTCGACGCCGCGGTCGCGACTGGCCTGCGTGACCTTCACCTCGGCGCCCTCAGTCGAGAACATCCTGCTGAATAGCTCCCGGACAAGGTGCTCAAAGTCCTCCCAGTCCATCTCAGCCAGGTTGTCGGACGATCCGAGGTCGGCGAGAATCTCCCGGGATTCCACGAAGCGACTGTCGTTCCTATCGAGTTCGAGTATCGGGCGCACAGGCGCTAACTGTGCTAACGGGCCGGCATCGAGCGCCCTGAGATTGCGCAGGCATTCCTTCGGCGAGACGCGGGCAAGGTTGATAGCCTCGAACTGCTCGCGCGAGGCTTGACAGGATATGATGCACGATTCGAAGTCGTTGCCTGTCTTGGGGTCGACACCGTGCACCCAGCCATTGACGACGACCGACTGTACATGCGACGTGTAGCAGGCCTCGATGGACTCGCCGTCGGACTTCGCGGTAAGCATGTTAGTTGCGCTGAAGACCTCGTGCATGGCCCGTAACACCATCTGTTGCAGGACGGACTCGTAGAACGTGTCGAAGTCCTTTGGCTTCATCTCAGTACAGGTCATCTCATCCCGTGAGACGACGTACCTATACTCCAATGCGCGGGGCAGGTCGCCTGGGTTGGGTAGGCGGCAGCCCACTACAACGGTGGAACTCACGGGCTCGTAGTCAACCTGATAGTTGGGATTGATAGTGTCAAGGTATTGGGAACGGCCTAACACGATCTCCACATACCGCGTGAGCGCGATTGGTTCACCGGATTCGTAGTCGCGCTGAAGCTGGCGAATGGAGTCGTTATAGGCGTCTTGTGCCCGGCAGAACTTCTCTTTCGCACCATCGTACGCGACCTCGGCGGCTCGCCTACGTGCCTCCCACTGCGCCACCGCAGCCTTGTAGGCCTTGAGTGCAGCCTCATTCTTCCTGTCGCACTGTGTGCAGAGCGCCCGATGCGCCTCGACGGCCTGCGTCTTCCTTCGTTCGTAACCAGCGACCTCGTCTTCCCAACGCCTGTGCGCTTCAGACTCTAAGCTCTCTCTACGGCGGCGAACTGGCCGGAGGACCTTCTCCAAGAATTCACGGCGCGGTGGCACGTTGTATCGGGCACGGACTTGCTGAAGCGTGGGCGGGATTTCATCGAACCGTAAGGGTGGGGCTGTGGCCGGCGTCGGAGGGGCTGGTCTGGGCTCCGCGTAACTGAAACTCGGGCAACTGCGCGTGTCTATGAGCGAGTCCCATTCGAGTTGGTGCTCAGCGCCAAGGGAGGCTTCGAGCAGGCCTCGATGTAGGGCGGTGGCCGCTTGGGCTTCCAGTGTCTTCTGCTCGGCATGAACTCTTCCCCGCGTCTTGCGCTCCTCCTCTGCAGCCTTCCCTTGGGATACGGCCTGTCGCTCAGCCTCCCGCTGTTCCGCGTCTCGCTTGCGTTGTTCATCCCGCTGTTCCGCGTCCCGCTTGCGTTGCTCCTGTTCGGCCCACGCTCGCTGCACTTCCCATACCTTTAGGTTAAGCTCGTCCAGCGTAGCTGCCCTAACGACCTTCGACTTGCCCAGATACTCATTGACAAGGGTCTTCGAGTACAAGTAACGTGTGGCCATCATGGTCTCCCCGCGTCCGCACATGGCGTTCGGAACCCGCGAACGGCGCGGCAGTAGAATCACCCAACCGTTTGAACCAACTTCTTCCCCTAAGGGCCCGACTCCTCCATGTGAAGACGCCTCACCGTCGAGGTAGTCACCGACGGCCTCACCTCCGTGGTCGCGACACTTGCATCGGACGTGTAATGTGGTGATGCGGTCCCGGTTCCCTGTTGCTGGCCGATTCGGCGGACAGACGCCGATCATGCGTTGAGACGAAACTGACTGCTCCCTTGGGTGCCGTTGAATATCGAGAAACCGCGCGAAAACCGGCTCGAGCCACGTCGCTGGTATCTGCCGATAGCCAGTTAGTGCGCCAACCATCGCGCATTGACAACCACAGGCAGGGGTGTAGAATGTGAACGAGACCCTCGCCTCAGGGTAGGGCCTCTATGTCATGGCTATGCCCAGTTTCGGCGCCGAGGCCATGCTCTATTGGCTCGGCGTCGTTTTGTTAGGAGAATTCCGCTTGTCAGAGCTTCTGTCAGGTAATCAAGCCATCGCCCGGGGAGCTTACGAGGCCGGGGTTACGGTCGCCACCGGCTATCCGGGCACTCCCTCCACCGAAATCCTCGAGGCCCTGTCCGCCCATAGCGCCGATGTCTATCTTGAGTGGTCGCCCAATGAGAAGGTCGCCCTTGAGGTTGCCGCCGGGGCCTGCTATGCCGGGGCCCGGTGCATTGTCACCATGAAACACGTGGGGCTGAACGTCGCCGCCGACCCGCTGATGACCCTCGCCTACACCGGCGTTGTCGGCGGGCTGGTGCTCTGCGTGGCCGACGACCCAGGTATGCACTCGTCGCAGAACGAGCAGGACACCCGCCAGTACGCGCGCTTCGCCAAAGTCCCCGTTTTCGAGCCGTCCGACTCGCAGGAGGCACTGGACTTCATGAGGCTGGCGCTGGAGGTGTCGGAGGAGCGCCGCACGCCGGTCATCCTGCGCTCGACCACCCGCGTCAGTCATTCACGCAGTCTCGTCGAGATCGGCGAGCGGAAGCCGACCGGGCGGGAGATCGGTTTCGTCAAGGACCCGCCGCGATTCGTGCCGATCCCCGTTTGGGGGCGGGTGATGCGGCGCAATGTGGAAGAGCGTCTCGGAGCGCTGCGTGCCGCCGCCGAGCGCTCGGCGGCCAACCGCATCGAGTGGCGCGAGCGGCAGTTAGGCATCATCACCGCGAGCATCGCCTATCAGTATGTGCGCGAGGCCTTCCCCGAGGCCTCGGTGCTCAAGTTGGGGTGGGCGTACCCGTTCCCGGACGCGTTGATCCGAGAGTTCGCCGGGGGCGTGGCCGAGGTGCTGGTGGTGGAGGAACTCGACGACTTCCTCGAGGAGCACGTGAAGGCGCTCGGCATCTCCTGTCGCGGCAAGGACGTTGTGCCCCGGTGCGGAGAGTTATCGGTCGAAGCGCTGCAGGCCGTGCGCGCGCCGGCATCGAGCGCGCCGTCCTCCGCTGCCCCGACCGACCTGCCGGCGCGGCCTCCGGTGCTCTGTCCCGGCTGCCCCCATCGCGGGCTGTTCGCCGCCTTAGGGAAGTTCGACGTCGTCGTGGCCGGCGATATCGGGTGCTACAGCCTCGGGGTGTTCCCGCCCCTGTCTCGTACCGACGCCATCCTGTGCATGGGCGGGGGCGTCTCGATGGCTCACGGTCTCGACAAAGCGGGCGAGCCACGCAAGGTGGTCGGGATCGTCGGCGACTCCACCTTCTTCCACTCCGGGATCACCGGGCTGCTCGACATCGCTTACAACAAGGGTGTATCCACGATTGTCGTCGTTGATAACCGGACGACGGCGATGACCGGGCACCAGGACAACCCCGGGACTGGGCGGACGTTGACCGGCGAGGCGACCGTGGCGGCCAGCATCGCCGACATCGGCCGCGCCTGCGGCGTCCGCGACATCCATCAAGTCGATCCATACAATCTGAAGGCGACCGTGGAGGCGCTGCGCGCCGCGCTGGCGGCGGACGAGCCGTCGCTGATCGTGTCCTACGCCCCGTGCATTCTGCACGAGCGCACGCGCCTGACAGGTAAGCGAGGCATCGACGCTGCGACGTGCCGGCAGTGCGGCCTATGCCTGCGCCTGGGCTGCCCCGCCATCGAAAAGAGCGGCGAGCAGACACGCATCGACCCCCTGATGTGCAACGGCTGTGGGCTTTGCGCCCAGGTCTGCCGGTTCGACGCGATAGGCATGGCGGAGGGCGAGGGATCATAGAGCGGCGCTGGCCGCTGGGTAACGCCGTTCGGAGGGGCCGGACCTACGAGCGCAGCGAAGTATCCGGCCCTGCCGTTGACCCCGCGCGGACGGCTAGGGGCACCGGGCTGTGCGTGTCGTCAGTTGCGCAGGATGAGGAGACGAAGTGAGTATGAGTGAGACTACGAGCGTCGTGCTCGTTGGGGTAGGGGGGCAGGGCATTTTGCTGGGGTCGGAAGTGATCGCCCGGGCGGCGATGCTGGCCGGGTATCAGGTGAAGACCAACGAAGTCCACGGCATGGCGCAACGCGGCGGCTCCGTCGTGGCCCAGGTGCGCTATGGCGCGGAGGTATACAGCCCCCTGGTGGCGGCGGGAACGGCGGCGGCGCTGGGGTCGTTCGAGCGCATCGAGGCGCTGCGGTTCGCCCACTATCTCATGCCGGGCGGACTGGCCGTGGTGTCCAGCCAGATGATTGTGCCGGTCACAGTGTCCACCGGCCAGGCGCAGTATCCGGCGGACGCCGAGGCACGGCTGCGGCAGGCGTTCCCCCGGCTGACGTACCTGGACGCGGCGCAGATGGCGCTGGACCTGGGCAACATCCGCGTCGCGAACGTCGTCATCCTGGGCGCGCTCTCGCAGGGGCTGGATTTGCCGCTGGAGACCTGGGGCGAGGCGCTTGCGGCCTGCGTGCCGCCCAAGCACCGCGATGTCAACCTGAAGGCCTTCGAGGCCGGGAGACGATCGGCATGAGCTACGGCTTCCACAACGCTGGGTTGGAGACCGCCTCGCAAGACGAGTTGCGCGCGTTGCAGGATCGCCGCCTGCGCGAGATCGTGCAGTACGTGTACGAGCACAACGCCCGGCAGCGGCAGCGTCTCGATGCCGTCGGCGTCAACCCCGCCGACATCCACGGTGTAGACGATCTGACGGCGCTGCCACAGATGAGCAAGGAAGACCTGCGGCAGGGCTACCCGCTGGGGCTTTGCTGCGTCGATGAGCGCGATCTGGTCGGGATGCACATGTCCTCGGGCTCCACGGGAACGCCGGTCGTCATGCCCTATACCATCGCCGACATCCACCAATGGGGCGAGTGCATGGCGCGCTGCTACCGCATGGCCGGGGCCGAGAAAGGCGACGTGCTGCAGATCACGCCTTCCTTCGGGCTGTTCAACGGCGGCTTCGGCTTCTTCCACGGCGCGCGTGAGATGGGGCTGTTCGTGATCCCCACCGGGGCCGGGAACACGGCCCGCCAAATCCGACTTGCCCGCGATTTCAAGACTCGCATCCTCACCGGCGTCGTCTCCTATGGCATCCGCATCATGGAAGTCCTCGAGGAGCAGGGCGACAGCCTGCCGAACCTGGAGATCGGCATCTTCGGGTCGGAGACGTTCTCCGAATCGATGAAGCAGAAGCTCGCCGAGGGCCTCGGGGTGGAGGTCTTCGACATCTACGGGATGACCGAATCCGGCGGGGTGGGAACGCTGGGCATGGACTGTGCGGCCCACAACGGCACGCATGTGTGGGAGGATCATTACATCGTCGAGGTCCTCGACCCGGACACCCACGAGCCGGTGGCCGACGGCAAGCCGGGAGAACTGACGTTCACGGCGCTGACGCGGCAGGCGCTGCCGGCGATCCGCTTCCGCACCGGCGATCTGACGCGCATTATGTCGCATGAGACCTGCGCTTGCGGGCGCACGCACGTGCGCATTGCTCCCATCACCGGGCGCGTCGACGATATGCTCATCGTCAAGGGCGTGAACTTCTTCCCGCGCCAGGTCGAGCAGGCGCTCATGGAGATCCCCGGGGTGAAGTCCAACTACCAGATCATCATCGAGGAGACCAACGGGGTGAAGGACGTCCGCATCAACGTCGAGGCGGAGCCGGGTGTGACCGGCTACACGGTGGAGAAGCACCTCAAACACGTGCTGGGGTTCTCGCCCAAGGGCGATGTCTTCGCGCCGGGAGAGCTGCCGCGGGCGGAGGGAAAGGCCAAGCGCGTGTTCTATGAGGGCGATAGCAGCGCCGAGTGAAGGCGTGCCTCAGGCACCCCTCCCGTTCCGGGAGAGGCAAGGCAAACGGCGACTTTCGCAGCAGCCCTCCGTCACGGGCAACCTTTTTGGTGTTGATTCTCGCACACAATGGGTATACAATGTGAGTTACTGGGGGATAAGATGTAACCTCGTCATAGTGTGCACTCGGCCCGACCGCGAAACACCATAGCGTCAGCACTGTCCCGCCCGGGGGCGGGCGATATATGCCATACAGGAGGCCATTCGATGTCACGGCTGTCTGTACTGGTCGTTCTCGCCGTCTCCGCTTTCGCAGGCGCTCTGTGGGCAGATACATTCGACATTAGCACCGTACTCGCGCCCACCTTCTCCGACGTGGCCCTCCTCCCGACCCGGCTGACGCTGTACAACCAACACGATGACGCCGCTACGGCCAGCTATACGTGCTGCAGGCCCGACCAGGAGGCCGAGATTCTCAAGGCGATCAAGGCCAACGAGGATTTCGCCAACAACCACCCCCACAGTGACTTCGCCCCTGCCGCGGCGATGCACTACGCCTGGGTCAATGAGGTCCGTCGGAACTTCAAGGCGCAGGTTCAGGCATACAAGCTGGTGGCCGAGGAATACCCGGACTACTCAAACGCGGACAGCGCCGCCTGGAGATTAGCGCTGCTGTACACTGAAGACAAGGACCACAAGAACGCCGTCCAGACGCTGCAGTATCTTGTGAAACGCTGGCCGGAGAGTACCCATGCGCCGAGCGCGCTGTTGGCCTTGTTCAATGAGTTCAAGGACCTCAATGACCGACCGAGCGCCATCGCCGCCCTCGAGCAACTCGTGGACAACTACCCGAAGGCCGAGGAATGCCCGGAAGCCCTGAACGCTCTGGGGCAAAAGTACATGGAAGCCGAGAGCTACGACCGGGCGATCCGGGTCTCGCAGATGCTCCTCGACCGCTACCCGTGGTCTCCCTGCCGCGACGACGCCCAGATGCGCACCGGCGAGGCGTTGTGGCACAAGGGCGACATCCGCCACGCGATCAACGCCTACGAGTGGCTCATCCACCACATGTACGGCAGCGCGCGCACCAACCAGGCCATGCGGATGGTGAACACGCTCAACCAGCAACTCATCGGCTCCGGGAACCTTTCGCGTGGGCACGTCTACGATACCCAGGCGGTCGATCCGGGGCGCGATGCGCAGGACCTGTTCGACATCGCGATGCACCACCAGAATTACCGCGAGTACGCCGATGCCATCTCGGCATACCGCAAGTTCGTCCACGCCTTCCCCGGCAACGACAAGTACGCCCAGGCCGTGTTCAACATCGGGGTCTGCTACGAGCAGATGGACATGCTCTTCCAGGAAGTGAACAAGGCGAAGGGGCCCGACGACCTGTTCCGGCTGCAAGACTCCTGGAAAGATGCCACCGGTCACTCGGAGATCGCCACCGGCGGCAGCCTCTCGGCGGTGAAAGACGCGACGAGCGCCTTCGCGGTGGTGGTCAACGATCTCGTCGGCAGCCCCCTGCGGGACGATGCGCTGATGGAGATCGCCCGCGCCTACACCCCTTACGGCGAGATCGACAAGACGCCCAAACCCGACGCCGCATTCACCTACCAGGAATTGATCATCCACTTCCCCGGCTGCGCTTGCGAGTCTGTAGCCCTCGCCAGGTTGATGCGGTTCTATGCGGACACCAGCACTTGGGACACAGCCCAGAAGATATACCCGGCGCTTGCCAAGACGATGCCCAACGTTTTCCCCAAGGGTCTCGAGCAGAATAAAACTCAGTTCTACGAGCTGATGAAGTTGTATGCTCGCCGCACGGACTTCTGCTACTTCGAGACGGTCACTCACCATATCAAGTACGCCCTGTCTCCCGCCAACCTCCTGCCCGACGCCCGCCTGTACCAGGGCGGGATGCTCATGGAGACAGGCGACTACACGCTGGCGGCGAAGGTGCTCCGGCCGCTTTGCAGTATGCCCACCTCGGAGAACTGCGCGCAGGCGCTCTACCTGATGTCGCAGTGCCGCGAGCGTCTTGGCGACAAGGCCGGGGCAACCGAGTGCTACGAGGTTCTGGCCGGTGACTATCGCCACGAGGACGGCCTGAAGGACGACGCCGAGCTATGCGCCAAGGGCGTGCCGGACTGCTCCGAGTACGCGGCGCAGGTGAAGGCCAAGTTCGGGGTCGACGCCCAAAACATGGATGCCTATGTCGGCGACAATGTCGTGGTGTTCGCGCCTTTCACGGTCGCTGCGAAGATGCGGGAGTACAACATCCCCAACATCTGGGACCGGTCGGTCAAGATCCTCCGTGAGTGGATGGGGAGCAAGGACACCGCTAAGACGGTCGTGCTGGTTGACCCGGCGGATCGCACTTCAGCCGGCAACCCGATGATGGTTCCTGCCTGCCAGATCAACGATCCGCCGAACTGGGCGCTGGGCCTGCGGGAACTGGCGCTCAATGCCGCCCAGGACGCCGTCGGATCGCGATTCGCCAACAACTCGGCGATCCTGGGGGGCCTGGCCGACTTCGGCGCGGCCTCCCTGCAGTACGAACTGGTGACTGAGACGCGCGATGCCATCGGCAGCGCCGAGGCCGTGAAGTTGCCGCAGGAAGCGGTCATCAACGCCCGGCAGGCGGCTCTCAAGAGCCTCGAAGACTACGTGCGGGCGACCGATACAGGCAACGTGAACACTCAGGTCGTCTCGGGGATGATGTACGCGCTGCTCGATGCCAAGGGGTTCTCCAAGGACCGCCTTATCGACCGCGAACCGTATCGCAAGTTCTTCGCCGCACTGCGCGCGATGCCGGACGGCAATGCGGGCATCGAGGCGTTCGCGTGCGCGCTCAACCACTGCTTCGGCGACACTTGCGGCGAGCAGTTCAAGCAGTGGCGGCTTCCGGTGACGACCCAGTCGGCAAGCGCGGCGGGATAGGGGACTTGTAAGACTGCGAATGGCAACGGCCTTTACGTCCTGGGGGGGGCTGCGCCCCGTATGTGTTTAGCGACACCTTTCTCAGACCATGTGGCAGCGCGATTTATCGCGCCATTACGTCGCGTAACTACCAGCACCTTCGCTTTCAAGAGGATACTCGCTCGTGCCAGCGGTGCAATGGGCGGAGAGCAGTTTGGGCCTGCTTTGGCGCGATAAATCGCGCCGCCACATAGTCGAAGAAGGTAGTCGCTAAACAGGTACTGCGTCCCTCAGACCTCCGCATCCTCAAAGGCCTCTGACGTTAGGGATCGCGGGGGTTTGGGGGATGCAATCCCCCAAGGTGTTAAAGCCGTCTAGCGATAGGACGGAACAGCAGGTGGGTGAGAACCTTTCTCTCGACAGGCGTGAATTCGTCGGTATTTGCGGCAAAGGCTGCCTGATGGCCGGCTTGATGCCGCCTCTAGGCGGGCTGATCGACGGCCTCGGACGAGCGTCGGTGCAGACGGTGGGGGATGTGTCGAATGTGGTCGGGCGATTTTGGCATCCCACCACCGGCCAGAATACGGTTTGCCAGCTATGCCCGCGGAAGTGCGAGATCGCGCCCGGAGAGCGCGGCTTCTGCGGTGTGCGCGAGAACGTGGACGGCCAGTACGTCAGTAAGGTCTACGGCAAGCCGGTGGCCGTGAAGGCCGACTACATGGAGAAGGGGCCGTTCTACCACTTCCTTCCGCGCACGCGGACTTTGGCGCTGGGGACGGCGGGCTGCAATCTCGACTGCAAATACTGCCAGTCGTGGCAGTTTGCGCAGGCACGCCCCGAGCAAACCGACAACAAGAACCTCCCCCCGGACAGCCTCGTCACCCAGGTGAAGGACATCGGCCTCAAGAGCATCACCTTCACATATTCCGAGCCGATCCAGTGCATCGAGTATGTTCTCGACACAGCGGCCCTTGCCCACAAGGCCGGGCTGAAGGTGCTCATCCACACCGCCGGGTATTGCTGCCCGGAGACGATGCAGGCTTTCACCAAGGCGGTGGATGCCATCAACATCGACCTCAAGGGATTCACAGCGGACTTCTACCAGGATGTCACCGGCGGGCGTCTGGAGACCGTCCTGGACAGCATCAAGGTCGCCGCCGCGTCCGGTGTCTGGCTGGAGCTTACCAACCTGGTCGTCCCCGGATATAACGACAACCCGGACACCTTCAGCGAGATGTGCCGCTGGATCGTCGCCAACTGCGGACCGGACGTGCCGCTGCACGTGTCGCGCTTCTTCCCGACCTACAAGCTCGGCAACGTGCCCTCGACCCCTGCCGACACGCTCACCGCGCTGCGCGGCAATGCTTACCAAGCCGGGCTGCGCTACGTCTACGTGGGCAACATGAACGGGCACCCGGCGGAGTCGACGTACTGCCCGAAATGCGGGTACAAAGTCATCAGGCGGGTGAACTACGACGTGGAGAACACGGGGCTCGACCTGGGCAACTTCACCTGCGTCAAGTGCCACACGAAGATCCCTGGTATCTGGACGTAGAAGGCGGTTGCAGAAGACAGTAGGAACACTTTCCAGAGTGCGACCCAGCCGTCACCGCCACTGTGTTCCGGTCGCGTCCACAGTGACGATCTCAGTTCCCCATGACGACGCACCATCGGCGGTCGCGCTACGGAGACCGTTCTTACAGGCGAGCCGGCAACCTCTGCAACGACCTCGTAGGCCCGCCCATTCCACAGCCAGGAGCGCGAACCCACTCCATGGATCGCCGCGACTTCATCAAGACGACGGTTCTCACCACCGGCGCGCTGATCGGGGCCGGTGAAGCCGCACTCGCGGCGCCGCCGCCCGGAGCCGCCGCTGCGGCGGCCGGCGCCCGCAAGACCACCGTTGCCCTGTGCCGCGACAGCCGCCTGGCGAACCTCGCCGATGACAGGGCGGCTGAGACGATCCGGTATCTCACGCACCTGGGGGTCCAGCAGGCCGTGGGCGCAGCGACCGCCATCGAGGCCTGGAAGAAGCTGTTCAAACCGAACGATATCGTGGCGGTGAAGCTCAGTTGCCTCGCCCCCCAGTTCGCACCCAGCCCGGCCATAGTGCAGGCGATCGTCGACGGGCTGAAAGCCTGCGGCATCCCTGAGGAGCACATCATCCTGTATGACAAGGAAGACCGCGATCTTGCAGGCGCAGGCTTTACGCTAAATGCCGGCGGCCCGGGCGTGCAGTGCTACGGGACCCTCGGCGGGAAGAACGAGCCGGGGTATGAGGAAAGCTTCACGCTGCGCAACGAGACCAGTTTCTGCCTCAGCAAGATCGTCACCCGCACCGCGACCGCCATCATCAACGTGCCCGTGGTCAAGCACCACGAGTATGCGGGCATGAGTTGCGCCCTCAAGAACCACTTCGGATCGATCAATAATCCCAGCAAGTTCCACATGATCGGCGGCTGCAACCCGGCCGTCGCCGATGTGAACACAGCGGTGGACATCCACTCCAAGCAGCGCCTCATCATCTGCGACGCGCTGCGGCTGATGTACGACCGCGGCCCCGCATTCCATCCCGAGTGCATCCTCCCCTACTATGCGGTGCTTGCATCCACTGACCCCGTGGCCCTTGACTATCAGGTCATGCAACTGCTGGAACTGACCCGCAAGGCGAAGGGCCTTCCTTCGCTGTCGGAGCTGAAATGGCCGCCCGCTCACGTCGCCACCGCGGCGGGCTACGAACTGGGCACCAACGACCCCGCGCGAATCAACCTCGCGATCCAGGACCTCGGCGGATAGTCTGCCCAGGCACGGGCGGTGACGCGCTTGGTCGACCCCGCACGGCGCAGGCAACTGTTTGCGCAAAATACATTGACATTCATTTCATTTAACGCCACAATAAGCGCATTATTGTCATGCGAGGGAGATCTGTAATGAAAACGGCGAGATGCGCTGCGCTCGTGGTCACAGGGCTTGTGGTTCTGCTGTTGTGCGGTTGCGGCCAGAAGAAGAACGCTGCCGTCACTCCGACGCCCACCGCGCCCCCCAACGTCCAGACCCAGACGAAGCAGGCTGCGGCGCAGCCGTCCGCAAGCGGTAATGCGCTCGGCGAGAAGATTTTCACGACCGGCATCGGAGCATCGGGGAAGCACATCGAATGCACTAAGGGGTCGGCGATGTTCAAGTCCAAGCCGGGCGGCTGCGCCAACTGCCACGGGGCCGACGCCAAGGGGAAGGAAGCCGGCGGGCACACGATTCCCGACATCCGGGCCAGTGCGATCCTGGAGGCGCAGGACAGCAGGCCGCCGATGTACACCCTCGACACGTTCAAGCGCGCCGTCACGCAGGGCCTCGACGAGGAGGGTAAGCCTCTGGATGACGGCATGCCGCGCTGGAAGCTGACCGATCAGGAGTTCCAGGCGCTGGCCGCATACCTTGTTTCGGCGACCGGAACGCCGAAGGACGGGGGAAAAGCGGCCTCCAAGGGCGAGAAGGCGTCAGGTTACTAGACCACCAACCCCGCCGCACGAGCGAGGGCAGCTACCCAGCGGGCTGCCCTCGCTTGATTCTGACCAGGCCCCACCGTGGCCCCGGCAATCCTGCCGGGGGCTATCTCGCCAGGACTGTCGGGGGCGAGGGAACGGCCCGCGACAGGATTGTCGCGCCCACTGCACCAATCTACAGTGGCCGCGACAATCTTGTCGCGGACTATTCCGGCACCAAGTGTCAGCATCGACAAGATTGTCAGGCACGGGTGTGTAGGAACGGCAATCCTCGACAGGATTGTCGCGCCCACTGCGCCCATGAACCGTCGCTGCGCATACGAATGAACCCGATCCCTCAGTCAGGGAACCGCACCGCCCGCGAGGCCAGCAGGACCGCGACTGCGATGCTGACCCACGCCGCCAGTTCGCAAGTCCGCCCGATTCCCAGCACCGGAACGAGTGCCGTCCCCGCGACGCAAGCGCCGATCGCCGCGCCGATGAGGTCCAGCGCGTACAAGGCCGTCGCAGCTCTCCCCACCGACCACTTCCCCCACGCCGCAACCCAGCTCGCGAGCGGGAACTGCGCGCCGACGCCGAAGCCCACCAGTGCGGTCATGGCGGGAAATGCGGCCCGGGCGGCGCTCATCCCAAGTCCTGAGGCTCCGGCGCTCGACCACATTGCCGACAATACGACCGGCAGGACGGCGGCGATCGCGCCGATGCCTGCCTGCACGGCCACCAGCGCCCAGGCGGCTGCCTGGGGGCGGCTCAACCGGTTCAAGTATCGCCCGAATGTGACGCCACCGGCCGCGAGGCCGACCATGAACGCCCCGATGATGATGCCGACCTGGCTGTAGACCGCGCCATACTGCGCCTGATAGGCCATGAGCAGCGCGACTTCCAGGAGCATCCCCACGAATCCGCTGACCAGGACGGCAAGCGGCGTGAAGACCGCCCGGACCGGTCGCGCGAGACCCAGAAGCAGTAGCGCGACCCCCACTCCGAACACGATACGCAGCAGCCGCCCGTAAGACAGCTTCTCGAGACGGTCGAAGAAGGACAGTGTCGAAGGGTGGAACTTCGCGACCCAGACAGCCTGGTCGTAGAAGTAGCCGACCGGGTGGAAATCGGTGTTCTGCGGCACGCCCCGCGCCGCCTTCAGTTGCTTGCGAATGTACTGGACGTTGTACGGGTCGAGGAGATCGGGAATCTGCGCCTCGAAGACGGGAATGTCGAGCGTTTCCCACGCCAGCCGCCTTCTAATGGCCTGCAGGTCGGAGATCAGGAATGCCCTGTCCGGCGAGGCCACCACGCACAGCGTCTCGCCTGCGGTGAGGGCCATGTAGGGGAACACGGAGCCTGCCGTGTGCCAAAGGCACGCATCGAGCTTCAGAAGCTGCGGCCCCATGTAGAAGCCCGAAGCCGGCATCTGCCAGGCGACCACCCCTCCGGGCCTGAGCACGTCCCTGACCTCGCGGAAAAAGTCCGTGGTGAAGAAGCGGTTCATCTGCGCGGTCATCGGCTCGGGCACGGATACGATCACCACATCATAAGGGCGCAGTCCGGCCGCGCGGGTGCGCTTCACCCACAGCCGGCCGTCGTCGGTAATGCGATGCACACGCCGGTCGCGCAGCGCGGCGGCATCGGCGCCGGTGAGCCATCCGGCGGCCAGATCGAAGATCAGCGGGTCCATCTCCACGTAGTCGATGCGCGCCGGACTGTGCTTCAGCGCCTCCTGCAGCCCCCCCAACGCCCCGCCACCGATCATCAGCACCTGCCGTGGCGCGGGAACCTGGAGCATCGCGAACTGGACGGAGACCTGGACTTGCGGCAGCGCCGGGGATTCGCCCGAGGGCGTGCCGTTCTCGAACAGCGCCACCCCGTTTGTGCCCTGACGCAGGATCGCGATGTTGCCGTAGACCGAGTTGCCGCTGGCGAGGACCTCACGCCCGGCCCAGCGGAACCGGCGCAGTGTCCAGTCGTCCAGGGGGCGCGCGACGAGGAGCAAGGCCGTCTGCGCGGCGAGTGCAATCAGCACGGCAATGATTGGCATCGCGCGACGTCTTGCGCGAGTGCTGGTCGCCAGCCAGGCCGTCGCGGCGAGGCCAGCAACCCCTGTCGCCGCTGCGGTGCGGAACGGGTCGAGCCACTGCAGCACTGTCCACGCGAGCAAGACGCCGCCGATCAGATGCCCCACCGCATCCAAAGCATACGCGGCCCCGACCGCGCCGGCGTCGCCTCGGCGCACACGGGCGAGAAGCCCGCAATTCGCGGCGAACTGCGCCCCGGCCAGCATCGCGGGCAGAAGAGTCGCGGCCACCACGACGGCGCAGATGTGGATAAGCCCGAGCATCTCGCCGGGCTGGAGGCTGATGAGGGTCCGCAGGTGCGCGCCGTGGACCGAAGCCGTGCCGACGATGCCGATGACCCGGTTCGCCAGGTACGCCAGCCATTGCGGCGCGGATCGGAGCAGAATCATGGATACGAGCAGCGCGGGCACGGTCAGCGGGGCCAGCCGGGCGGCGCGGCGGGCGCTGTCGAGGATGAACGCGTCTCTGCGGGCCCCGTGTCGGGCGAGGGTGCTGCCCAGCGCCCCATAGAGCAGCCATCCTGCCAGCATCAGGGCCAACGAGATCTCGTTCCCGTGACAGACGACGAGGAGTTCGCGGAAGAGAAGGACCTGAGCAACGCCTGCGCCGAAGCCCGTGGCGATGAGGGAGAATGCGGCCGGGCGGCGCAAGCGGCGAGCGGCCTCGGCTGGTTCGGCGAGGAAGTTGCGCATGACACGCCCTGTGGCGGCTGCCGGGCGAAGTCTGATCGCCGGCAATCTGGTACGAAAACGCCACCCGAGCCTTATGTGCGGACAGCGGGTGGCGCCAGGGGGCGATGGTGGACGGAAAGGGATTCGAACCCTCGACCTCCTCCGTGCGAGGGAGGCGCTCTCCCAGCTGAGCTATCCGCCCGAAACAAAACAAGCCGCCATCCGTTCGGCGGCACGCCGCCGTGGGTGCGGCAGCAGGAAGATGATATACGCCTGAGTGCGGTTTGTCAATATCGTGCGGCTTCGCGG